>NZ_JAGMUF010000123.1:0-283 GCF_019049125.1 Streptomyces sp. AC602_WCS936 | reverse complement strand
TGATGGAGTCGATGCCGAGGTCGGCTTCGATGTCCATGGTGGTCTCGAGCATGTCGGCGGGGTAGCCGGTCTTGGCGGAGACGCTCTCCAGGAGCACCTTGCGCACCTCGTCGGCGGAGAGGGGCGCGGGGGCCGGTGCGCCGCCGGTGCCGGTGCCGGTGCCGTCCGCCGTCTGCGGTGCCGTGGTGGTGCCGGCGGCGTCGGTGATGAAGGTGATGATGTCGTCGAGGGTGCGTAGTTCGGCGAGTTGTTCGGGTGCGGCGTCGGCGGAGCCGGGGAAGCG
>NZ_JAGMUF010000122.1:0-236 GCF_019049125.1 Streptomyces sp. AC602_WCS936 | reverse complement strand
CCGGTCGTCCGGGGCCTGCTGGAACGCGATCCCCGGCGGCGTCTGGACGCGGCGGAGGCGGAGCGGATGCTGCGCGCCTTCCTGGCCACGGGCCGTGCGCCCGGGCCGCCCGGGACGGCGGAGCCCCGGCGCACGACCCGGGCCGTGCTCACCGCCGTGCTGCTGGTGGTCGCGGCGGCCGGCGCGGGCGTCACGGCGGCGGCCCTGCTCGCCGACGGGGACGGCGGCGACGGGGG
>NZ_JAGMUF010000121.1:64429-65314 GCF_019049125.1 Streptomyces sp. AC602_WCS936 | reverse complement strand
TGGGTTGATAGGCCAGATATGGAAGCACCGCAAGGTGTGGAGTTGACTGGTACTAATAGGCCGAGGGCTTGTCCTCAGTTGCTCGCGTCCACTGTGTTAGTTCTGAGGCAACGAACAGTTGCCGGCTTTCGAGCTGAACAGAACAATTGAAGAGTGTGCTTGTTCGCTCGAAACCATTAGGGTTTCGGTGGTCATAGCGTAGGGGAAACGCCCGGTTACATTCCGAACCCGGAAGCTAAGCCTTACAGCGCCGATGGTACTGCAGGGGGGACCCTGTGGGAGAGTAGGACGCCGCCGAACAATCTTTGGGAAGGACCCCTGGTCCCCAGCGTTCAGCTGGGGACCAGGGGTCCTTTCGTTTTTTCAGGGCGCACCGGGTACCCGGCTGCGCGAGAATGACTTGCGGTACCGAAGACAGGAGTCACCCATGTCCACCAACTCTCCCGACGACCGACCGGAGCGCGATCAGCGGCGACGGGACAGTGGTGGCCGTGGTGACCGTTCCGGTCAGCGCGGGGACCGCGGCGGATTCCGTCGCGACAACGACCGTGATCGCGGTGGGTTCCGGCGGGACGACCGCCGAGGCGATGACCGTCGAGGAGACGACCGCGGGGGCCAGCGTGGCTTCCGTCGGGATGACCGCCGTGACGATCGTCGTGATGACCGGCGTGATGACAACCGCGGTGGTGGGTACGGACGTCGTGACGACCGGGACCGTGGACCGCGTCGTGATGACCGGGACCGTGGCGGGGACCGTGGGTTCCGCCGCGACGACCGTGGCGGCGACCGCCCCTCCTTCCGCCGCGACGACCGCGGCGGCGACCGCCCGTCGTTCCGCCGCGACGACCGTGGTGACCGCGGTGACCGCGGTGACCGTGGCGGCTT
>NZ_JAGMUF010000121.1:0-64419 GCF_019049125.1 Streptomyces sp. AC602_WCS936 | reverse complement strand
GTGGACCGCGTCGTGATGACCGGGACCGTGGCGGGGACCGTGGGTTCCGCCGCGACGACCGTGGCGGCGACCGCCCCTCCTTCCGCCGCGACGACCGCCCGTCGTTCCGTCGCGACGACCGCCGCGACGACCGCCCGTCGTTCCGTCGCGACGACCGCGGTGGTGACCGCCCGTCGTTCCGTCGCGACGACCGTGGCGGCGACCGCCCGTCGTTCCGTCGCGACGACCGTGGCGACCGAGGTGACCGTGGTGGCTTCCGCCGTGATGACAGCCGCGACCCCCGGGAGAACCGCGGCGACCGCGGTGACCGTGGCGGCTTCGGCCGGCGCGACGACAGCCGTGGTGGCGACCGTGGTGGGTTCCGCGGCCGGGAGGACCGTGGTGGGTTCCGTGGTCGCGACGACCGCGGGGGACGTGGTCCCCGGCGCGACGACCGAGGCGGGCGGCCTGGCGGGTTCCGTGGGCGGGACGACCGGCATGGCGGCGGTGGCCGCTTCCGTGAGGAGCGGGACCGTGACCGCGACCGCGAGCCGATCAAGCGCCTGCCGATCCCCGAAGAGGTCACGGGCGACGAGATCGACAAGGACGTACGGCAGGAGCTGCAGAGCCTGCCCAAGACGCTCGCGGAGGACGTCGCCAGGAACCTCGTGATGGTCGCCCGGCTCCTCGACGAGGACCCGGAGGCGGCGTACGGCTACTCCAGGGTGGCCCTGCGCCTGGCGTCCCGTGTCGCCGCCGTACGCGAGGCGGCCGGGTTCGCGGCGTACGCCAACCAGAAGTACAGCGAGGCCCTGGCGGAGTTCCGGGCCGCGCGGCGGATGACCGGGTCCGTGGAGCTGTGGCCGGTGATGGCGGACTGCGAGCGCGGGCTCGGCCGGCCGGAGAAGGCGCTGGACATGGCCGGTGCTCCCGAGGTGCACAAGCTCGACAAGGCCGGTCAGGTGGAGATGCGCCTCGTGGCGGCCGGCGCCCGGCGCGACATGGGCCAGCTGGACGCGGCCATCGTGACGCTGCAGAGCCCGGAGCTGGCCTCCAACTCCGTACAGCCCTGGACCGCGCGGCTGCGGTACGCCTACGCCGACGCGCTGCTGGCCGCGGGCCGGGAGCGGGAGGCACGGGAGTGGTTCGCGAAGGCCGTGGAGTCCGACCGGGACGGCAGCACGGACGCCTCCGACCGGCTGGCCGAGCTGGACGGAGTGGAGTTCATGGACGCCCTCGACGAGCGTGGCGACGAGGAGGGGCCGGCGAGCCCGGCCACAGAGGACGACGCCGGGGACGGCGCGAAGGACTGACGTCCGTGACGTGACGACGAAGGGGCGGGACCGGTACACGGTCCCGCCCCTTCGTCATGCCGGGCCGTGCCCTGTCACAGGTCCAGCGCGCGCAGCACCAGGCCCGAGGCCGGCTTGGGGCCGAAGGACGTCGACTTCCGGGGCATCGTGACGCCCTGCCGGGCCAGCTCGCGTACGACCTCCTCGCGGACGGGGTGCATCAGTACCGCCGTACCGCCGTCGCGTTCCGCCTTCTCCACGGTGGCCGCCGTGTCGTGGATGTAGGAGACGTGGGCCGCGGAGTCGTCCGGGATGCGCCAGACGTGGGCCAGGAGGGTGGCGTGCAGGACGGTGGCGTCCAGGGTGCGCCATGCCTGGGGGCGGTCGGTGGGGACCGTGCGGTCCAGCAGGGCGGGCTCCGGCCGGTCGACGAGGTGGAAGGAACCGTCACCGGCGAGGAGGAAGGCGTTGCCCGACTCGGCCGCCTTCGCCAGGTCCTCCATGGCCCGGGTCAGGGGGCCGTCGAGCCGGCGGACGCGGAAGTGGCCGTCCAGGGCGGCGACGGCGTCGTCCACCGGGAAGCCGTGCAGCAGGCGGTGGATGGCGCGGACCCGGAGCGGGTAGCGGGCCGTGTCGACCAGGAGGACGAGGCCGTGGTCCCAGGGGCTCGGGGAGGGGTGCTCCGCGCGCAGCGTGCGGTAGGTGGCCCAGCGGTGGTGGCCGTCAGCGATGAGGGCCTGGTGCCGCGCCAGCTCCGAGCGGACGCGGGCCAGGTCGTCGGGGTCGGTGAGCGACCACAGACGGTGGCAGTAGCCGTCCTCCGTGGTCGTCGACAGCAGCGGCGGCCGTTCGGCGGTGCGTTCCACGACGGTCGTCGTGGCCGCCGTGGTGCCGTCGCCGCGGTAGGTGAGGAGCAGGGGTTCGAGATTCGCCGAGGTGGCCCGCATGAGGGCCGCGCGGTCGGCGACGACGTGCGGCATGACGTCCTCGTGCGGCAGCACGACCTGCTCGGCGGGGTCCGACACGCGCAGGGCGCCGATGATGCCGCGTTGCAGCATGCCGTCGCCGTCGCGCTGTTCGTAGACGTACAGGCCGGGCTCGGGGTCGGCGGCCAGCACGCCCTCCGACCTCCAGCGCCGCAGGGTCTCGGCGGCCTGTTCGTTGCGGGCCTCGGGCGTGGCGGCCTGGGGAAGGATCAGGCGGACGATGTTGTGCGGGTCGGCGGACTCGAGGTGGAGCAGGCCGTCGGGACGGACCACGACGTCGTAGGGCGGGGACGTCACGGCGGCCAGGCTGCCGACCCGGTCGGGGTCGTAGCGGAGGCCTCGGAACGGGGTGAGTTCCAGGCCCCGGCGCGCCGTTGCTTCCGGGTGACCTGCTGTGTTCATCCCGGCATCGTACGTGTGTCAGTGGCATGGGGGATGATCGGGGGAAAGGCGTCGAACGAGGAGCGATGTGCAATGAGCCGGAGCGTCAGGACGAGGCCCGAGGGCAGTGGGCGGAGCCTGGGCGAGGCGTACGACACGGCGCTGCTCGACCTGGACGGGGTGGTGTACGCGGGGGGTGAGGCCATCGCCCACGCGGTCGAGTCGCTGTCCACGGCCCGCGCGGGCGGCATGCGCCTGGCGTACGTCACGAACAACGCGCTCCGTACGCCCGACGCGGTGGCGGCGCACCTGACCGAGCTGGGCATACCGACGGGCGCGGACGACGTCATCACGTCGGCGCAGGCGGTGGCCCGGCTGATCGCCGAGCAGGTGCCGTCGGGCTCGCGGGTGCTGGTGATCGGCGGTGTGGGGCTGCGGGTCGCCCTGCGGGAGCGAGGGCTGGAGCCGGTGGAGTCGGCGGAGGACGATCCGGCGGCCGTCGTCCAGGGCTTCGGCGGGCCTGAGCTGCCGTGGGGGCGGTTCGCGGAGGCCTGCTACGCGATCGCGCGCGGGGTGCCCTGGTACGCCTCCAACACGGACCTGACGATCCCGGGAGCCCGCGGCATCGCACCGGGCAACGGCGCGGCGGTGGAGGTCGTCCGGATCGCCACCGGCGCCGAGCCGCAGGTCGCCGGGAAGCCGCTGCCGCCCATGCACCGGGAGACGATCCTGCGCACCGGCGCGCAGCGGCCGTTGGTGGTGGGGGACCGGCTGGACACGGACATCGAGGGCGCGTTCAACGGCGAGGTCGACTCGCTGCTCGTCCTCACCGGGGTGACCGACGGGGCGCAGTTGCTGGCGGCGCCGCCGGAGCACCGGCCGACGTACGTCGACGCCGACCTGCGCGGGCTGCTCGGCGGACAGCCGGAGGTCACGGGGGACGGCAGCGAGGGCTTCCGGTGCGGTGGCTGGACGGCGACGGCCGGCGTCGAGCGGCTGGAGCTGGAGGGTGACGGCGCCGCCCTGGACGGGCTGCGCGCGCTGTGTGCGGCGGCCTGGACGGCGGGCGGGGAGGAGGGATGTGAGCTGGATTCCGGGAAGGCGCTGGCACGACTGGGGTTGTGAGCCGTCGTACGGGGCAGGAGACCGGCTGCGGCGAGTCCGATGAGCGGGGCCGTGAGGCGGGCCGGGCGTCCTCGGGATCGTGATCGAATGGCAGGGTAGGCTAACCTAACCGCGTGTTGGTCGACAGTCCCCCTGAACAGCGCGCGGAGACCGCCCCCGCGCCGCCCCCGAAGCGCCGTGTCGTACGTGCCGTCGGGCTGCCCGTCTCGGCAGCGGTCCTGGTGTTCATCGCGTTGGCGAGCCTCGCGGTCGGCGCGAAGGACCTGTCCCTGGCGCAGGTCTGGCACGGTCTCTTCCACGACTCGGGCACGTACAGCGATGTCGTGGTGGGCGAACGGCTGTCGCGGACCGTGCTAGGTCTGCTCGCGGGGGCCGCGCTCGGGCTCGCCGGAGCCGTCCTCCAGGCGCTCACCCGCAACCCGCTGGCCGACCCCGGCCTGCTCGGCATCAACGCGGGCGCCTCCGCGGCGGTCGTCACGGCCATCAGCTTCCTCGGTGTCACCTCACTGACCGGATACGTGTGGTTCGCGTTCGCCGGCGCGGCGGGCGTGGGCGCGCTGGTCTGGTTCCTGGGCGGCAGCAGGGGGGCCACGCCGGTGCGGCTCATCCTGGCCGGCACGGCGATCAGCGCCGCGCTCTTCGGCTACCTCCAAGCCGTGATGATCATGGACGACGCGGCACTGGGCCGGATGCGTTTCTGGACGGTCGGGTCGCTGTCGTCGGCGACCGACGACACCATCATGGAAGTGCTGCCGTTCTTCGTGGTGGGCACGATCCTCGCCCTCGCCCTCTCCCGGCCCCTCAACGCCATGGAGATGGGCGACGACACCGCCAAGGCGCTCGGCGCCAACCTCAACCGCACCCGGGCGCTGTCCATGCTGGCCGCGACCGTGCTGTGCGGGGCGGCGACCGCCGCCTGCGGGCCGATCGTGTTCGTCGGGCTGATGGTCCCGCACATCGTCCGCTCCTTCACCGGACCCGACATGCGCTGGATCCTGCCGTACGCCGCGATCCTGTCGCCGGTGCTGCTGCTGGGCGCCGACGTCCTCGGCCGGATCGTCGCCCGGCCCTCCGAGCTCCAGGTCGGCATCGTCACCGCCGTCCTGGGCGGCCCGGTCTTCATCTATCTCGTACGACGGCGGAGGACGGCCCAGCTGTGACCACGAAAGCCGTGAGGAAGAACCGTGCCGTGCGGAGCCCGGGCGGGCTGTCCTTCCGCCTGGACGTGCGGGCCACCGTCGTCGTCGTCCTCCTGCTGCTCCTCGCGCTGGCAGCGAGCGTCCTGCTGATCGGCACCGGCGACTTCGAGATACCGGCCGCCGACGTGCTCAGGACCCTGGCCGGCGGCGGCAACGCGAGCCAGGAGTTCATCGTCAACGAACTGCGGCTGCCGCGGGTCCTGGTGGGGCTGCTGGTCGGCGCCGCGCTGGGGATGGGTGGCGCGCTGTTCCAGGCCATCTCCCGCAACCCGCTCGGCAGCCCGGACGTGCTCGGCCTCGGGCAGGGCGCGACGGCCGGCGCCCTCACCATGATCGTGCTGTTCTCCGGGACCTCCGCGCAGGTCACTGCCGGCGCGCTCGTCGGCGGCCTGGTGACCGGCGTCGCCATCTATCTGCTCGCCTGGAAGCGGGGCGTGCACGGCTACCGGCTGGTCCTGGTCGGTATCGGCGTCTCCGCGATCGTCACGGCCGTCAACGGCTATCTGCTCACCCGCGCCGACATCGTCGACGCCTCCCGCGCGGTCGTCTGGATGACCGGCTCCCTCAACGGCCGCGACTGGGACCAGGTCTGGCCCCTGCTCGCCCTGTGTGCCGTGCTCGTCCCGCTGATCCTCACCAACGGGCGCGCGCTGCGGATGATGGAGATGGGCGACGACGTCTCGTACGCCCTCGGAGTGCGCGTCGAGCGCGTGCGGGCCCTGCTGATGGTGGCCGCCGTACTGCTCACCGCCGCCGCCACCGCCGCCGCGGGACCGGTCGCCTTCGTCGCGCTCACCGCGCCGCAGCTCGCCCGGCGCCTGACCCGCTCGCCCGGCCCCAACCTGCTGCCGTCCATGTGCATGGGCGCCGCCCTGCTGGTCTCGGCCGACTTCGTCTCGCAGCGGGCCTTCGGCGCCGACCAGCTGCCCGTGGGCGTCGTCACCGGCGTGCTCGGCGGCGTCTACCTGCTGTGGCTGCTGGTCACCGAGCGCAAGGCGGGCCGGATATGAGCGCCGGCACCGGCAACCGCAGCGGGCTGAACAACCAAAGGAGCAACGTGAACCGCCTGACCGCCGAGAACGTCACCCTCGCCTACGACCAGCGGGTCATCGCGGAGGAGCTGTCGGTGGAGATACCCGACAACTCCTTCACGGTGATCGTCGGCCCGAACGCCTGCGGCAAGTCCACCCTGCTGCGCGCCCTGTCGCGGATGCTGAAGCCCACCCAGGGCCGGGTGCTGCTCGACGGTTCGGTCATCCAGTCGATGCCCGCCAAGCAGGTCGCCCGCACCCTCGGCCTGCTGCCCCAGTCGTCCATCGCCCCCGACGGCATCACCGTCGGCGACCTCGTCGGCCGCGGCCGCTACCCGCACCAGGGCATCCTGCGCCAGTGGTCGACCGAGGACGAGCGCGTCGTCCAGGAGTCGATGGCCCAGACCGGCATCTCGGAGCTCGCCGACCGCTACGTCGACGAACTCTCCGGCGGACAGCGCCAGCGCGTGTGGATCGCCATGGCCCTCGCCCAGCAGACCCCGCTGCTGCTGCTCGACGAGCCGACGACGTACCTCGACATCCAGCACCAGATCGACGTCCTCGACCTGTGCGCGGAGCTCCACGAGGAGCAGGGCCGCACGCTCGTCGCCGTCCTGCACGACCTCAACCACGCCGCCCGGTACGCCACCCACCTCATCGCCCTGCGCGGCGGGGAGATCATCGCCGAGGGCGCGCCGAAGGACATCGTCACCGCCGACCTGGTGGAGCGGGTCTTCGGGCTGCGCTGCCAGGTCATCGACGACCCCGAGACGGGTACGCCGCTGGTGGTGCCCGCCGCGCGCAAGGCACGGAGCGGCAGCGGCGTCGAGCGCGAGAAGGTGGCGGCTGCGGAAGCTCCCTGAGGCGGCGCTACAGAAGCTTCCTGAGGCGGAACAGATCGCGCAGGCCCGCCTCCAGCTTCACCCGCCCCGAACCCCAGGCCTTGGCGAAGTTCAGCTCGCCGGCGACCAGGGCCACCAGGTCGTCGCCGGTCATCGCCAGCCTGATCTCGGCCTTCTCGCGCGGCGGGCCCTCCAGGGTCTCGCGCACGTCGATCCGGCCGTCCGCCATGCGTCCCGCGAAGGTGACGTCCAGGTCGGTGATGTGGCAGCTCACCGAGCGGTCCAGCTCGGCGGCGGACCGCACGTCCCCTTCGGCGTTCCCCATGTTGTCCGAGAGCTTCTCGAGTGCGGCGCGGCACTCCTCAGTCGTCGCCATCGGGACCGACCGTACCCCAGCGGTACGCGGTAGCGTCGGGGCATGAGCGACGCAGTACCGGAGCCGGAGGCACAGGAAACCGGCGGGGAGGCGGCCGAGGCGCACGCGCCGGAGCACGACCCCGCCGCCCCCGCCCCCCTGGACGTCCCGCGCACCCCCACCGGGAACGCCGAGGTGGACGCCCGGCTGTCCCGGCTGGCCGACGCCGACCACCTGACCACGGACGGACATGTCGAGGTGTACGAGGATGTACACCGGGGGCTGCGCGACGCGCTGACCGCGCTCGACGCCCGCCCGGGGCCTCCGGTCCCGCCATCGCCGTACGAAAACAGGAGCTGAACCGAACGTGGCAGGAGTCGCACGCCGCCGTCTCGACGCGGAGCTGGTCCGCCGCAAGCTGGCGCGCTCGCGCGAGCACGCGAGCCAGCTGATCGCCGCCGGGCGGGTCTCCGTCGGCAAGACCGTCGCGACCAAGCCGGCCACGCAGGTGGAGACCGCCGCCGCGATCGTGGTGACCGCCGACGACAGCGACCCCGACTACGTCTCGCGCGGCGGCCACAAGCTGGCCGGCGCCCTCGCGGCCTTCGTGCCGCGGGGGCTCGTCGTCGAGGGCCGGCGGGCACTGGACGCCGGCGCGTCCACCGGCGGCTTCACCGACGTACTGCTGCGCGCGGGCGCCGCGCACGTCGTCGCCGTCGACGTCGGCTACGGTCAGCTCGCCTGGTCCCTCCAGCAAGATGAACGCGTCACCGTCAAGGACCGTACGAACGTACGCGAGTTGACGCCGGAAGCGATCGATGGGGAGCCCGTGGACCTTGTCGTGGGGGATCTGTCCTTCATCCCGCTCGGACTGGTACTGCCCGCCCTGGTGCGGTGCACCCGGCCGGACGCCGACCTGGTGATGATGGTGAAGCCGCAGTTCGAGGTGGGCAAGGAGCGGCTGGGCAGCGGGGGAGTGGTACGCAGTGCGCAGCTGCGCGCAGAGGCCGTGACGGGGGTCGCCCGCAGGGCCTGGGAACTGGGGCTCGGTGTGAAGGGGGTCACCGCCAGTCCGCTGCCCGGTCCCTCCGGGAACGTCGAGTACTTTCTGTGGCTGCGGGCCGGGGCCGGTGAACTGGACCCGGCCGACGTTGACCGTGCAGTGGCGGAGGGGCCGCGTTGACACAGAACCGAGCTCGTACTGTTTTCCTGCTCGCCCACACCGGGCGTCCCGCGGCCATTCGCAGCGCCGAGCTCGTGGTCAAGGGGCTGCTGAACGCCGGGCTCGGGGTGCGGGTGCTGGAGGCGGAGGCGTGCGACCTGCCGCTGCCGGACGAGGTGGACCTGGTCGGGGAGGCCACCCCGCAGTGCCTCGACGGGTGCGAGCTGCTGATCGTGCTCGGCGGTGACGGGACGCTGCTGCGCGGCGCCGAGTTCGCCCGCGCGTCCGGGGTGCCGATGCTCGGCGTCAACCTGGGCCGGGTCGGGTTCCTCGCGGAGGCCGAGCGGGACGACCTCGACAAGGTCGTCGACCGGGTGGTGAACCGGGCGTACGAGGTCGAGGAGCGGATGACGGTCGACGTCGTCGTGCACCGCAACGGCGACATCGTGCACACCGACTGGGCGCTGAACGAGGCGGCGGTGCAGAAGGCCGGCGCCGAGAAGCTGCTCGAGGTCGTGCTGGAGATCGACGGGCGGCCGGTGACCGGCTTCGGCTGCGACGGCATCGTGCTGTCGACGCCGACCGGGTCGACGGCGTACGCCTTCTCGGCGGGTGGGCCGGTGGTGTGGCCCGAGGTGGAGGCGCTGCTGATGGTGCCGATCAGCGCGCACGCGCTGTTCGCGAAGCCGTTGGTGACGTCGCCGGATTCCGTGCTGGCGGTGGAGGTGCTGCCTCATATCCCGCCGGGCGTTCTGTGGTGTGACGGGCGGCGGACGGTTGAGTTGCCGCCGGGGGCGCGGGTGGAGGTTCGGCGGGGGGCGGTGCCGGTGCGGTTGGCTCGGTTGCACCACGCGTCCTTTACCGACCGGCTGGTGGCGAAGTTCGCGTTGCCGGTTTCCGGGTGGCGGGGGGCGCCGCATTAGCGGACTCGATGGGGTGGTTCGGTGCGTTGCGGGCCGCGGGTGCGTCGTGGCTGGTCGCGCAGTTCCCCGCGCCCCTCGGCGGCATGCACTCCCCGGGGTGACATGAGTGGCCTGTGTGCGCTCGCCCGCCCGGACCTCGTATGGTCGTGTCCGTGCTTGAGGAGATGCGGATACGGTCGCTGGGAGTCATCGACGACGCCGTGGTCGAGCTGTCGCCCGGGTTCACCGCTGTCACCGGTGAGACGGGTGCGGGCAAGACCATGGTGGTCACCAGCCTCGGGCTGCTCCTGGGCGGACGCGCGGACGCGGCGCTGGTGCGGATCGGGGCCAAGAACGCGGTCGTCGAGGGGCGCATCGCCGTGCCCGACGACGCGGCGGCCGCCGTGCGGGCCGAGGAGGCCGGGGCCGAGCTGGACGACGGGGCGCTGCTGATCAGCCGTACCGTTTCCGCCGAGGGGCGCTCGCGGGCGCACCTGGGCGGGCGGTCGGTGCCGGTAGGGATGCTCGCCGAGCTGGCCGACGAACTGGTGGCCGTGCACGGACAGACCGACCAGCAGGGGCTGCTCAAGCTGACCCGGCAGCGGCAGGCGCTGGACCGGTACGCGGGTGACGCGGTCGCCGGGCCGCTGGCCAAGTACGCCGAGGCCTACCGGCGGCTGCGGGCCGTCGCCCGTGAGCTGGAGGACATCACCACGCGTGCGCGTGAGCGCGCCCAGGAGGCCGATCTCCTGCGCTACGGCCTCGACGAGGTCGCGGCGGTCGAGCCGCGCGCCGGCGAGGACGTGGAACTGGCGGAGGAGGCGGAGCGGCTGGGGCACGCCGAGGCGCTCGCGTCGGCGGCCACCGTCGCGCACGCCGCGCTGGCCGGCAACCCGGAGGATCCCGAGGGCGTCGACGCCTCCACGCTGGTCGCGGGCGCGCAGCGGGCCCTGGACGCCGTACGGGCGCACGATCCGGCGCTGGCCGCGCTCGCCGAGCGGATCGGCGAGGTCGGCATCCTGCTGCGGGACGTGGCCGGGGAGCTCGCCGGGTACGCCGACGACCTGGACGCCGACCCGCTGCGGCTGGCGGCGGTCGAGGAGCGGCGGGCCGCGCTCACCGCGCTGACCCGGAAGTACGGCGAGGACGTGGCCGCCGTGCTGACCTGGGCCGAGCAGGGCGCCGCGCGGCTGACGGAGCTGGACGGCGACGACGAGCGGATCGGCGAGCTGACCGCCGAACGGGACGCGCTCAGGGCGGAGCTGGGCGGGCTGGCGCAGGCGCTGACGGACGCGCGGACGGAGGCCGCCGAACGGTTCGCCGCCGCGGTCACCGCCGAGCTGGCCTCGCTCGCCATGCCCCACGCGCGCGTGTCGTTCGCGATCCGGCAGACGGAGGACCCGGAGGGCGTCGAGGTGGGCGGGCGCACGGTCGCCTACGGGCCGTCGGGCGCCGACGAGGTCGAGCTGCTGCTCGCCCCGCACCCGGGCGCGCCGCCCCGGCCGATCGCCAAGGGGGCGTCCGGGGGTGAGCTGTCGCGCGTGATGCTGGCGGTGGAGGTCGTGTTCGCGGGCACGGACCCGGTGCCGACCTACCTCTTCGACGAGGTCGACGCCGGTGTCGGCGGCAAGGCGGCGGTCGAGATCGGGCGGCGCCTGGCGCGGCTCGCGAAGAACGCGCAGGTCGTGGTCGTCACGCACCTGCCGCAGGTGGCCGCGTTCGCCGACCGGCAGCTGCTGGTGGAGAAGACGAACGACGGGTCGGTGACCCGCTCCGGCGTGAAGGTCCTGGAGGGCGAGGAGCGGATCCGCGAGCTGTCCCGGATGCTGGCGGGGCAGGAGGACTCGGAGACGGCCCGCGCGCACGCGGAGGAGCTGCTGGAGACGGCGCGGTCGGACGCGTAGGCGGTCTGGGGGCGGGCTTGCGGGTCGCGGTCGTGGCAGTGAGGGCCCGACAGACCGTCGGTCACCGGGTAGGCGCCCGGAGCGCAGCGTCCGACGCCGGGACGCATGCCCCGGCTGGGCTTGGCGGCATGTCCGCACGGCGCGGCCGGACGCACAGGTGGTCCGGGCGGGCTTCCGTGGCGTAGGCCTCTGGTCTTCGGCTACGCGGGCGGGGCGCTGCGTCTGACGTCTGGATGCGTGTCCCGGCGGGCTCGGCGGCACCTCTGCTGTCGCGGACCGGGCGGGCGTCCGGCGGAAGGGCGGAGGGCGGGTCCCGTAGGGTGGCCCGATGATCGACCGTGTCCGTCGGAACGGCTCCTCCTTCGTCCTCGCCGCCGCCCTCGCGCGGACCGGCCTGACCGCGCTGCGTGCCGTGGCGCCGGGCGGCCGGGAGCGGTGGGAGCGGAAGAACCACGCCGGGCGGACCGTGGACCTGTACGCCGGGCCCGCGTCCGCCGTGGCGGCCGCCGCGGGAACGGCGCGGGTGCGGTCCGCCGTCGGCCTCGCGGTGCTCGCCGCGGGGGCCTGCGGGGCCTACGACGATGTGGCGGGCGCCGGTGACCCCCGGCGGGGCTTCCGGGCGCATCTGGCGGCGCTCAGGGACGGTGAGGTCACCAGCGGGGCGGTGAAGCTGTTCGGGATCTCCGCGGCCGGGCTCGCCGCCGGCGCCGTGCTGAAGGAACGGCCGCTGGACAAGGTGCTCGCGGGCGTCGTCGTCGCCGGGGCCGCGCACTTCGTCAACCTCGTGGACGTACGCCCGGGACGGGCTGCGGCGGCGGTGCTCGCGCTCGGGGCGCCGGGGCTGCTGCGGGAGGGCCCCGGGGCGGAGACGGCCGCCGTCGCCATGGGTGCCGCCGCGGCCGTGCTGCCCGACGATCTCGCTGAGCGCACCATGCTCGGTGACACGGGCGCACACGCGCTGGGCGCGGCCCTGGGCGCCGCGGTGGTGGCCGGGAACGGCCGGGCGGGGCTGGCCGCGCACGCCGTCGCCCTCGTGGCCGCGGCCGCGTGCGGGGAGCGGGTGAGCGAGGCGGCACGTTCACTCGGGTGAGTGAACCGGTCCCGTCCCGTTGCCCGGACGGTCGCCCACGCGCGGCGGCCGTCGTTCCCGGAACACCCGTACGGCCTGGCATCCTTGACAGAGTGACGCCCGGGCAAGCACGCGGCGCACCCTCTCCGACCCATCGTTCTGTACGTTCTTCGTGACCGTCCCCGCCGAACCAGGAGCCCCGGCCAGGTGACCCCCGTGAGCAGCCCCGTACCGCACGGCCAGTCGCAGTTGCGCACCGTGCAGGTGCTGGGCGGCGGCAACGCCGGCAGCAGCGCGCACGTGCGCTCCCTGGCCGCGGGGCTCGTCGCACGGGGCGTGAACGTGACGGTGTGCGCCCCCGACGATGCGGAACGCACCTACGACTTCACCGGCACCGGAGCCGACCACGTGCACGTACCGCGCAGCAGCGATCCGGTCTCCGTGGCCGCGCTGCGGGCGGTGTGCGCGGACGCCGACCTGGTGCACGCGCACGGGTTGCACGCCTCCTTCCGCGCCGCGCTCGCCCTCGGCGGGCGGCGGGTGCGCACACCGTTCGTCGTGACCTGGCACGACCGCGTCCATGCCGAAGGAGCCCGCGCCCACCTGCTGCGCGTGCTGGAACGGCGGGTGATGAAGTCCGCCACCGTGGTGCTCGGCGCCACCTCGGAACTGGTCGACGGCGCCCGCCGGACGGGCGCGCGGGACGCCCGGCTCGGCCCCGTCGCCTTCCCCGCCCGGCCCTGCCGGCCGGGCGAGTCCGACGACCCGGACGGGAAGCGTCCGAAGATCCGCGCCGAACTCGGCGCCGTCGACCGCCCGTTGCTCATCGCCGTCGGCTCCCTGGAGACGCACCGGGGCTACGACGTCCTGCTCGACGCCGCGCGCGCGTGGCGCGGCCTCGACCCGGTCCCGCTGGTCGTCGTCGCCGGAGAGGGACCGCTGCGCGCCGAGCTGCAGCGCAGGATCGAGGACGAGAGGCTGCCGGTGGTGCTCATCGGCAGCCGCGACGACGTCACCGACCTGCTGGCCGCGGCCGACCTCGCGCTGCTGCCGAGCCGCCGCGAGGCACGCTCCGTCCTCGCCCAGGAAGCCCTGCACGCGCGCGTGCCGCTCGTCGCCGGCGCCGTGGGCGGCGTGCCCGAACTCGTCGGCGAGGCCGCCGAACTCGTCCCGGACGGGGACGCGGAGGCACTCGCCGAAGCCGTCGTGCGCCTGCTCGGCGATCCCGGGCGGTGCGAGGAACTGCGCGACGAGGGCGTACGGCAGGCGGCCACCTGGCCGACGGAGGACGAGACCGTCGCCCAGGTGCTCAGCGTCTACGACGAGTTGACCCGGCCCACGCCGCTGCTGTGAGGGGGACCGCGGTCACGGCACGTGCCGGCGGGCGCGCAGGGCCAGGCTCAGCGCCAGGACGGTCTGCGGGTCGTCGAGGTCCGTGCCGAGCAACTCCCCGATCCGCGCCAGCCGGTTGTAGAGGGTCTGCCGGTTGAGGTGCAGCTCGCGCGCCGTCTCCGCCTTGCGGCCCGCGTGCGCCAGGTACGTCTGGAGCGTGGGCAGCAGGGGCGGCTTGGAACGGTCGTCGTGGTCGCGCAGTGGGCCGATCGCCCGGTCCACGAACGCCGCGAGGTCCGGATGGTCGCGCAGCCGCCACAGCAGCAGGTCGATGTCGAGGCGCCGGGCGTCGTACCAGGGCCGGTCGGTGAGCCCCTGCGCGGCGGTCGCCGTCTCCGCCGCGTGCCTGAGGCCCGCCGACGCCGCCGCCCAGCCGCCGGCCACGCCGACGACCACGACGGGTGGCTGCGCTCCCGGCCGCTGCATCCCGGCCCGCTCCGCGCCCGCCCGCAGGGCCGCCGCGACCCGGTCCGCGACCGCCGCCCGCTCCGACTCCGAACGCAGGCCCAGCAGCAGCGGGACCCGGCCCTCCACCGGACGCACGCCCAGCAGCACCGGCACCCCGACGGACGCCAGCTCCTCGGCGACCGCCCGCGCCAGCACCGCCCAGCCACCCCCGGCGGGGGACAGGGCGTCACCCAGGCGCATCACCACGGGGAGCAGGGGACTGGTGCCGGGCTTGAAACCCAGGACGCGGGCCTGCGCCGGGGCGTCCTCCGCGGTGATCCGGCCCTCGGCGAGGTCGGTGAGGAAGTCGCCGCGCCCGCGCGCCGCCAGCTCCTCCTCCTGCCGCGCCTGCATCAGCACCACGGCGAGGATGCCGGCCGCCCGCTCCGCCGCCATCCGGTGCACCTGCGCCAGCGGGGACCGTACGGGGAGCATGACGAGCCGGGCACGCACCGAGCCGGGGCCGGGGCCCGCACCGGTGCCCGGGCTGGTCGCGGTGCCCGGACCGGGCCCCCCGCCGGGCACGTCGACCAGGACCGAGCCCGCCGGAGGCGGGGCGTCCTTGTGCGGACCGCGCAGGCCCTCCCACACCTGGAGCGGGTCGGCGCCCTCCGGGCCGGAGCCGGCGGCGTACAGCAGGCGGCCGTCGGCGGTCTCCAGGAAGACCGGGTTGTCGCCGAAGTCGGCGAGGATGCCGAGCACCTGGGGGACTCCGCCGCCGCCCAGCAGGGCGTCGGTGCAGCGGCGGTGCACCTCCTCGGCGCGCTGGAGCAGTGCGTAGTGGCCGTTGACGATCTCGGTGTGGATCTCCTCGGTGACCGTCACGAACGGCACCTCCCGGTGCAGCTGCACCAACGGCAGGCCCGTCGTGCGGGCGGTGTCCACGAGGGCCGCGGGGAGGCGCGCGAAGCGCGGGCCGAGTTCCACGACGAGGGCGGCGATGCCGCGTTCCGCGAGGGTGCGGACGAAGGCGCGCTGCTCGGCGGGGCGGGTGCCGAGGCCGTAGCCGGTGGTGAGGAGGAGTTCGCCGCCCTTGAGGAGGGAGGCGATGTTGGGCACCTCGCCGGCGTGCACCCAGCGGACGGTGCGGTGCAGGCGGTCGGCGCCGGCGAGGATCTCAGGGAGGCCGCTGCGGAGGCCGGGGAGTTCCAGGGCGCGCTGCACGGTGATGCCCGTGGGCGGGGGTGCGGCGGTGTTCATGGAGCGGACGGTACCCGGGGGTGTGTGCCGGGCACATCTCCGGGAGCGGGTGGTCGGAGGGGCTTGGTGGCGAGGATGTCGCTCTGACCGGCACGGCGAGGGTCGGCTGCTCGCGTGGCTCGCTCATGTGCCGGCTGCTCGCGTGGCTCGCTCATGTGCCGGCTGTCAGTCGTGTTGCGCGGCCATGGCCTCCCTCGTGCCGGATTCGCGGTCCTGCCTGGTCAGCCGCAGCGCGAGCGTGGCGATCAGGGCGCAGCCGGTCATGCCGAGGAACAGCGGCATGACGGTGTGTCCGCCCGCGATACCCATCAGGGGCGCGACGGCCGCGCCGAGGGCGCTCTGCAGGGTGCCCAGCACTGCCGAACCGGTGCCTGCCGCGTGCGGCACACGTTCGAGGGCGAGCGCGGTGGCGGTGGCGAAGACCTGCCCGAGACCGAGGAAGCCGATGCCGACCAGGCACAGGGCCCACACCCGGTCGAGATTTCCGGTGGCGGTGACGAGGAGGGCTGCGGCGCTCGAGACCAGCAGCACGGCCAGGCCGGAGTTCAGCAGGTTCCGGGGGCGGTAGCGGCCCACGAGACGGGTCGCGGCCACGCTGGAGACGGTGGCGGTGAGGGCGCCGACGGAGAAGGCGATGGATGCCTGGTTGACGCTGAAACCGAGAACGTTCTGCAGGAGGAAGGGGGAGGCGGAGATGTAGCAGAACAGGGTGGCGCTGGCGAAGCAGAAGGCGAGGGTGTACCCGAGATAGGAGCGGTCGGTCAGGACCGAGACGGCGGCCTTCAGCGTGCCGCCCATGCCGTTGGCGTGCCGGTGTTCGGCCGGCAGGCTCTCCGGGACGAGGAACAGCGCGGCCAGGAACATGAGTGCGGACGCGCCGGCCAGCACCCAGAACACCGCACGCCAGCCGCCGGGGCCGTTCACTACCGCCCCGCCGGCCAGCGGCGCCACGATGGGGGCGATGCCGCCCAGGGCCATCAGCATTCCGAAGATCCTCGTGGCGGCTGTGCCGGACGCGACATCCGAGACCACGGCGCGGCCGACGACGACGCCGGCGGCGCCGCTGAATCCCATGAGGAACCGCAGGCCGGTCAGGAGCCCGAGCGAGGGAGCGACGGCGCAGAGCGCCGTGACCAGCGTGCAGATGCCGGTTCCGACGAGGATCGGCTTCCGGCGTCCGTACCGGTCGGAGAGGGGCCCGAGTAAGAGCTGACCGGACGCGAGCCCGACGAGGAAGGCGGTGAGGGTGAGTTGGACGCCGGCGGCGTCCGTGGACAGATCCCGGGCCATGGCCGGAAAGCCCGGGAGGTACATGTCCGTGGACAGCGGGACCGCGAACGACAGCAGCGCGAGGGTCGCGGTGAGGCGGCCCGGCGGGGACGGGGGCGCCGGCTTGGGCACCACCCGGCCGACGTGGGTGGAGGCATGGGAGGTCATCGCGGCTCCGTAGGTGGAAGGAACTGCAGGCGCACTGACTATAACTATATAGTTATAGGGAAAGCTAGTATGGGGGAGTGACCAAGGGTGATGCTGAACTTCAGGACCAGGCGCTGCTGCGCGAAGCCAGGCGGCTGACCCCGGCGATCCACGCCCTCGCGCGCATCCTGCGGCTGCGAGGGGTCGCCGAGGCGGGACTTCTTCCGCTACCGCCGTCGGACCTGGAGGTCCTGCGTTACGTGCTGGACTCCCCAGGCACGGGAACGAGCACACTCGCCCGCGAGCTCGGGCTGCACGGGAGCAACGCCAGCACGACCGTGCGGGGCCTGGTCGCTCAGGGCTTGATCCGCCGCGAGACCGATCCGCAGGACCGCCGAGCCGTACGGCTGTATCCCACGCAGGACGCCCAGCACGGAATGGCGCGGATCGAAGACGCCTGGGCAGGCCTGTTCGCCGACGCGCTGGCCGCACTGTCCGCCGACGACCGCGCCGCACTCGTCGCCGCGACGCCTGCGCTGCGTACGCTCGGCACCACCTTGCGAGACCTCCACAACGCAGCTCGCGACTGACCGCGTCGGCGTCCACGCCGACCGCTGAACAACGACGCCCACCCACCTCCCGACCGAGTCGGGTGGTGGGTGGGCGAAGACCCGTGGGCCAGGGGCGGGCCCCTCGTCAGCCCCCGTACGCCCCGCTCGCCGTCAGCCGCAGGGCCGTGTCGATCAGGGGGACGTGGCTGAAGGCCTGGGGGAAGTTGCCGACCTGACGCTGGAGTCGGGGGTCCCACTCCTCGGCCAGGAGGCCCAGGTCGTTGCGGAGCGAGAGGAGCTTCTCGAAGAGCTTGCGCGCCTCGTCCACGCGGCCGATCATCGCCAGGTCGTCGGCCATCCAGAACGAGCAGGCCAGGAAGGCCCCCTCGTCGCCGGGCAGGCCGTCCACGCCCTCGTCGCCGCCCTCCGTCGGGTAGCGCAGGATGAAGCCGTCCGAGGTGGACAGCTCCCGCTGGATGGCCTCGATGGTGCCGATGACCCGCTTGTCGTCCGGAGGCAGGAAGCCCATCTGCGGGATCAGCAGCAGCGAGGCGTCCAGCTCCCGGGAGCCGTAGGACTGCGTGAAGGTGTTGCGTTCCTTGTCGTAGCCCTTCTCGCACACGTCCCGGTGGATGTCGTCGCGCAGCTGCTTCCAGCGCTCCAGCGGGCCGTCGGCGTCGCCGGACTCGATCAGCTTGATGGTGCGGTCGACGGCGACCCAGGCCATCACCTTGGAGTGCACGAAGTGGCGGCGCGGGCCGCGCACCTCCCAGATGCCCTCGTCCGGCTCCTGCCAGTGGTCCTCCAGGTAGCGGATCAGCTTGAGCTGGAGCACCGAGGCGTAGTCGTTGCGGGCCAGGCCCGTCATGTGGCCCAGGTGCAGGGCCTCGGTGACCTCGCCGTAGACGTCGAGCTGGAGCTGGTGGGCCGCGCCGTTGCCGACCCGGACCGGGGTGGAGTTCTCGTAGCCCGGCAGCCAGTCCAGCTCCGCCTCGCCGAGTTCGCGCTCGCCGGCGATGCCGTACATGATCTGCAGGTTCTCCGGGTCGCCGGCGACCGCGCGCAGCAGCCACTCGCGCCAGGCGCGGGCCTCCTCGCGGTAGCCGGTGCGCAGCAGCGAGGACAGGGTGATCGCCGCGTCGCGCAGCCAGGTGTAGCGGTAGTCCCAGTTGCGGACGCCGCCGATGTCCTCCGGCAGGGAGGTGGTGGGCGCGGCGACGATGCCGCCGGTGGGGGCGTACGTCAGGGCCTTCAGCGTGATCAGGGAGCGGACCACGGCTTCCCGGTAGGGCCCGTGGTACGTGCAGTGCTCGACCCAGTCGCGCCAGAAGTCCTCGGTCGCCTCCAGCGACTGCTCCGGCTCGGGCAGCGGCGGCGGCTCCTTGTGCGAGGGCTCCCAGGAGATGGTGAAGGCGATCCGCTCACCCGGTGAGACCGTGAAGTCCGCGTACGTGGTGAGCGCCTTGCCGTAGGTCTCGGCCTCCGTGTCGAACCACACGGAGTCGGGGCCCGCCACGGCCACCGTACGGCCCTCGTGCTTGTGCACCCACGGGACGACGCGGCCGTAGCTGAACCGCATCCTCAGCTCCGAGCGCATCGGCACCCGGCCGGAGACGCCCTCCACGATCCGGATCAGCTGCGGCGCGCCGTCGCGCGGCGGCATGAAATCGGTCACCCTGACCGTGCCGCGCGGGGTGTCCCACTCGGACTCCAGGATCAGCGAGTCGCCGCGGTAGGTCCGCCGGGCGGCGGTCGGGGGCTCGGCGCCGGGGGCGTAGGCGGGGCCCATCCGCCAGAAGCCGTGTTCCCCGGTGCCCAGCAGGCCGGCGAAGACGGCATGCGAGTCGAAGCGGGGCAGGCACAGCCAGTCGACTGTGCCGTCCCGGCAGACCAGTGCGGCGGTCTGCATGTCTCCGATGAGTGCGTAGTCTTCGATGCGCCCGGCCACGTGCAACTCCAGTCGAACGGCCACGTCACCCCGCATGGGGGCGGTCGCTAGTGCGGTCAAGGGGGGTCAGGGGTGAGTCATGCGTCGTTGAGTCATGTGTCGTTGAGCCATGAAGCAAAGCAGCCGTCCGGCCGTGAAGCCAAACGCTGCGCCGCGAAAGACAATTGTTGCTCAACGGACTGACGAGCTCTCGTTGTTCCGGGACTGACGGGCGGGGGGTGGTGCCGTGTCGCCGGGCGGGCTCGGCAGCGAACGTCCGAGCAGGATACGACGCACGTAGATGATCTGTGTGCCGCTCCGGACAACGCGCATCCGCCGAACGGGTGACCACCGGGTGAGGAAACGGTGAGCCGCGCACCAGGGTGACGGGATGTGCGCGGAGGGTGGCCGGAAGCCATCGCCCCGCGGCGCTGATACGCTGGTAGCCCGTGGACCGGTGGGAGAAAAACCCCGGAACCGCAGCGACGGCGCCGCCGACGGCAACCCGGCTCGACCGGGTCGGACGACGAACGCACCGCACCCCAGACCGCGACCACGGGAGCCCCCTCTTGGCCATGCCGCCCAAATCTTCGACGACCAAGCACATCTTCGTCACCGGGGGTGTCGCCTCCTCGCTCGGCAAGGGGCTGACCGCCTCCAGCCTCGGCATGCTGCTCAAGGCACGGGGTCTGCGCGTGGTGATGCAGAAGCTCGACCCGTACCTCAATGTCGACCCTGGCACGATGAACCCCTTCCAGCACGGTGAGGTCTTCGTCACCAACGACGGTGCCGAGACCGACCTGGACATCGGCCACTACGAGCGCTTCCTCGACCGCGACCTCGACGGCTCGGCGAACGTCACCACCGGCCAGGTGTACTCCACGGTGATCGCCAAGGAGCGGCGCGGCGAGTACCTGGGCGACACGGTCCAGGTCATCCCGCACATCACCAACGAGATCAAGCACCGCATCCGCCGCATGGCGACCGACGAGGTCGACGTCGTGATCACCGAGGTCGGCGGCACGGTCGGCGACATCGAGTCGCTGCCGTTCCTGGAGACCGTCCGCCAGGTCCGGCACGAGGTCGGCCGGGACAACGTCTTCGTGGTGCACATCTCGCTCCTGCCCTACATCGGCCCCTCGGGCGAGCTGAAGACCAAGCCCACCCAGCACAGCGTCGCCGCGCTGCGCAACATCGGCATCCAGCCGGACGCCATCGTCCTGCGCTGCGACCGTGAGGTACCCACGGCGATCAAGCGCAAGATCTCCCTGATGTGCGACGTCGACGAGGCCGCCGTGGTGGCCTGCCCCGACGCCCGCTCGATCTACGACATCCCGAAGGTCGTGCACGCCGAGGGCCTGGACGCCTACGTGGTCCGCAAAATGGACCTGCCGTTCCGCGACGTGGACTGGACGACCTGGGACGACCTGCTCGACCGCGTCCACAAGCCCGCGCACGAGATCACCATGGCGCTGGTCGGCAAGTACATCGACCTGCCCGACGCCTACCTCTCGGTCACCGAGGCGCTGCGCGCCGGCGGCTTCGCCAACCGGGCCCGCGTGAAGATCAAGTGGGTCACGTCCGACGACTGCAAGACCCCGGCCGGTGCCAAGGCCCAGCTCGGCGACGTCGACGCGATCTGCATCCCGGGCGGCTTCGGCGAGCGCGGCGTGACCGGCAAGGTCGGCGCGATCAAGTACGCCCGTGAGAACAAGATCCCGCTGCTGGGGCTCTGCCTGGGCCTGCAGTGCATCGTGGTCGAGGCCGCGCGCAACCTGGCCGGTGTCGAGGACGCCAACTCCACCGAGTTCGACCCCGCCACCGCCCACCCGGTCGTCTCCACCATGGCCGAGCAGCTGGACATCGTGGCCGGCGAGGGCGACATGGGCGGCACCATGCGGCTCGGCATGTACCCGGCCAAGCTGGCCGAGGGCTCGATCGTGCGCGAGGTGTACGACGGCAAGGAGTACGTCGAGGAGCGGCACCGCCACCGCTACGAGGTGAACAACGCCTACCGCGCGGAGCTGGAGAAGAAGGCCGGCATTCTCTTCTCGGGCACCTCCCCGGACGGCAAGCTCGTCGAATACGTCGAGTACCCGCGTGACGTCCACCCCTACCTGGTCGCCACGCAGGCGCACCCGGAGCTGCGCTCGCGCCCGACCCGCCCGCACCCGCTCTTCGCCGGGCTGGTCAAGGCCGCGGTCGAGCGGAAGACGTCGAAGTAACACACCAGTTGTACGGTGGCCGGGGCACGCGCATTCAAACGCGCGGGCCCCGGCTTTTCGCGTACGTCTGGAAGGGCAGGTCAGGCATGACGGGCAGCACGATCAAGGATGTCCCCGAGGAGTGGGAGGTCCGGGGCAGCGAGACCCCCTTCCGGGGCAAGAAGACCTCCGTGCGCACGGACGAGGTCGTCATGCCCGACGGCTCCGTCGCCTCCCGCGACTACCAGGTCCACCCCGGCTCCGTCGCCGTCCTCGCCCTGGACGACGAGGGACGGGTCATCGTCATCCGGCAGTACCGGCACCCCGTCCGCGAGAAGCTGTGGGAGATCCCGGCCGGCCTGCTCGACGTCCCCGGCGAGAACCCGCTGCACGCCGCCCAGCGCGAGCTGTACGAGGAGGCGCACGTCAAGGCCGAGGACTGGCGGGTGCTGACCGACGTCTACACCACCCCCGGCGGCTGCGACGAGGCCGTACGGATCTTCCTCGCCCGCAACCTCTCCGAGGCCGAGGGTGAGCGCTTCGAGGTCGAGGACGAAGAGGCCGACATGGAGCTGGCGCGGGTGCCGGTCGCGGACCTGGTCCGGGGCGTACTCGCGGGCGACCTGCACAACAACTGCCTGGTCGTGGGCGTGCTCTCGCTGGTCGCCGCGGAGCGGGGCGACGGCCTCGACGCGCTCCGTCCGGCCGGGGCGCCGTGGCCGGCGCGTCCGTTCGAGGCCTGAGAGCACCCTCCGGGCCGTGTTGGTGTGACCATCGGCTGATCCGATCGGGGGACGTGCCCGCGCTGCTCCACCGGGAACGTCGCAGAGCGTGAACTAGGCTCGGGAAACGCCCGAACCGGGGTTCCGGCGGGCGCCGGTGCGCGGTGGGATCGGGAGTGTGGCCCGTGACGGATCAGGCGGTGGACACGGACGGCGTACGGCTGTCGCAGGACCCTGCTGAGGAGAATCGGTTCCTGGGCCGCACCCGGGAGTTGAAGGAGCTGCGCGCCGACATCGAGCGCGCCGGCCTGGACACCCTCGCCGGCCGCAAGGCCCCCCGCGCGCGCGTACTGCTCATCGCGGGCCGGCCCGGCTCCGGCCGCACCGCGCTCGCCGGGGAACTGGCCGCGCAGGTCGCGGACGCCTATCCCGACGGTGTGCTGCGCGCCCGGCTGAGCGAGCCGGACGGCACCCGCGTGCCGGTGGGACGCCTGGCCCGGGAACTGCTCACCGAGCTCGAGTGCGCCGCCCCGCCCGGGGCCGACGAGGACGACCTCACCGAGTCCCTGCGCACCGCCCTCGCCGACCGCAAGGTGCTGCTCCTGCTCGACGACGCCGCCGACGCCGAGCAGGTCGACGCCCTGCTGCCGGACACCCCGGACTGCCTGGCCGTCGCCGTCGCACGGGGCCCGCTCACCGGCATCGCGGACGTCCGCCCGTGCACGCTGGGCGGCCTGGACACCAAGTCGGCGGTGGAGCTGCTGTCCCGGCACACCGGGTCGGTGCGCATCACCGTCGATCCCCGGGCCGCCGAGCAGCTGGTCGAGGCGTGCCAGGCGCAGCCCGCCGCGCTGACCCTGGCCGGCGGCTGGCTCGCCGCCCGGCCCCAGGCGGCCGTCGCCGACCTCGCCAAGCACGTGCGCGCGGAGGACGGCGAGGGCACACCGCTCAGCCGCGTCTTCCGCGTCGCCTACACGTCGCTGCCGAGCCCGGCCGCCCGGATACTGCGCCTGCTCTCCCTCGCCCCCGCCGGGATGGTCGACCCGCACACCGCCTCCGCGCTCGCCGGCTGCTCGGTGAACGGCGCCCGCACCACCCTCGACGACTTCGTGGCCCTCGGCCTGCTGCACGCGGTCGACTCAACGCAGCCCGAGTACGAGGTGCCCGGGTGCCTGCACGACCGGCTGCGGGCCCTCGCCGAGAGCCACGACCGGCCCGCCGAGCTCCAGCTCGCCCGCGCCCGCATGCTGGAGCGGACGGTTCGGCTGCTCCAGTCCTGCCGGGCGGTCACCGAGACCGACAGCCCGCAGGCCCGCGAGAAGCTCGTCGGCATGCCCCGGGCCCTGCGCTTCCCCACCCCCAGGGCCGCCGCCGACTGGTTGCGCGCCCGCCGGCCCGCCCTGTTGGCCGCGGCCCGGCTCGCGGTCGCCGACGGGGAGCTGGACACTCTCGCCCGGCGGCTGATGTCCCAGCTGGTGCGCGCCATGGTCGCCCACTTCGGTACGCAGGCCGCCGCCCCCGACCTGTACGGCATCCACCGTCTCGTCCTCGACGTGGCCGAGCGGCGCGAGCTGCCCCGCGAGAAGGCCGCGGCCCTGCTCAACCTCGCCGACCTGGACGCCCGCACCGGCCGCACCGCCGAGGCCCTGGTGCGCTACCGGGCCGCGCTGGACGCCGGACGCGAGGCGGACGACCCGTACGCGACCGCCCGCGCGATGGAATCCGTAGGCGGCGCCCACCTGGAACTGGGTGACTACGACCGGGCCGCCGACTGGTTCGGCCGGGCCCTCGCCCAGCGGCTCGCCCGCAACGAGCGCGCCGACGCCGCCCGCGTCTACGGCCGCCTCGCCACCGCCCACACCTACGCCGGCCGCTACGGCGAGGCGCTGCGGGGCTGGCGCGCCGCGGTCGCCGGGTACCGGCGGATCGGCGATGTGGCCGCACAGGCGCGGGCATTGAGCGAACTGGCCCGCGTCCAGGAGTACGCCGGACGCCCCGAGGAGTCGCTGCGCACCTGCCAGGAGGCCGTCGAGTGGGCCCGCCGCGCCGACGACGTCCGGCTCCAGGCGGCGCTGCATCTGCGGCTGGCCGACACGCTCGACCGGCTCGGCGACCCCGCGGCGGCCGGACTGCAGCGCGGCGCAGCCGATCGGATGCTGAGGGAAGATCCCGCAGAAGCCTGCGAAATCCGCAGCGCTTCGACTGAAGATTGATGCTTTGAAAGGCTGGACAGCGGGAACACCTTCATTAGACTGGCTCTGCCGCACGTTCTTGCGGTCTCTCCCGTTGTGCCCACGTGTGCGCGGGTATGTGTAGTAATAGCCCCATCCTCTGAGCCAAGGACCGTGATCGACGTGAAGGTCGGTATCCCCCGCGAGGTCAAGAACAACGAGTTCCGGGTGGCCATCACACCCGCCGGCGTGCACGAGCTGGTGCGCCACGGTCACCAGGTCGTCATCGAGCGTGACGCCGGTGTGGGCTCCTCGATCCCCAACGACGAGTACGTCGCCGCCGGCGCGCGGATACTCGACACCGCCGACGAGGTCTGGGCCACCGCCGACCTGGTGCTCAAGGTCAAGGAGCCCATCGCGGAGGAGTACCACCGCCTCCGCAAGGACCAGACGCTCTTCACCTACCTGCACCTGGCCGCCTCCAAGGAGTGCACGGACGCCCTCGTCGAGTCCGGCACCACCGCCATCGCCTACGAGACGGTCGAGCTGGCGAACCGCGCGCTGCCGCTGCTGGCCCCGATGTCCGAGGTCGCGGGCCGGATCGCCCCGCAGGTCGGCGCGTACCACCTGATGGCCCCCAACGGCGGGCGCGGTGTGCTGCCGGGCGGCGTGCCGGGCGTGACCCCCGCCAAGGCCGTCGTCATCGGCGGCGGCGTCTCCGGCTGGAACGCAACCCAGATCGCCGTCGGCATGGGCTTCGACGTGACCCTGCTCGACCGCGACATCAGCAAGCTGCGCGAGGCCGACAAGATCTTCGGCACCAAGGTCAAGGCCGTCATGTCCAACTCCTTCGAGCTGGAGAAGGCCGTCCTCGACGCCGACCTGGTCATCGGCGCGGTGCTCATTCCGGGCGCCAAGGCCCCGAAGCTGGTCACCAACGAGCTGGTCTCCCGGATGAAGCCGGGAAGTGTTCTTGTCGACATCGCGATCGACCAGGGCGGCTGCTTCGAGGACTCCCACCCGACCACGCACGCCGAGCCGACCTTCAAGGTCCACAACTCGGTCTTCTACTGCGTCGCCAACATGCCGGGCGCGGTGCCCAACACCTCCACCAACGCCCTCACCAACGCCACGCTGCCGTACATCGTGGAGCTGGCCGACCGCGGCTGGGCCGAGGCGCTGCGCCGCGACCCCGCGCTGGCCAAGGGCCTCAACACGCACGACGGCAAGGTGACTTACCGCGAGGTCGCCGAGGCGCACGGCCTGGAGTACGTCGACCCGGCCACCCTGCTCGCCTGAGGCCTGTCCTAAGTCACCAAACGGTAAAGGCGATACGTCAACAGTCGCCGTCAACCCCGCACGCCCGGCCGGACCTTGCCCGACAAGGTCCGGCCAGGTGTGTGTATGGTCACTTTGCGATTCTCGGTCAACTCGCCTCGAACGTAACGCTTCAACCGATTCGCGCACCGGTGAAACCTGCTGTGCGACGGCCGTACGCCCTTGACAGAGGGTTGTTTCGTTGCCGACACATCGGGCCGGGTCCGGCGGATTGTGTTGCTGCGGACGCCCGACACGCCATAGAGTCGCCGAACGTCGGCATGGTGCCACGCTGACCTGTCTAGAAGTTTCCTGGTCACCAAGGAGGTAAGACGACTTGTGAATGAGTCGACATTTACTCCCGGGGGTGGTCAACCAGGAATGCCTGCACGGGCCGAGAGCCCCGGGCGTCTCGAGGCTGTCGGCTCCGTCGCTGTACGCACCTTCGCAGCCGCCCACCAGAGTCCGCAGGCAACTCAGACAGCACACATGAGTATGGATGGCCAACACGTGAACGCCATGGCCGGCGACGGAAGTGGCGCGCCCCGCAACCACTTCGCCGACTACGACGAACTGCCCGAGGGGCACTTCTACGATCCGGACGCGGAGTACGAGCCCGATCCCGAGTACGCGGCGACGCTCGCGCCCGACGCGGCCCGCCAGCGCCGGGAGCGCATCGGCCCCACGGGCCGCCCGCTGCCGTACTTCCCGATCCCGGGCCCGCTGACCGATCACGGCCCCGCGAAGATCATCGCGATGTGCAACCAGAAGGGCGGCGTGGGCAAGACCACGTCGACCATCAACCTGGGTGCCGCGCTCGCCGAGTACGGGCGCCGGGTGCTGCTCGTCGACTTCGACCCGCAGGGCGCGCTGTCGGTCGGTCTCGGCGTCAACCCGATGGAGCTCGACCTCACCGTCTACAACCTGCTCATGGAGCGGGGCATGGCGGCCGACGAGGTGCTGCTGAAGACGGCGGTCCCCAACATGGACCTGCTGCCCAGCAACATCGACCTGTCGGCGGCCGAGGTGCAGCTCGTCAGCGAGGTCGCCCGCGAGTCGACGCTCCAGCGGGCGCTGAAGCCGCTGATGGACGACTACGACTTCATCGTCATCGACTGCCAGCCCTCGCTCGGCCTGCTCACGGTCAACGCGCTGACCGCCGCGCACAAGGTGATCGTGCCGCTGGAGTGCGAGTTCTTCGCGCTGCGCGGTGTGGCCCTGCTGACCGAGACGATCGAGAAGGTCCAGGAGCGGCTCAACCCCGACCTGGAGCTCGACGGCATCCTCGCCACCATGTACGACTCGCGCACGGTGCACAGCCGTGAGGTGCTCGCGCGGGTGGTCGAGGCGTTCGACGATCACGTCTACCACACGGTCATCGGGCGCACGGTCCGCTTCCCGGAGACCACGGTCGCCGGTGAGCCGATCACCACCTACGCATCCAACTCCGTCGGTGCCGCCGCCTACCGCCAGCTCGCCAGGGAGGTGCTCGCCCGGTGTCACGCCGAGTGAGTCTGCCGGGGGCCGACGAACTCTTCCGTACGACAGGGGGAACGGCGCTGCAGGCGTCCTCCCCGCGGCGACCGGCCAACGGGGAAGCCCGGGTGCCGGCACCGGCGGGGGAGAGCGACCAGGCCGCAGCCGAGGACGCACCGCAGTCGGTGCCCGCGCAGGGCGGTGACGGCGAGGGCGCGGAGCACGCCGCGGCGGACTCGGAACAGGGCTCGGCGGGCGAGTCCCGCAGCCGCGGCGCCGAGCGCTCCGCGCGGGGCGCGGGTGCGGGCGCGGCCACGCAGGAAGGTTCTGCCGCCCAGGCCCAGCCCCAGTCCCGCAAGCGCGGCCGGGCCGCCGCACGCCGGCCCAGCGGCCGGGAGCGCCACGACGAGAAGATCACCGTGTACGTCTCCGCGGAGGAGCTGATGGACCTCGAGCACGCCCGCCTGGTGCTCCGGGGCGAGCACGGACTGGCCGTCGACCGCGGCCGCATCGTCCGCGAGGCCGTCGCCGTCGTCCTCGCCGACCTGGAGACCCGCGGGGACGCCAGCATCCTCGTACGACGGCTGCGCGGGCGGTAGCGGTAGCCTGCGGGGGCCATGACCTCGAACGACGCCTCCCGCCCCGGCCCCCGCGCCGGCCGTCGGCGCGCACTGGGCCCAGGGCCCGGCGAGCGGACGGCTCCGCCGGTGGCGCGGGAGCCGGACGCGTCCGGTGCCTCCGGTGCGCCTGAGACGGCCGAGGCCGCCGACGCGCCCGAGGCACCCGCCGGACCCGGGCCGTCCGGGCTCACCGCCCCGGAGGCGGGTTCCGACGCTGCCGGCCTCCGGCCCTCCGGACCGGCCGGCCCCGAGAGCGGTCGTCGGTCGTCCGGGCCGCCGGAGTCCGGGGTCGGCCCGGCAGTGTCCGGGTCCGCCGGTCGTGGAGCCGGTCCCGCCGGTGCTGCCGGCCCCGAGGCTGGTCGCGAAGCCGGTGCTGCCGGTCCGGAGGATGGTCGCGAAGCCGGTCCTGCCGGTCCGGAGGGTGGTCCGCGATCGTCCCGGCCGGCGTGGGCCGAGAGCGGTCCCGAGTGGTTCGGGTCGGTCGGTCTGGGCTCCGGCCCCGCTGCTGACGCCGGTCCGTCCGGGTCCGGCGGTTCCGGGAGCCGTCCCGCACCGTCCGCGGCGTTCGGTGCCGGAACGGATACCGAAGCGTCCGGGCTCGCCGATTCCACGGCCGGTCACCGGTCCATCGGCGCCGAATCACGGGAGGCCCCCGCATCCGGCGCCGCCGAGGTGTCGCCGCGCGGCACGGTGACGCCCCCGTGGGCTCCTCGCCCGGCGCCTGGGCCCCAGTCGGAGGGTGCCGAACGCCGCCAGAGGCCTCCGCGGGACGCTGCGGCGCCCGGGGACGCGGAGACGCCGGAGAGGCCGCCTCCGGGGCCCGCGGACGTCCCCCGCACGCCGCCGCCCGCGGACGCCGACGCACCGTCCGCCCTCCCACAGGGCACGCCCGGCGAGGGCGACGGCGTTTTCAAGGTGCGGCTCGCCAACTTCGAGGGGCCCTTCGACCTGCTCCTCCAGTTGATCTCCAGGCACAAGATGGACGTCACCGAGGTCGCCCTGTCCAAGGTGACCGACGAGTTCATGGCGCACATCCGTGCGATGGGTCCGGACTGGGACCTGGACGAGACGACCGAGTTCCTGGTGGTCGCGGCCACCCTGCTCGACCTGAAGGCGGCCCGGCTGCTGCCCGCCGCCGAGGTCGAGGACGAGGGCGACCTCGCGCTGCTGGAGGCCCGCGACCTGCTCTTCGCCCGACTGCTCCAGTACCGCGCGTACAAGCAGATCGCCGAGATCTTCAACGACCGGCTCGAAGCCGAGGCCCGCCGCTACCCCCGCACCGTCGGCCTGGAACCCCACCACGCGGAGTTGCTGCCCGAGGTCGTCATCAGCATCGGCCCCGAGGGCTTCGCCAAGCTCGCCGTGAAGGCGATGCAGCCCAAGCCCAAGCCGCAGGTGTACGTCGAGCACATCCACGCGCCGCTGGTGAGCGTGCAGGAGCAGGCCGGGATCGTCGTCGCCCGGCTCAAGGAGCTGGGGGAGACCAGCTTCAGCGTCCTGGTCGAGGACACCGAGGACACCCTGACCGTCGTGGCCCGCTTCCTGGCGCTGCTGGAGCTGTACCGGGAGAAGGCCGTCGCCCTGGACCAGGAGACCGCCCTCGGCGACCTGCTGGTGCGCTGGACCGGCGGGGACGGGGACACCGAACCGGTGGTGACCGACGAGTTCGACCGGCCGCCCGAGGCGCCGAAGGAGGAGCAGAAGGCGTGAGTGAAGAGACCACCGAGGCCACCGAGGCCACCGAGGCCATCGGGGCCACCGAGATCACCGAGCCTCCGGCCGGGCCCGCCGCCGTCGCCGCCCTCGACCTCAAGCCCGCCCTCGAAGCCGTCCTCATGGTCGTCGACGAGCCCGCCACCGAGGAGCACCTCGCGAAGATACTCCAGCGGCCCCGGCGGCAGATCGCGGACGCCCTGCGCGAGCTGGCCGACGAGTACACCGTGCAGGGGCGCGGCTTCGAGCTGCGCCTGATCGCGGGCGGCTGGCGCTTCTACAGCCGGCCCGAGTACGCCGCGGCCGTCGAGGGTTTCGTCCTGGACGGCCAGCACGCCCGCCTCACCCAGGCCGCCCTGGAGACCCTCGCCGTCGTCGCCTACCGCCAGCCGGTCAGCCGCAGCCGCGTGTCCGCCGTGCGCGGCGTGAACTGCGACGGTGTGATGCGCACCCTCCTCCAGCGGGGCCTGGTGGAGGAGGCGGGCACGGAACCCGAAACAGGTGCGATCCTGTACGTGACGACGAACTACTTCCTGGAGCGGATGGGCCTGCGCGGCCTGGACGAGCTCCCGGAGCTCGCGCCCTTCCTCCCGGAGGCGGCGGCGATCGAGGCCGAGACACTGGAAGCGGTCCCGTCGTTCGATCCGGACGCCCCGGATTCCGAGGACGCAGACGACAAGACGGAACTTTGATGCGAAGCAGCAGCGGCAGGAACAGCAGCGGAAACAACGGCGGGAGCCGTGGTGGCAACAGCGGCGGCCGCGGCGGGAGCAGCGGGGGCCGCGGCAACTACCGCGGCGCCGGCAACAACCGCGACGACAAGCAGGGCGGTCGTCCGAAGAAGCCGCGCCCGGAGGAGCGGCGTTACGACGTGGGCCCCGGCGCCACGAAGGACGGTCCCAAGGCGGGGCGCGGCGGCGCGGCCCGAGGCGGCGCCAAGGGCGGCCCGAAGCGCCCCCAGCAGCGCGGGCGCAGCGCCCCGGCCACGTCCCGCGAGTACGAGACCCGGGCCGAGGAGCGCAACCGCGAGCGGTACGCGGGCAAGAAGGACGTCAAGCTGCCCAAGACCTTCCCGGGCGCCGAGCAGGAGGGCGAGCGGCTGCAGAAGGTCCTCGCCCGCGCGGGCTACGGCTCCCGGCGTGCCTGCGAGGAGCTGATCGAGCAGGCGCGCGTCGAGATCAACGGCGAGATCGTGCTGGAGCAGGGCCGCCGCGTCGACCCCGAGAAGGACGAGGTCAAGGTCGACGGCCTGACCGTCGCCACGCAGTCGTACCAGTTCTTCTCGCTGAACAAGCCCGCCGGGGTCGTCTCCACCATGGAGGACCCGGAGGGCCGCCAGTGCCTCGGTGACTACGTCACCAACCGCGAGACCCGCCTCTTCCACGTCGGCCGGCTCGACACCGAGACCGAGGGCGTCATCCTGCTCACCAACCACGGCGAGCTGGCGCACCGCCTGACCCACCCCCGGTACGGCGTGAAGAAGACCTACCTCGCGCACATCGTCGGCCCCATCCCGCGCGACCTGGGCAAGCGCCTGAAGGACGGCATCCAGCTGGAGGACGGGTACGCGCGCGCGGACCACTTCCGGGTCGTCGAGCAGACCGGCAAGAACTACCTGGTCGAGGTCACCCTCCACGAGGGCCGCAAGCACATCGTCCGCCGGATGCTGGCCGAGGCCGGCTTCCCGGTCGACAAGCTGGTGCGCACCGCCTTCGGCCCGATCACGCTGGGCGACCAGAAGTCGGGGTGGCTGCGCCGGCTGTCCAACACGGAGGTCGGGATGCTGATGCAGGAGGTCGACCTCTAGGCCTCCGTAGACCTCCGTACGGGCTTGTGCGCCTGAGCCACCCTCTTTATAGTCGTAGTGACTATTAAGGGGGTGGCCGGTCGTGCACAGCTACGACAAGCACGCCTACGAGCCGTTCGCCGTCACCGTCGACCTCGCCGTCCTCACGCTTCGCGCGGGCGTGCTGCACGTGCTGCTCGTCGAGCGGGGGCAGGAGCCGTACGCCGGCCGCTGGGCGCTGCCCGGCGGCTTCCTGCTGCCCGAGGAGTCGGCGGAGGAGGCGGCCCGGCGCGAGCTGGCCGAGGAGACCGGCCTGTCCGACGTGACCGGGCTGCACCTGGAGCAGCTGCGCACCTACAGCGAACCCGGCCGCGACCCCCGCATGCGGGTCGTGTCCGTGGCCTTCGCCGCGCTGCTGCCGGACGCTCCCGAACCGCACGGCGGAGGTGACGCCGCCGAGGCCCGCTGGACGCCGTACGACACGGCTCGCGACCTCGCCTTCGACCACGGCCGGATCCTCGCCGACGCCCGGCAGCGCGTCGGCGCCAAGCTGGAGTACACGTGCCTGGCCACCGCCTTCTGCCCGGCCGAGTTCACCCTCGGCGAGCTGCAACAGGTCTACGAGACGGTCTGGGGCACGGCCCTGGACCGGCCGAACTTCCGCCGCAAGGTACTCGCCACCCCGGGCTTCGTCGAGGCCGTCCCCGGCGCCGCCCGCCTCACCGGCGGCCGCGGCAAACCGGCCGCGCTCTACCGCGCGGGCCCCGCCACCACCCTGCACCCGCCCCTGCTCCGCACCCCTAGGGAAGGACGCCCCGCATGACCACGACCACCGTCACCAAGCGCGCCGCCACCGGCGCGCTCACTGGACTCGCCCTCGGCGACGCGCTGGGCTTCCCCACCGAGTTCAACGACGTCCCGTCGATCCTCGCCAAGTTCGGCCCGTGGCGGGGGATGGAACTGCCCCGGCCCGCCATCGTCACCGACGACACGCAGATGACGCTGGCGCTGGGGAAGGGGATGCGGACGGCGATGGAGCGGGGGCTTCTCGGCCCGAAGCGCATGGAACGCCCGGTGCGCGAGGAGTTCGTCGACTGGTACCAGTCGCCGGAGAACAACCGGGCGCCGGGGAACACCTGCCTCCGCGCCTGCGACCTGCTGAAGACGCCCGACCGCCCCTGGCAGGACGCCTCCCAGATCCACTCCAAGGGCTGCGGCGCCAACATGCGCGTCGCCCCCGTCGGGCTCGCCCCCGGCCTCAGCGACGAACAGCGCGCGGGCGCCGCCCAGCTGCAGTCCGCGCTCACCCACGGCCACCCCACCGCGCTCGCCGCTTCCGACCTGACCGCGCACGCCGTACGGCTGCTCGCCGCGGGCGCCGAGCCGACCGGGCTGGTCGGGCTGTTGCGCTCGTACGCCTACGACAACCGCACCCGCTACCACGAGCGCTGGCTCGGCGACCTGTGGACCCGCGCCCAGGACCCGACGCCCGAGCACTTCATCGCCCGCGGCTGGGACGAGTGCCTGGCGATACTCGACCGGCTCCAGGAGGCGGTGCGCACCGTCTCGCCCGAGACCGACCCGTGCCTCGCGGTGGGCGAGGGCTGGATCGCCGAGGAGGCCATGGCCGCCGGGCTGCTCTGCTTCCTGCTCTTCGTCGACGAGCCGCTGACCGCCCTGCGCCGCGGCGCCTGCACCTCCGGCGACTCCGACTCCATCGCCTGCCTCGCCGGCGCCTTCGCCGGCGCGTACCTGGGCGCCGACGCCTGGCCCGCCGAGTGGGCCGACCGCATCGAGTACCGGGCCGACCTCCTGGCCCTCGGAGCGCTCTGGGACGCTTGAGCGCATGATCGACGCCGCCCCGGACTACCTGGCCGAGCTGATCGCCGCCAAGGTCGAGCGCGAGCCCGGGGACGGCGTGCTGGATGAGGCGCAGGCGGCGTCAGCGCTGCCCGACGCCGCCACCGCGTACGACGCCCTGCACGACTTCGTCGTACGGACGCGACTGGAGCGCTGAGGTCCGGCGGACGCGGACGAGGAAGTCCTCGACGCGCCGCCGGTCCGGTTCGGCGGGCAGCGGGCTGCGCGCGGCGGCCTCGTCGCCCTCCGCCACCAGGCGGTTCATCCGCGACTCCACCTCCGGCCAGGGCACCTCGCCGCGCTTCACGGCGAGCAGCGGCTCGCGGCGGGCGCCGACGTCGATCGTCAGGACGCCGGTGCGCAGCAGGTCGCGGGCGGACGTCAGCAGCCGGAGCAAGTGCATCGCGTGCTTCCAGCGCGGGGCGCCGTGGGAGCGTACGTCGGCGTCGAGCTTGCGGCGCTGGCCGTGGGCGTAGCGGGTGAAGGTCTGGTGGACGCGGCGGGAGAGGAACGCCTCGCGCAGGGAGAGCAGTTCGCGGCCCGTGTCGTCCACGGACTCCACGAGCGGGGAGTGCAGGCACTCCAGGATGTTCGGGTTGGCGCGCAGGGCCAGTTCGCAGAAGCGCTCCAGTTCCCAGCTGAACTGCTCCTGGGCCGGGCCCTCCGCGTGCGTCGGCGGTTTCTCGAAGCGCCAGAACAAGGGCGTCGGGGCGAGGAAGACGCCCCGGCGGTCCGTGTCGCTGTCCTCCGTCGCCAGGCCGAAGGCGCGTGAACCCATGACACAGGCGTAGATCGTGTGGTCGCGCACCAGGGTCTCGGGTTCCATGCCCGGAGCGTACGCGGGCGGCTCACGCCAGGCGGACCGAATTTCCGTCCACCGCGATCCGCTCCTCGGGCAGCGGCCTCGTGGCCGGGCCCTGCTCCACCGAGCCGTCGGCGATGCTGAACCGGCTGCCGTGGCAGGCGCAGTCGATGGTGCCGTCCCGCACGTCCGACACCAGGCAGTTCTGGTGGGTGCAGACCGCCGAGAACGCCTTGAACTCGCCCTGCTGCGGCTGGGTCACGACGATCTTCTCGTCCGCGAAGACCTTGCCGCCGCCGACCGGGATGTCACTGGCCGGCGCCAGCTCCTGTCCCGGCGAGGCGGCCGAGGAGTCGCCGTCGCCGCCCCCGCCGCCGCCGCAACCGACGGACAGCGCGGCCGCTCCCGTGCAGAGGAGGACCGTACGGCGGGTCGGGATGTGGGTCATGTCGCAGCTCCGGGGGAGGGGAGGTTCCGGCCGCGGCCAGCGTCTCAGGAGACGGGCGCCCCGGGCCGGTACGCGGCGGGCTGACTAGGCTGGACGGACCAACAACCGATACGCACGTCAGCAAGGAGCATCGCCGTGGCGGTACGAGCGGTCCGGGGCGCCGTCCAACTGGAGCGGGACGAGGCCGGGCACATGGACGAGCAGGTCGCGGCCCTGCTGACCGCCGTGCTCGAACGGAACGGGCTGACCGGCGACGACCTGATCAGCGTCTGGTTCACGGCCACCCCCGACCTGCACAGCGACTTCCCGGCCGCGGCCGCCCGCAAGCTCGGCATCACCGACGTCCCGCTGATCTGCGCCCAGGAGCTGGACATCGAGGGCGCCATGCCGCGCGTCGTCCGCGTCCTCGCCCACATCGAGTCCGACCGGCCCCGCGCCGAGATCGCCCACGTCTACCTCGGCGCCGCCGCGGCCCTGCGCAAGGACATCGCCCAGTGAGAACCGCACTCGTCATCGGCACCGGCCTCATCGGCACCTCCGCCGCCCTCGCGCTGACCCAGCGGGGCGTCACCGTCCACCTCGCCGACCACGACCCCGAGCAGGCCCGTACGGCCGCCGCGCTGGGCGCCGGCACCGCCGAGGCACCGGACGGACCCGTCGACCTCGCGATCGTCGCCGCCCCGCCCGCCCTGGTCGCCGACGTGCTCGCGGACGCCATGGCACGCGGCGCCGCCCGCGGCTACATCGACGTCGCCAGCGTCAAGGGCGGCCCCCGGCGCGAGCTGGAGGCGCGGGGCCTCGACCTCTCCGCCTACATCGGCACGCACCCCATGTCCGGCCGCGAGAAGTCCGGGCCGCTGGCCGCCACCGGCGACCTCTTCGAGGGCCGCCCGTGGGTGCTGACCCCGACCCGGGACACCGACACCGAGGTGCTGAACCTCGCCCTGGAGCTGGTCTCGCACTGCCGCGCGGTGCCGGTGGTGATGGACGCGGACGCCCACGACCGTGCCGTGGCCCTCGTCTCCCACATGCCCCACCTGGTCTCCAGCATGGTCGCCGCCCGCCTGGAGCACGCCGAGGAAGCCGCCGTACGGCTGTGCGGGCAGGGCATCCGCGACGTGACGAGGATCGCGGCCTCCGACCCGCGGATGTGGATCGACATCCTCTCCGCCAACCCCGGACCGGTCGCCGACCTGCTCGGGGACGTCGCGGCCGACCTCGACGAGACCGTGCGGGCCCTGCGCGCCCTGCAGTCCTCCGACGACGTCAAGCGCCGCGAGGGCGGCGCCGGCATCGAGGCGGTGCTGCGGCGCGGCAACGCGGGGCAGGTGCGCGTGCCCGGCAAGCACGGCAGCGCGCCCCGCGTCTACGAGACCGTGGCCGTCCTCATCGACGACCAGCCCGGCCAGCTGGCCCGCATCTTCGCCGACGCGGGACGGGCCGGGGTCAACATCGAGGACGTGCGGATCGAGCACGCGACCGGGCAGCAGGCCGGTCTGGTGCAGCTCATGGTCGAGCCGAGGGCCGCCGCCGTGCTGACGGCGGCACTCAAGGAGCGGGGCTGGGCGATCCGGCAGTGACCGCGGGCGCCGGACGCCTGTCGGAGGGGTCTCCTGGGCCCGGTAACCTAGGGCGTGTCTGATGATTCCCGCCTGCCCGGCGACGCCTGGCACGCACGCTCGCCGCGTTGCCGAAACGCCCGCGTGGCTCCGCCACGAGGGCGCTCCGGCGCCTTGCGATCGCACGCACCAGACGCCGCCGGGCCCGCCCTCCGGGCGGACGACGGGAATCATCAGACACGCCCTGTCCGGGACGCGCTCGCGTCCCGCACACCACCCACCGCACCGCACCAGGAAGGTGTCCCCCCGTGGAAAACGGCGCCGCCCCGACCGCCCCGGCCGTGATTGTCGCCATCGACGGCCCCTCCGGCACGGGCAAGTCGAGCACGTCGAAGGCCGTCGCCGCCCAGCTCGGCCTGAGCTACCTGGACACCGGCGCCCAGTACCGGGCGATCACCTGGTGGATGGTGACCAACGGCATCGACACCGACGACCCGCACGCGATCGCCGCCGCGGCCGGCAAGCCCGAGATCGTCTCCGGCACCGACCCGGCGGGCCCCACCATCACGGTCGACGGCACGGACGTGGCCGGCCCGATCCGCACCCAGGAGGTCACCTCCAAGGTCAGCGCGGTCAGCGCCGTCCCCGAGGTGCGGACCCGGATCACCGAGCTGCAGCGCACCATCGCCGCCGCCGCCCCGCTCGGCATCGTCGTCGAGGGCCGGGACATCGGCACGACCGTGCTGCCGGACGCCGACCTGAAGATCTTCCTCACCGCCTCCGCCGAGGCCCGCGCCGCCCGGCGCAGCGGCGAGCTCAAGGGCGCCGACGTCAACGTCACCCGTGAGGCCCTGATCAAGCGGGACGCGGCGGACTCCAGCCGCAAGACGTCGCCGCTGGCCAAGGCGGACGACGCGGTCGAGGTGGACACCACCGAGCTCACCCTCCAGCAGGTCATCGAGTGCGTCGTCACCCTCGTCGAGGAGAAGCGGGCGGGGAAGTGACCGAGGTTCCGTCGGCGCGGGGCGCCGAGGTCGGCCGGCGCATCGGCGTCGGCCTGATGTACGGGCTGTGGAAACCGCGCGTGCTGGGCGCCTGGCGGGTGCCCGCCACCGGCCCGGTGATCTACGCCGTCAACCACGCGCACAACATCGACGGCCCGATGGTCATGGGGGTGGCACCCCGGCCGACGCACTTCCTGATCAAGAAGGAGGCGTTCGTCGGCCCGCTCGGGCGTTTCCTGACCGGCATCGGCCAGGTCGAGGTGGACCGCCACTCCACCGACCGCACGGCCATCGCCCGCGCGCTCGGCGTGCTGGACGACGGCGGCGTGCTGGGCATCTTCCCGGAGGGCACGCGGGGTGAGGGTGACTTCGCCTCGCTGCGCGCCGGGCTCGCCTACTTCGCGGTGCGCGGCGGCGCGCCGATCGTCCCGGTCGCGGTGCTGGGAAGCACGGACCGCCCCGGACGGTTGATAAAGGCGCTGCCTCCCCTGCGCTCCCGGGTCGACGTCGTCTTCGGCGACCCCTTCGACGCGGGCGACGGCAGCGGACGGCGCACCCGCAAGGTCCTGGACGAGGCCACCGAACGCATTCAGAAGCAGCTCACCGCCCACCTGGAAAACGCCAGGCGCCTCACCGGGCGCTGAGTGACACTTGAGTAGTGGATCACCCGTGAACAGGGGTTTCCACCGATCACCACGATGAACGAGGTACGGACTTCATGAACGACCACATCCACCCCGAGGGCTCGGGCGAGGAGCACGACCACGGGGCGCTCGGTGACACCGAGTACGCGCAGTTCATGGAGCTGGCCGCCGAAGAGGGCTTCGACATCGAGGAGGTCGAGGGCGCGATCGAGGAGGCCGGGCACGGCCCGCTGCCCGTCCTCGCCGTCGTCGGCCGCCCCAATGTCGGCAAGTCGACCCTGGTGAACCGGATCATCGGCCGCCGCGAGGCCGTCGTCGAGGACAAGCCCGGCGTCACCCGCGACCGCGTCACCTACGAGGCCGAGTGGGCCGGCCGCCGCTTCAAGGTCGTCGACACCGGCGGCTGGGAGCAGGACGTCCTCGGCATCGACGCCTCCGTCGCCGCGCAGGCCGAGTACGCCATCGAGGCCGCCGACGCGGTCATCTTCGTCGTGGACGCCAAGGTCGGCGCCACCGACACCGACGAGGCCGTCGTACGGCTGCTGCGCAAGGCCGGCAAGCCCGTCGTGCTGTGCGCCAACAAGGTGGACGGCCCGAGCGGCGAGGCCGACGCCGCCTACCTGTGGTCGCTGGGCCTCGGCGAGCCGCACCCGGTCTCCGCGCTGCACGGCCGCGGCACCGGCGACATGCTGGACCAGGTGCTGGAGGCCCTGCCCGAGGCCCCGGCGCAGACCTTCGGCGCCGGCGTCGGCGGCCCGCGCCGCATCGCCCTGATCGGCCGCCCCAACGTCGGCAAGTCCTCGCTGCTCAACAAGGTGGCCGGCGAGGAGCGCGTCGTCGTCAACGAGCTGGCCGGCACCACCCGCGACCCGGTCGACGAGCTGATCGAGCTGGGCGGCGTCACCTGGAAGTTCGTCGACACGGCGGGCATCCGCAAGCGCGTCCACCTCCAGCAGGGCGCCGACTACTACGCCTCGCTGCGCACCGCCGCCGCCGTCGAGAAGGCCGAGGTCGCCGTCGTCCTCATCGACGCCTCCGAGTCGATCTCGGTGCAGGACCAGCGGATCGTCACCATGGCCGTCGAGGCGGGACGCGCCATCGTCGTCGCCTACAACAAGTGGGACACCCTCGACGAGGAGCGCCGCTACTACCTGGAGCGGGAGATCGAGACCGAGCTCGGCCAGGTGGCCTGGGCCCCGCGGGTCAACGTCTCGGCGCAGACCGGCCGGCACATGGAGAAGCTGGTCCCGGCGATCGAGACGGCCCTGGCCGGCTGGGAGACCCGGGTCCCGACGGGCCGGCTCAACGCCTTCCTCGGCGAACTGGTCGCCGCCCACCCGCACCCCGTGCGGGGCGGTAAGCAGCCCCGCATCCTCTTCGGCACCCAGGCGGGCACCAAGCCGCCGCGGTTCGTGCTCTTCGCCTCCGGCTTCATCGAGGCGGGCTACCGGCGCTTCATCGAGCGCCGGCTGCGCGAGGAGTTCGGCTTCGAGGGGACGCCGATCCACATCTCCGTGCGGGTGCGCGAGAAGCGCGGCGCCAAGAAGAAGTAGCTGCCACGACAGCGACAGCGACGAGAGAGGGCGCCCCCGGCCGGGGGCGCCCTCTCTCGTCGCTGCGGCGGCGGCCGTCAGGCACCCGCGCGCGGGGCCGGCGGCAGCGCGGCCGGGACGTGGTGCGTGCCGACCCGCTGCCACACCGACTGCTGGCCGACGCGGGCGCTCTGCGCTCCCGCGCTGTAGGCGCTGTAGGAGCTCCTGCCGCGCGGGATGCTCCTGAAGGACGTGAATCCCAGGTCCTCCTCGCCGCTGCGGTCACCCGGGAGCGATCGGAAGGACCTGACGTACTCGGCGTAGAGCGCGTCGTAGATCGGCGTGGCCGAGGGGCCGCCCTGGCGGTGGAAGGCGTCGTATGCGTACACGTATGTCCAAACGACACCGCGCTGGAAGGGATGCGGCCGGACGGTGACCGCCTGGCGCCACCGCGCGGACGGCGCTCAGGTCCCGGCCAGCGGCAGGGCCGCCGCGACCAGCTGGCCGTTGGCTGCCGCCTTGTCCAGCGCGTCCCGCAGCAGGTCCTCCCGCGGCTGCCGTCCGATCGAACCGACGGGCGCCGCGAACATCAGCACCTGCTGGTGCTTGTTGGCCGCCGTGCGCCAGCCCTCGGTGACCTGGAGCGGCTGGTGCGCCTGCCACCAGGCCACCGGCCGGCCGCCGTTCGTGCCCGGCTGGAGCACCGCGTGCAGCTGGCCCATCGCGAGCAGCACCGACCAGCCGTGCAGCACGGTCGGCGTGGTGGACAGCTCGGTGACCGGCAGGAAGCCCTGCTCGATGAGGAGCGGCAGGAAGTCGTCGCCGGCGCCGGCCGTGCCGGGGCGCGCGATGGGGGCGGTGGGCTCCACCACGAGGGCCGGGTGCAGCTCACCGGCGATCAGGATCAGTCCGCTGGTGACGCCGAGCACCGCCTGCTCGGGGGCGACCTTGTCGGGGGCCGCCTGCTCGGGCCGATGACCGCCCTGCTCGGGCTGGGGGCGGGCCTGGTCGGCGTTGATGGACCGCACGGCCCCCTGGAGCTGCTCCTCGGTGACCTTGACGACCTGCGAGGGCAGGCAGCCGGCGTGGGCGAAGGCGAGGACGGCCGTCTCCTCGCCGATGAAGAGAACGGTGCTGGTGCGCTCCTGTTCGCAGTCGCCCGGGGTGCGGCAGGACGTGCAGTCGTAGCTGCCCGGGGCCGACTCCCCGGCGAGCAGGCGGTCGGCTTCTTCGTCGCCGATCTCGGCGCGTACGTCGTCGCTGACGTCGAGCATGCGCGGCACGGGTGGCTCCCTCGGGATGCGGTGCGTGGCCGGACCGGGTGGCTCCCGGGCCGTGATCCGGGCGGTCCCCGGCTCATGCAGAAGACAACGGGCGACCGGTGGCGGGAGTCACGCCCCATGGCCAACGGAATCGGAGCGAGCGACACACGTGCCCGTCCGCCGGCCCGGAACACGGGCGGTGCCCAAGTGGCCTGCCCCGTATTGGTGTTGGAGCGGCCGGACGAGTTCCGGTTGTCGTGCTCGACAGTCGACAAATCGGGAAATCAGCGAATGAACCGGATGACTGAAAAGCACGCCGGTCGTGACCACATCGCAATCGGACACGGACAACCAGAAGGCGGGGTTCCGGGTCTAACCGGACGATGGGACACCCAGGGAGGAACCTCGCCGCATGACGCCGCAGACCCCACCGGCCGCCCCGCTGCGCGCCGACTGCATAGGCGACTCCGCGGGCGGTCTGACCTTCGACGTCGCCGCGCACGGGGACTTCGGGACGCCTCTTCTGATCCTGCGCCGCCGCGACACCGAGACCGAGGACGCGGTGAGCCTCCCGCTCGCCCCGGCCACCGAGGGCCGGCTGCGCGCCGCGCTGCCCAGCAGCGTCGCCCTGCCCGAGGGCCGCTGGGACGCCTACGCGCGGGTGTCCGACCACGAGGAGCCGCGTCGCCTGGTGCCCGGCGTCACCGACCTGCGCTCCCTGGCCGACCGCACCCCCAGCGGACTGCTCGGCCACGTCGCCGTCCGCATCCCGTACGCCACCCGGCAGGGCAACCTCACCGTCCGCAGCTGGCTGCGCGCCCCGCACGCCGAGTCCGGGGAGCTGCGCCTCGCGGACGACGGGCTGACCGTGCGCGGGCGGGTGTACGGCACTCAGCTCGCCCACGGAGCCCACGCCGAGGCACGGGCCCGGCCCGGCACCGGTGAGGGCGGCGTACGCCGGCTGGAGCTCACGGCCGACCGGACGGAGTTCGGCTTCACCGTGCCCTACGGCGCACTCGTGCCGGGCGACTGGGATCTGTGGCTGCGGCCCGCCGGCGCCCTCGGCCCCGCCGTCCGGCTCGCGCGGCTCCTGGACGACGTCGCCGACAAGCACCCCGTCCTCACCTATCCACGCACGCGCGTGCGGACGCGGTGCGGCCCCGCGGAAGCGGGGCCGTACTACACCCGGGACAACGACCTCTCGGTGTCCGTCACCGTCCTGGAGCCCTGAACCTGTGAGCGGACGATGTGTCCGCTGTGCGGATACCTGATATCCGCAAGCCAGTTCGGTGAGGCTCGAACGCGGATTACGCAGAGCCTGCCGGGGGCTCCTCGCGCACCTTTTCCGGCCCTCTATTCGAAGGGTCGGCGGGCATGCGGCAATTCACCTGGCGTGCCCACGAAAATCACAGAAATCCGCCCGTCCGTGTGACTGAGTCCAACCAAAACGCGGCCCAAGATCCTGTGACAGAAATGTGACCGTACGGGCATCCGTGAGTCCGGTTACCGGCCTGGGCTTCCCCGCTCGGGGAGCAGGGCATAGCGTGACGGCATGGCACCGATTCCGACACCCCCGGCCGAACCCAAGGACAGCCCGGACACCTACGTGGGCCTCGAATCCGGGGCGGCCGAACGGCTCGCCCGGGAACGCGGCTGGTCGACGGTGCGGTCACTGGCGCCGGGGACGGTCATCACCATGGAGTACCGCGTGGGACGCCTCAACTTCGAGGTGAAGGACGGCCGCGTCGCCCGCGCCTGGAAGGGCTGACGCCCGTCAGCTCCCCGACAGGGGGCGCGCGGCCGGGGCCGTGTTGCGCGGGTGGCGGTCGGCGTGCGGTGGCCGGCGGCTGCCGGCCGGCGTCACCGGCGTACGGTCCGAGCGGGTGGTGTGCGGGCCCGGGGCCAGGTGGGCGGGCGTCCGGGTCCGGTGGGCGGCGACCGGCTCGCGCACCGGGGTCTCCTCCGCTCCGGAGGGGGTCGGAGCGGGAGTCACGGGCACACTGACCGGCTCCTTCGCCGGTACCGGGCGGCGGAGGCGGGCGTACCAGCGGTCGCGCAGGCCGAGGATCCAGGCCTCGGTACGGGTGATCAGCGGCTCGAACCACGGCAGCGCCAGCAGGATCAGCAGTCCCGCCGCCCAGCCGAGCAGCACGTCGCTGAGCCAGTGCGTGCCGAGGTAGACGGTGGACATGCCCACCCCGAGGGAGACGACCGCCGACAGGGCCGACAGCCATCGCCGTGCCCTCGGAGTCGAGGCCAGGTAGGCCAGGATGCCCCAGGTCACGACGGCGTTCGCGGTGTGACCGCTCGGAAATATATCGCCGCCGGCCCACATCTCGTTCGAGCCGATCGTGGTCGCGTAGTGCGGTCCGAGCCGGCCCATGCCGATCTTCGCGGCACCGACCGTGACGTTCAGCAGGAGCAGGGACACCCCGAGCGCGAGCAGGGGGCGCAGGGTGTGCTGCCGCCAGGAGCGCCAGCCGAGCCAGGCCGCCACCATCACCGCGGTGGGGCCGCGCTGGCCCAGGACCACGTAGTAGTCGACGAACGCGTGGATCTCCGGCCACTGCTGGTACGGCCGGAAGAACATGACCTGCCAGTCGAGCCGGACCAGCCATGAGGTGATGAGCACCGCCCACACGATCGCGAGGTAGAACGCGAGGGTTCCGGCGAACAGCGCAATCCGGTGCCGGCTCATCTCCGGCACAGCAAGGAGGACCGGCCGTTCCGGCTCCCGGTCTAGTCTCGCGAACACCCGGTCCAGACGGGTGTGGCTCTGTTCGGTACGCACCCAATCGACGTTACAGCGAGTGAGGAGTGATCCCCGCCGAATCAACGGCTTTGTGATGACGATGTGATGTGGGATTCCTCTCAGGCGGCGTCCTATTCCCGAGGAATCCGCAATCCGGTCCGGCTGTGGACTTCAATTCCTTTGATCGGTCCGGTCGGCGGTTTTATCGTGCTTATGAATTCGTTCACCGAATGCTGGTGCGGAATTGTCCCGGTGGTCACCGCGCGTTCCGGCCGGTCAGGGCGGTCCGGAACCGTTCAGCCAGAATGCCCCGTACACCGCGGACGCCACCGCCGCACCGCCCACGACCAGCGCCGACCTGGAGGTTCGCAGCCGGGCCAGGGCCAGGGCGAGCGGCAGCAGCAGCGGGAAGGCGGGCAGCAGCAGCCGCGGCTTCGAGCCGAAGTAGCTCGACGCGCACAGGGCGAGGGCCACGACGATCCCCGCGTACACCAGCAGCGGGAGCGGCTGGCGCTGCCGTACGCAGACGACGTACAGCCAGAGCAGGAGCGCGACCCCGGCCACCAGGGCGACGCCCGCCAGGGCCGCCGGGAACGACGTGAACTTGTCGCCGACGAAGCGGGCGAAGGCCACGCCTCCGTCGAAGCCGTTGCGCCAGCCGGCCTGGACGTCGAGATAGCCGAGGGGACCCTTGCCCGTGCGGTGGCCGACCCACAGCACGTAACCGGCGGCGCCCAGGGGCGCGAGGATCATGCCGAGCACGCGCCGCGCGCCGTCGCCGAGGGCGCGTTCCGCACCGCGGGCGCCGTCCGGGACGCCGTCGCTCCGGCTCCGCGCGAACGCCACGACCGCGGCCGCCCACACCGCCGCCGCCACTGCGAGCCCCACCGGCCGGGTCAGCCCGGCCAGCGAGGCCAGCAGCCCCGCCGTCACCCAGCGCCCGGTCAGCACCGCGTACAGCGACCAGGCGGCCAGCGCCGTGAACAGCGACTCGCTGTACGCCATCGACTGCACGACCCCGACCGGCAGCACGGCCCACAGCAGCACCGCGCACACCCCCGCCCGGCGCCCGTACACATGCTCGGCGACCGCGAAGATCCCCCAGGCCGCGGCGAGCGAGGCGAGAAGGCTCACCACGAAGCCGGCGTCCGCGTACGACAGCGGCGACACGGCCGCGCCGAGCCGCTCCAGCCAGGGCAGCAGCGGGAAGAACGCCAGGTTGGAGTGCACGTCGCCGTTGGGCAGGCGCACCTCGTACCCGTAGCCCAGCTCGGCGACCCTGGTGTACCAGAGGGAGTCCCAGCGGGCGGTCAGCAGCGTGTACGCGCTCTTGTCGCGCGCGGCGCTCCACAGGGCCAGGGCGAGCAGGCCCAGGGCGCGTACGGCCGCGTAGCCGAGGAGCGCCGGGGCGGCCCGGCGCAGGGCACCGGTACGGCCCTCCGTACGCGTTTCAAGATCGATCACGGGCTCGATTATCCGCCGGGCGGGGGAGCGGCCGGACGACCGGGGCGGACGGGGCCGCGGGTGCGGTGGCGCATGCCACACGGGTCACGCGGGATGTGTGAGGCCCACCACGTGTGCGGTGCTCGCTCTCGCGTACCCTGACGAGTCACTCGCGTTCCGTTGCGCGGCCCGGAGACCCCGCTCCTCTCCGGCCGAGCCGCCGGGGAGTCCCCACCCCGCAGCCCGCCGGACGCGAGGGAAAATCTTGGAGGTACGTACATGTCCGGGACGACCACGGCTGCCGCCACGCTGCGCCGTCGGGCGGCCGGGGCCGGTGCCAACCGCTGGGTGGTCCTGGTCGTCCTCTGCGTCAGCCTGCTGCTCGTCGCCGTCGACGCCACCGTGCTGCACGTGGCGGTCCCCGCCGTCACCGAGGACCTCAGGCCCGGCGCGATCGAACTGCTCTGGATCGTCGACGTCTACCCGCTCGTCTGCGCCTCGCTGCTGATCCTCTTCGGCACGCTGGGCGACCGGGTGGGCCGCAGACGGGTCCTGCTCCTCGGCTACGCCCTCTTCGGCGTCGCCTCCGCGCTCGCCGCCCTCGCGGACAGCGCCCAGGTCCTCATCCTGGCCCGTGCGCTGCTCGGCGTCGGCGGCGCGATGATCATGCCGGCCACGCTGTCGATCCTGCGGCAGGTCTTCCCCGACCGGCGGGAGCGGGCGCTGGCCATCGGCGTCTGGAGCGCCGTGGCCGCGGTCGGCGCGGCGGTCGGGCCGCTGCTCGGCGGCTTCCTGCTGGAGCACTTCTGGTGGGGCTCGGTCTTCCTCGTCAACATCCCGCTGATGCTGGTCAGCCTTCCGGTGGGGCGGCTGCTGCTGCCCGAGTCGAAGGGCGACGGCGCCGGCCCCTGGGACGTGGTCGGCGCGCTGATGGCGGCGGCCGGGCTCTTCGGGCTGGTCCTGGGCGTGAAGCGGCTGGGCGGCGGTGAGCCGGTGGCCAGCGCGTTCACCGTGCTGCCGCTGGTGGCGGGCGCGGGCCTGCTGGCCGCGTTCGTACGGCGGCAGCGGCGGCGCGCGCATCCGCTGGTGGACCTCGCGATGTTCCGGCGGCCGGCGTTCAGCACGTCGGTGGGGTGCATCGTGCTGGCCATGCTGGCGCTGGTCGGGCTGGAGCTGATCGCGGCGCAGTACCTGCAGCTGGTGCTCGGACTGTCCCCGCTTCAGACCGGGCTGCGGCTGCTGCCGCTGACCTTCGCGGCGATGGCGGCGGGGCTGGCGGGCGCGCGGATGCTGCGGCGGTTCGGGCCGCGGCGGATGGTGTGCGCGGGGTTCTGCCTGACGGCCTTCGCGGTGCTGCTGCTGACCGCGATGGGCCGGGCCGACAACTGCGCGCTGCTGGTCTCCGGGTTCGTGTTGCTGGGGTTCGGACTGGAGACCACTCTCTTCGGGGCGTACGAGTCGATGCTGAGCGAGTCGCCGCAGGAGCAGGCCGGCGGGGCGGCGGCGATCGGCGAGACGTCGTACCAGCTGGGCGCCGGGATCGGGATCGCGCTGCTGGGCAGCGTGATGAACGCGGCGTACGCGCCCGGGCTGACCGGGGGTGTCCCCGGGGTGCCGGCGTCGGCGTCGGCGTCGGCGGGACATTCGCTGGGGGAGGCGTACGAGGTTGCCGCGCAGCTTGGCGGGCCTGCGGGGGTTGCGCTGCGGCGGGCTGCGGGGGATGCGTTCGTGCACGGGCTGCATGTGACGTTGGTGGTGAGTGCGGGGTTGTTGCTGCTGGGGGCGGTGATGGCGTTGCGGTTGCCGCGGGTGATGCAGTGCGAGGCGGTTGCCGTGCCGGCGCCGCGGGACGCGGTGGAGTCACGCGTGTCGGTGTGACCGCCGGGTGTCTCCCACCCACGCACCACCCGTTCACCGCCGGCCGGGAGGTGGACGTCGCCCGTGGGCGGCGGGGCGCCGTCGGCGGCTGCGGGTGATTCCCGACGGGAGCGGCATCGTCGCCCCCCACTCACCGCAAGCCGCCGGCGGTGGAGTCACGTGTGTCGGTGTGACCGCCGAGTGTCTCCCACCCACGCACCACCCGTTCACCGCCGGCCGGGAGGTGGACGTCGCCCGTGGGCGGTGGGGCGCCGTCGGCGGCTGCGGGTGGTTCCCGACGGGGAGCGGCATGGTCGACCCCTCACTCACCGCAAGCCGCCGGCGGTGGATCACGCCCACTGGCGACGTCCACCTCGCTCCTGACGGTGAACGGGTGGTGCGTGGGTGGGAGACGGGCATGGTGGACGTGCGGTGCCGCGCATCGTAACGTCGGCACCAGAACCACGACTAGCACCGCTAGTTTTCACAGTCAGCCCCGGAGGGTGTTCCATGGCCGCGTCCCCCAAGTTGCCCGCCTTCGACCCCGCCGACCCCCTCGGCGTCGACGACCTCCTGGAGCCGGAGGACCTGGCCGTCCGGGACACCGTGCGGGACTGGGCCGCCGACCGCGTGCTGCCGCACATCGCGGACTGGTACGAGAAGGGCGAGCTGCCCGGCATCAGGGAGCTCGCGCGCGAACTCGGCTCCATCGGCGCCCTCGGCATGTCGCTCGACGGCTACGGCTGCGCCGGCGCGAGCGCCGTCCAGTACGGACTGGCCTGCCTGGAGCTGGAGGCGGCCGACTCCGGCATCCGCTCCCTCGTCTCCGTGCAGGGCTCCCTCGCCATGTACGCCATCCACCGCTTCGGCAGCGAGGAACAGAAGCAGACGTGGCTGCCGCGGATGGCCGCCGGCGAGGTCATCGGCTGCTTCGGTCTGACCGAGCCCGACCACGGCTCCGACCCCGCCAACATGCGCACCCGCGCCAAGCGCGACGCCGGCGGGGACTGGGTGCTGGGCGGGCGCAAGATGTGGATCACCAACGGGTCGGTCGCCGGGGTCGCCGTCGTCTGGGCGCAGACCGAGGAGGGGATCCGCGGATTCGTCGTGCCGACCGACAGTCCCGGGTTCTCCGCCCCCGAGATCAAGCACAAGTGGTCGCTGCGGGCCAGCGTCACCAGCGAGCTGGTCCTGGACGACGTACGGCTGCCCGCCGACGCCGTACTGCCGGAGGTCACCGGACTGCGCGGACCGCTCAGCTGCCTCACCCACGCCCGCTACGGCATCGTGTGGGGGTCCATGGGCGCGGCCCGCAGCTCCTTCGAGGCGGCCGTCGAGTACGCGAAGTCGCGGGAGCAGTTCGGGCGGCCCATCGGCGGCTTCCAGCTCACCCAGGCCAAGCTCGCCGACATGGCGGTCGAACTGCACAAGGGGATTCTGCTCGCCCACCACCTGGGGCGGCGCATGGACGCGGGCCGCCTGCGTCCCGAGCAGGTCAGCTTCGGCAAGCTCAACAACGTGCGCGAGGCCATCGACATCTGCCGGACGGCGCGGACGATCCTCGGCGCCAACGGGATCTCCCTGGAGTACCCCGTGATGCGGCACGCGACGAACCTGGAGTCGGTGCTCACCTACGAGGGCACCGTCGAGATGCACCAGCTGGTGCTGGGCAAGGCGCTCACCGGACTCGACGCCTTCAGGTAGGAGTCCGGCGGGGGGCGGGGCCGTGGTGTGCGGCCCCGCCTCAGCTCTGGTTGAAGAAGCCGTCGGAACGGTGCGCGGCGGGCTCGCCGCTGATGACCTGGGTGTCGGCCGGGCTCAGCAGGAACACCCGGGTGGAGACCCGCTCGATCGAACCGCGCAGGCCGAAGATCAGCCCGGCCGCGAAGTCGACCACGCGCTTGGCGTCGGCCCCCTCCATGGCCGTCAGGTTCATGATGACCGGGACCCCGTCCCGGAACAGCTCGCCGATCGACCGCGCGTCCCGGAAGCTGTCCGGGGTGACGGTCGCGATGCGGCGGCCCCTCTCCTCGGCCACGTCCGAGGCCACCTTGACCCGCGGGTCGGTGACCCAGGCGTCGCCGGGCTCGTTGCCCTCGGAGTAGTCGTCGTCGTAGTAGCGCTCGTCATCGTTGTCGTCGACGAGGCCGAGCCACGCACTCGCCTTGCGTACCGATCCCATGGACGCCTCCTCTCACAGCGGTCTTTCGTGCTTCCGCATCCCTATGGTCATCCATGATGCGGACGTCGCGCCAAGTGGATAGACGCCGCGCGGGGGGTTTGTGACGGTACTGGTGCACAGCGATTCCGTCGAGAGTCCTTGTGTCCCAAGGGTCGTTTCCCAAACGGATGCTGACTGTGAGTGAAATATGATTCTTCTCGGCGGACGGGTGAGAGGGGGTGCGTACGGGTGAACGCGGCAGTCGGTACGATGCCGCAGCTCAGCGTCGTACGCACCACGGGGGAATGTCGTGTTCGGAATCGTCAGGCCGTGCAGGCACCGGCTCGGAGAGAGCCTCACGAGTCAGTGGATGGCGCATTTGTGCGGGCTGTGTCTCGCCCTGCGCAAGGACCACGGGCAGTTCGCGCGGATAGTGACGAACTATGACGGGCTGCTCATATCGGTTTTGACGGAGGCTCAGGCCGAGCGGGGCGGCGCGGGCGCCGGCCGGCGTACGGCGGGTCCCTGCCCGTTGCGCGGGATGCGTACCGCTTCCGTCGCGCACGGCGAGGGCGCCCGGCTCGCGGCGGCCGTCTCCCTGGTGCTGGCCTCGGCCAAGGTCCGCGACCACGTCGCCGACCGGGACGGGATGCTGGCGCGGCGGCCGGTGGCCCTCGCCGCCCGCCGGATCGCCACCGGCTGGGACGCGGCCGGAGCGCGCGGCGGCAGCGCCGTCGGGTTCGACACCGCCGTACTGGTCGACGCCGTGGACCGGCAGGGCGGCATCGAGGCGCTCGCCGGGCCCGGCACGCCGCTGCTCACCGTCACCGAGCCGACCGAGACCGCGACCGCCGCCGCGTTCGCGCACACCGCGCACCTCGCCGGGCGCCCGCACAACGCCGAGCCGCTCGCCGAGGCCGGGCGCCTCTTCGGCCGGCTCGCCCACCTCCTGGACGCCGTGGAGGACAAGGAGGCTGACGTCGCGTCGGGTGCCTGGAACCCGCTCACCGCCACCGGGACGCCGATCGACGAGGCCCGGCGGCTCGCGGACGACGCCGTGCACGGCGTGCGGCTCGCGCTGCGCGAGGCCGAGTTCACCGACGGGCGGCTGGTGCACCGGCTGCTCGTGCACGAGCTGGGCAACTCCGTCGACCGAGCCTTCGGCACCGCCTCCTGCGCGCACGGCAGTCACCCGTACGCCCCTCCCGGGACTCCGGGCGCCCCCCAGGGCCCCGGTGCGCCGGTGCCCCCGGAGCCGCCGCGCGGCAACCGGCGCGGACTGCTCGCGGGGTGCGCGGTGTGGGCGGGGCTGGCCTGTACATGCCAGCTGTGCTGCGGCACGTACCACGACCCCTGGAGCGGGGAGCGCAAGGAAGGCACGTGCGCCAACTGCGACTGCAGTGGGTGCGGCGACTGCTGCAGTTGCTGCGAGTGCTGCGGCAACTGCTGCGGCGACGACGGGTGCGGCTGCGACGGCTGCGACTGCGGCTGCAGTTGCTGAGGCGCCCGGGGAGGCCGAAGTTCGTTCAAAGATTGACGGCCGAAAGTGCACTCTTGCGCCGACCGGTCGTTCGGCCGAATACTCCAACCTCAGCGCTTGTCAGGGGCACGACGCATTCGGAACCCGGACGTCCGTCCCTGACTGCGCCTCACGGGCCCCCAACCCCACGAGAGGGCCCCCGACTTCCTTTGTGGAGGAACGAAAAGTGAGGATCAAGCGCACCACCCCCCGCAGCGGCATCACGAGACGGACTCGGCTGATCGCCGTATCCACCGGCATCGTGGCCGCAGCCGCGATCGCGATCCCCAGCGCGAACGCGTCCGAGGCTCCCGTCGCCTTCAGCGCCGCCGAACTGGGCAGCGCCAGTGCCGCGGTGCTCGAGGCCGACGTCCCGGGCACCGCCTGGGCCGTCGACAGCAAGACCGGCCAGGTGCTGCTCACGGTCGACAGCACGGTCTCCCAGGCCGAGATCGCGAAGATCAAGAAGGAGGCCGGCGACAAGGCCGGCGCCCTGAAGATCGAGCGCACCCCCGGCACGTTCAACAAGCTCATCCAGGGCGGCGACGCCATCTACGCGAGCAGCTGGCGCTGCTCCCTCGGCTTCAACGTCCGCAGCAGCAGTGGTGCCGAGTACTTCCTGACCGCCGGCCACTGCACCGACGGTGCCGGCACCTGGTACTCCAACTCCGGGCGCTCCACGGTCCTCGGCTCGACGGCCGGGTCCAGCTTCCCGGGCAACGACTACGGCATCGTCCGGTACACCAACAGTTCCGTCAGCAAGCCCGGTACCGCGAACGGCGTGGACATCACCCGCGCGGCCACCCCGAGCGTGGGCACCACCGTCATCCGCGACGGTTCCACCACCGGCACCCACAGCGGCCGGGTCACCGCCCTGAACGCGACCGTCAACTACGGCGGCGGCGACATCGTCCGCGGGCTGATCCAGACCACGGTCTGCGCCGAGCCCGGCGACTCCGGTGGCCCGCTCTACGGCAGCAACGGCACCGCGTACGGTCTGACCTCCGGCGGCAGCGGCAACTGCCGTACCGGCGGTACGACGTTCTTCCAGCCGGTCACGGAGGCCCTGAACGCCTACGGCGTCAGCGTCTACTAGACCGTCGGCCCGTCCGCAGAAACGCAGCCAGCAGCACGGCGAGTCCCCGCACACCGGCCGGTGTGCGGGGACTCGGCCTTTGTGCAAGAGGTGAATTCCGGCCAGACGTCGGCCTGTTCGGCCGGTCGCCGGTTACTGGCTCGTAGCGTTTGCTGGAGCGTTCGTCGCGCGAATCCTGCTGGAAGGGACATGAATGGTGAAGGTCGTGTGTGCGCACTGAAGTTGTCGTGCGCACGTCCTGAAGTCGACCTTGTGTGCCCACTGTGGGGTTGGAAGAGTTAGCGCTCGTCAACCAGCCTTCCGGCCCGTGAGGTCCCCACAACCTCCCGGGCCGACCCCCCACAGGAGGACGTGAGTTGAAGCACCGACGCATACCCAGGCGGCGGGCCGCCGTGGTTGGTGCGGGTATCACCGCACTGGTCGCCGCGGGAGTCACCTTCCAGAGTGCGAACGCCAGCGAGGCCCCGAAGGCTTCCGCGCCCGAGACCCTGTCGGTCACGGCGGCCGGAAAGCTCGCCTCCACGCTGCTCGGCGACCTCGGCACCGACGCGGCGGGCACGTACTACGACGCGCAGGCGAAGAGCCTCGTCGTCAACGTGCTCGACGAGGGCGCCGCGCAGACCGTCGAGGAGGCCGGCGCCAAGGCGAGAATCGTCGAGAACTCGCTCGCCGAACTGAAGAGCGCGCGCACCACCCTCGCCGAGGACGCCACCATCCCGGGCACCTCCTGGGCGACCGACCCGACCACCAACAAGGTCGTCGTCACCGCCGACCGCACGGTCTCGAAGGCCGAGTGGGCCAAGCTGACCAAGGTCGTCGACGGGCTGGGCGCCAAGGCGGAGCTCAAGCGGACGAAGGGCGAGTACAAGCCCTTCGTCGCGGGCGGCGACGCCATCACCGGCAACGGTGGGCGCTGCTCCCTCGGCTTCAACGTGACCAAGGGCGGGGAGCCGTACTTCCTCACCGCGGGTCACTGCACCGAGGGCATCACCACGTGGTCGGACTCCTCCGGGAACGTCATCGGCGAGAACGAGGCGTCCAGCTTCCCGGACGACGACTACGGCCTGGTCAAGTACACCGCCGAGGTGGACCACCCGAGCGAGGTGAACCTCTACGACGGCTCCTCCCAGGCCATCTCCGGCGCCGCCGAGGCCACCGTCGGCATGGAGGTGACCCGCAGCGGCTCCACCACCCAGGTGCACTCGGGCACGGTCACCGGCCTGGACGCCACCGTGAACTACGGCAACGGCGACATCGTCAACGGCCTGATCCAGACCGACGTCTGCGCCGAGCCCGGCGACAGCGGCGGCTCGCTCTTCTCGGGCGACCAGGCCATCGGCCTCACCTCCGGCGGCAGCGGCGACTGCACCTCGGGCGGCGAGACCTTCTTCCAGCCGGTGACGGAGGCCCTGTCGGCCACCGGTACGCAGATCGGCTGAGCACCACCCGCACCTGTGAAGTACCTCCGAGGTACCGCTGAAGTCCCGTCCCGCGCGCGAGGGGCGGGACTTCCGCGTGCGTACGGGTGGTCAGCCGGCCTGCGTGGGAAGTTCCGTCTCCTGTCGCCGGACGCGCAGCACGGCGGCCAGCAGCGTGATCAGCGTCCCCGCGACCGCCCACGCCCACAGCACCAGCAGGGGCACGGTCTCGGCGTTGCCCTTGAAGTAGGCGATCGAGCGGGCCGTCCAGGTTCCCGCGCCCGGCGGCAGCCAGGGACCGATCTCCTTCCAGAACGGCGGCAGCATCGGCAGCGGGAAGGCGCCGCCCGCGCTCGGGTTGCCCGCGATCACCACCAGCAGGATCGCCAGCCCGATCCCGACGATCCCGAAGACGCCCTGGAGGGCGAGGGTGGCGGCGCCCACCGCGAAGGTGATCAGCGCGCCGAGTCCCCACAGATCCACCACGCTGCCGGGCAGCGCGCCCAGGATCGGCCCCACGATCACCGCACCGCCCAGCCCGCCGACGATCGCGACCAGCGCCATCACGATCAGCCGGATCGCCGCGCGCAGCGGGTTGGCGGGCCGGGCCCCGGTGCTGATCGCCAGGATCGAGGCGCACAGGTAGCCGCCGACGCACCAGCCGACGACCAGGTAGAAGGACGACAGCCCGTCGAAGTCCCGGGGCGAGGCCGGGGCCACGTCGACGGTCCGCACCGTGCGTCCCTCGGCCCGCTCCACCTCGGTGACGATCCTCTCCAGGGTGGTGGCGAGGACGGTGCCGCCGCCGGAGGCGACCAGCAGGGTGTCCCTGGTGCCGTCCGGGTTCACGATCAGGGCGCCGTCGATCTCCCGGTCCATGATCTGCCGCCGGGCGCTCTCCTCGTCGGCCACCGTGCGCGGGTCCAGCGGCGACCCGGGCAGCCGCTCCAGCCTGTCCACCGTCCGCTCGGCCACCGCCCCGGTCGCGACCACCCCGAAGGGCACGTCCTTCGGCTTCGGGTTGTGCAGCGCCCCCACGTAGGAGGCGATGAACAGGAGCTGGAGCGCGAGCACGCCGAGCACGAGCAGGGTGGCCCGCGGGGTGACGGCGTCCTTCACCTCGCCGAGGAAGGAGCCTCTGCGGCGGTCGGTGACCGGGGTGTGCGACATGCCCCCACGGTCCGGGCCGACGGGCGTTTGCGCAGGTGGGGCGGGGCCGAACGGATGTCGCACACGCATTCGAAAATTGGTCTATGGTGGGGGTGAGGTAGTTGGAACAGGTGTTCGACGAGGTGTTCGGCAGGACATCGGTTCATGAGTTCGGGAGGTGCGTGTGCCGGGTTTCACGCATCTGCACACCGTCTCCGGGTTCTCCGCCCGCTACGGCGCCTCCCACCCGGAGCGGCTGGCCGAGCGGGCCTTCGAACGGGGCATGGACGCCCTCGCCCTCACCGACCGCGACACCCTCGCGGGCACGGTCCGCTTCGCCAAGGCCTGCGCGAAGGCGGGCGTCCGTCCACTGTTCGGCGCGGAGCTGGCGGTGGCCGCCCCCGCGTCCGGGGCCGCCGACCGCACGGAGACCTCCGTACGCCGGGACCGGCGCCGCGCCCCCGTGCGCGGAGGTGCCTTCGTCGACGAGTCGACCCCGCGGGTGACCTTCCTCGCCCGCGACGGCGCCCGCGGCTGGGCCGGCCTGTGCCGCCTGGTCTCCGCCGCCCACACGGCCGAGGGCATCCCCCTGCTGTCCTGGCCCGACAACCACGCCGACGGTCTGACCGTGCTGCTCGGCCCCGACTCGGACGTGGGCCGCGCCCTCGCCGCCGGCCGTCCGGACCGCGCGGCGAGGCTCCTCGCCCCCTGGCGGGAGGTGTACGGCGACGCCCTGCGCCTGGAGGCCGTCTGGCACGGCCGCAAGGGCACCGGCCCCGGCTCCCTGCGCCTGGCCGCCCGCACCGTCGGTTTCGCCGCCGAGCAGGGCGTCCGGCCGGTGCTCTCCAACGCCGTCCGCTACGCCGACCCCGGCCAGGGACAGGTCGCCGACGTCCTGGACGCCGCCCGCCGCCTGGTCCCCATCGACGCCACCAAGGAACTGGACTCCGGCGAGGCCTGGCTCAAGGACGCCGGTGCCATGCGGCACGCCGCCGAGCGGATCGTCGAGGCGGCCGGCTTCCGGCGCGACACCGCCCACCGCCTGCTGGAGCAGACGCAGGCGACGGCCGCCGAGTGCCTGGTCGACCCCGAGGACGACCTCGGCATGGGCGCCGTCCACTTCCCCGAGCCGCACCTCGTGGGCGCCGGCCGCCGCACCGCCCAGCGGGCGCTCGCCTCCCGGGCGGCGGCGGGCATGGTGCTGCGCGGCTACGACCGGCGGCGCGATCACCGGACTTACTGGGAGCGGATGCACCACGAGCTGGACATCATCGCCCACCACGGCTTCGCCTCGTACTTCCTCACCGTCGCCCAGGTCGTGGACGACGTGCGCCACATGGGCATCCGGGTCGCCGCGCGCGGCTCCGGCGCGGGCTCGCTCGTCAACCACCTGCTCGGCATCGCGCACGCCGACCCGGTCGAGCACGGGCTGCTGATGGAGCGCTTCCTGTCCAAGGAGCGGGTCGTGCTGCCCGACATCGACATCGACGTGGAGTCCGCCCGCCGCCTGGAGGTCTACCGCGCGATCATCGGCCGGTTCGGCACCGAGCGGGTCGCCACGGTCGCCATGCCGGAGACGTACCGGGTGCGCCACGCCATCCGCGACGTGGGCGCCGCGCTGTCCATGGACCCGGCCGAGATCGACCGCGTCGCCAAGTCCTTCCCGCACATCCGCGCCCGCGACGCCCGCGCGGCACTGGATGAACTGCCCGAGCTGAAGGAACTGGCGGGGGAGCAGGAGCGGTACGGCAGGCTCTGGGAGCTGGTCGAGGGCCTGGACGCCCTCCCGCGCGGTGTCGCCATGCACCCCTGCGGCGTCCTCCTGTCCGACGCCTCCCTGCTCTCCCGTACGCCGGTCATGCCGACCAGCGGCGAGGGCTTCCCCATGGCCCAGTTCGACAAGGACGACGTGGAGGACCTCGGGCTGCTCAAGCTGGACGTGCTCGGGGTGCGGATGCAGTCGGCGATGGCGCACGCGGTCGCCGAGGTGAAGCGGGCCACCGGCACCGAGGTCGACCTGGACGCCGTACCCGAGGGCGACCCGGCGACGTACCGGATGATCCGCTCCGCCGAGACGCTGGGCTGCTTCCAGATCGAGTCGCCGGGCCAGCGGGACCTGGTCGGACGGCTCCAGCCGTCGACCTTCCACGACCTCGTGGTCGACATCTCGCTCTTCCGGCCGGGGCCGGTCGCCGCCGACATGGTGCGGCCGTTCATCGAGGCCCGGCACGGGCGGGCGCCGGTGCGCCACCCGCACGAGGACCTGGCGGAGCCGCTGGAGGGCACCTACGGGGTCGTCGTCTTCCACGAGCAGATCATCGACATCGTCGACATCATGACCGGCTGCGGGCGCGGCGAGGCGGACCGGGTGCGGCGCGGGCTGTCCGACCCGGAGTCGCAGGGGCGGATCAAGGTGTGGTTCGCCCAGCACGCGACGGCGAACGGCTACGACGCGGAAACGATTCAGCGGACCTGGGAGATCGTCGAGGCCTTCGGGTCGTACGGCTTCTGCAAGGCGCACGCGGTCGCGTTCGCCGTGCCGACCTACCAGTCGGCGTGGCTGAAGGCCCATCACCCGGCCGCCTTCTACGCCGGGTTGCTCACGCACGACCCCGGCATGTACCCGAAGCGGCTGCTGCTGGCGGACGCGCGGCGGCGCGGGGTACCGATCCTGCCGTTGGACGTCAACAAGTCGGGGGTCGCACACAGGATCGAACTGGTGTCTGAATCGCGACAGTGGGGGCTGCGTCTTGCCCTCTCCGACGTGCACGGCATCAGCGAGGCCGAGGCGGAGCGCGTCGCCGAGGGGCAGCCGTACGCCTCCCTGCTCGACTTCTGGGAACGGGCCCGCCCCAGCAGGCCGCTGGCCGGACGGCTCGCCCAGGTCGGCGCGCTGGACGCGTTCGGCGCCAACCGCCGCGACCTGCAACTGCACCTGACCGAGCTGCACCGAGGCGCCCGCGCCGGACGCGGCGACCAGCTCCCCCTGTCCGGCGGCCGCAGGACCGCCTCCGCCGGGCTGCCCGACCTCACCTCGGCGGAGAAGCTCAGCGCCGAACTGGGCGTGCTCTCCATGGATGCCTCGCGCAACCTGATGGACGACCACCGCACCTTCCTGCGCGAGCTGGGCGTGGTGTCGGCCAAGCGGCTGCGCGAGGCCCGGCACGGGGAGACGGTGCTGGTCGCGGGCGCCAAGGCGGCCACCCAGACACCGCCGGTCCGGTCCGGCCGCCGCGTCATCTTCTCCACCCTCGACGACGGCTCCGGCCTGGTCGACCTCGCCTTCTTCGACGACTCGCACGACGCCTGCGCGCACACCGTCTTCCACTCCTGGCTGCTGCTGGTGCGCGGGGTGGTGCAGCGGCGCGGCCCGCGCAGCCTCAGCGTGGTCGGCTCCGCCGCCTGGAACCTCGCCGACCTGCTGGAGACCCGCCGGGAGGAGGGACTGGAAGGCGTCGCGGCCCGGCTGGCCGGAGCGGACGGAAGCCGGGAGGGCGACGACCCCGGGGACGGCCCGGCGCGCCGTCGTCTCGCCGGTTCGGACGGACGGCCCGCGCCGGCCGGCTCCGCGGCCCAGGACCCGATGGAGCAGCGGAAGATCCGCATGTCCACCGGGTATGAGATGCACCCCTGGGCCGATCTGCGCCCCGCGGGCGAGGGGCCCGCGGTCGGAAGGAAGTTGTGGCACCAGAGTCCGGGGAGTGCGGGATGACCATCCTCTGCGTACGTTTCCAGCTGCCGCCGATGTACGAGGCGGCCCTGCCCCAGCTGCTCGGGTTGCTGGAGGAGTTCACGCCGGTCGTCGAGGCGCTGCCCCCCGACGGCGCGCTGGCCGACCTGCGGGGCGCCGAGCGGTACTTCGGGCGGGACGCCGTGGAACTGGCCTCGGTGATCCGCGTCCGCGCCCTCGCGCTGTACGGCGTCGACTGCGTGACCGGCGCCGGTCCGGGCCCGATGCTGGCCCGCATGGCGCTGCGGGACGCCCGGCAGGGGCTGACCGGCGTGGTGCCGGAGGGGGAGGAGCGGGAGTTCCTCGCCGGCAAGCCGGTCGCCGCGCTGCCCGGCGTCGGCACCGCGACCGCCCGCACCCTGTGCGAGTACGGCCTCGACACCCTCGGCCGGGTCGCCACCGCGCCCCTGTCCACGCTCCAGCGCCTGGTCGGCGTCAGGGCGGGCCGCGAGCTGCACGAGAAGGCGCAGGGCGTCGACCGGGGCCGGGTGGTCCCCAACGGCGTCTCCCGGTCGCTGGCCGCGGACCGCCCCTTCGACCGCGACGAACTCGACCCCGGCCGCCACCGGCGTGCCCTGCTGTCGGCCGCCGAGGAACTGGGCACCCGGCTGCGCGCCGTGGACAAGGTCTGCCGCACCCTGACCCTCACCGTGCGCTACGCCGACCGGTCGGCCACCACGCGCAGCCGCACCCTGTCCGAACCGACCGCGCACTCGGCGGCCCTGACCCGGACCGCGTACGACATGTACGAGGCGCTCGGCCTCCAGCGCGCCCGGGTCCGCTCGATCGCCCTGCGCGCCGAGGGCCTGGCCCCCGCCGAACAGGCCTCCCACCAGCTCACCTTCGACCCCGTGGACGAGAAGGTCCGCCGGATCGAGGAGGTCGCGGACCGCGCGCGGGCGAAGTTCGGACCGAGGGCGGTGATGCCGGGGTCGCTGGCGGCGTGATCCCCGCGCGGGGACTCAGTTGGCCCACGGGGGAGTGAGCACCGTGCCGTCGGCCAGCTCCGCCGTCAGGCCGACGGATGTGGTGACCCAGGAGGTCGCGGTCCGGTCGGTGGGGTTCTCGACGGCGAAGGCGGCACCGGCGTTGATGATCACCGTGTCCCCGGCGGTGACGCGCTCGGTGCGGCCGTCGAGGGTGATCAGCAGCTCGCCGGTGAGCAGGTGGAACACCTCCTCCCGGCTGACGGTGTGCGCGGGGGCCTTCGTCCCCGCCGGGATCTCGCCCTGCCAGGCGCAGAGCTCCTTGCTGCCGGTGCGGGGAGCGGCGTACGAGACGAAGCGGGTGCCGTGGATCTCGTGGGTGGCGCCTTCGGACGAGCGGACGACGGGCATGACTGTCCCCCAATGCCTATGGTCAAGCAGCTTGACTAAGTTTCCCGACCTATGGTCAAGCTGTTTGACCAAAACGTCAAGGGTGTTTCAATGCCACCGTGCAGAACTCCGACGCCATGGCCCTGACCGCCGGCCTGCTCGCCGCGGCCGGCGGTCTCACGCAGCGCATCCACGAGGGTGTCGTCGCCCGCGGCTTCGAGGGGGTGCGCCCGGCGCACGGTTTCGCCTTCACCCGGCTCGCCCCGGACGGCGCGACGGTCACCGACCTCGCCGCGCACCTCGGGATGACCAAGCAGGCCGCGAGCCAGCTGGTCGAGGAGCTGCACCGCAAGGGATACGTCGAGCGCCGGCCGCATCCCGCCGACGCGCGCGCCCGGCTGGTCGTGCTGACCGAGGCGGGGTGGGCCTGTACGCGAGCCGCGGAGGAGGCGGCGGCGGAGGCCGTGAGCGCCTGGGTCGACGTGCTCGGCGAGGACGGGGTGCGTGCGCTGGCCGACGGTCTGCTGCGGGTGGCGCCGGGCGGGCCGATCCGGCCCGCATGGTGACGCCGGTTAGCGCTGGAAGTTTTTACTGACGCGTAACTTCACACTTGCACTACTCGCTCGTAACTTGACGAGTGAACAGCATCCCGTGATCCGGATCACAGGGCGTCCTGCCATCGAAACTCCCCTGCCCCGCAAGGAGATCACCCGATGCTGCCCTGGAGACGCGCGCTCAGACCCCTGACCGCCCTGCTGCTGACCGCCGCGGCCGCCCTGGTCCCCGCCACCACCGCCCACGCCACCGACACACGCCCCACTTCCGGCTGGAACGACTACACCTGCCGGCCGTCCGCCGCGCACCCCCGCCCCGTCGTCTTGGTCCACGGCACCTTCGGGAACTCCGTCGACAACTGGCTGGGCCTCGCGCCCTACCTGAAGAACCGCGGCTACTGCGTCTTCTCCCTCGACTACGGCCAACTGCCCGGCGTCCCGTTCTTCCACGGACTCGGCCCGGTCGACAAGTCGGCGCAGCAGCTCGCCGCCCACGTCGACAAGGTGCTCGCCGCGACCGGCGCGGCCGAGACCGACATCGTCGGCCACTCGCAGGGCGGCATGATGCCCCGGTACTACCTCAAGTTCCTCGGCGGCGCCGCCGAGGTGAACGCCCTGGTGGGGATCGCGCCCAGCAACCACGGCACCACACTGTCCGGCCTCACCAACCTGCTGCCGTACTTCCCCGGCGTCGGGGACCTGCTGAACGAGCACACCCCCGCCCTCGCCGACCAGGTCGCCGGCTCCGACCTCCTCACCAAGCTCAACGAGGGCGGCGACACCGTCCCCGGCGTCCGCTACACGGTCCTCGCCACCCGGTACGACCAGGTGGTCACGCCGTACCGCAGCCAGTTCCTGGACGAGCCCGGGGTGCGCAACGTCCTGCTGCAGGACCTGTGTCCCGTCGACCTGTCCGAGCACCTGGCGATCGGGCTCTTCGACCGGATCGCCTTCCACGAAGTGACGAACGCCCTGGACCCGGCGCACGCCACGCCCACCACCTGCGCCTCGGTCTTCGACTGACGGCACACCCGGCACGCCACGCGGGGCTCGTCCGGCCTGAGCCGCCGGACGAGCCCCGCGTCCCCGTTGCCCCGGGGTCAGCCGCTGTGCCTGCCCCCGGCGGCCCGCCGGCGCACGGACGCGAACATCACGGCCGCGCCGACGGCCAGGGCGGCGGCGCCACCGACCGCGATGTAGGGCGTGGTGCTGTCCCCGCCGGTCTCGGCGAGGTTCTCGGTGCCCGCGCCGGCGGCCTTGACCTCGTTGGGCTCACCGGCCGCGGCGGAGGCCTCGTCCCCGGAGGCCGGGGCGGCCGGGGCGGCCGGGTCGGTCGGGTCCGTCGTCGTCTCGGCGTCCTGGTCGCCGTGGCCGTGGTGCTCGATCGTCGACTTGTCGGCGGCGGCCGCGATCTGCTCCTCGGACGGAGCGGACGCCTCGGGGGCCGGAGCGGCGGCGTCCGAAGAGTCACCAGACGCGGAGTCACCGGCCGCGGAGTCACCGGCCGCCGTGCCGTTGTCGCCGCCGCTCCCGCCGGCGCCGCCGAAGGAGATGTCGGAGCAGGAGTAGAACGCCTCCGGGCTGTCCGAGCGCTGCCACACCGCGTACAGCAGGTGCTTGCCGGAACGCTCGGGCAGCTTGCCGGCGAAGGTGTAGAAGCCGCCCGAGGCCGCCGGGTCGGTGGCCGTCGCCACCGGGGCGGACAGGTCCAGGTCGCCCCAGCCCAGCGGCTGGGACGGGTCGTAGCCGGGCTTGGTGATGTACACCTTGAAGGTGCCCTTGTGGGGGGCCGTCACGCGGTACTTGAAGGTGTACGAGCCGCTGCTCACGCTGGTCGCGGGCCAGTCGGCGCGGGCCAGGTCCATGCCCTTGAACGCCGGGTCGTTGGCGCTGCACAGCTTGCCGTCCGGGATCAGTTCCTGGTGCTTGCCGGCGGCGTTGCCGATGCGGATGCCGTTCCAGTCGTACAGCGCCTGGGTGCCGCCGGCCGCGACGGCCGCCTTGCACGCGGCCGACTTCGGGTTCTCGGGTCCCTCGGCGTGGCACTGCGACACCCGGCTGACCGGGTCGCCCATCGAACCGTGCGCCGACGCCGGAGCGGCGGCCAGGGTGGTCAGGGCGAGCGGGGCGAGGCCGGCGACGGCGACGGCGGCGACCCTGCGGGGCGCGGACGGTGCGGGCATGGGGAACTCCTCGAAACGGTCACTGGGGATGCGGAACTCGGGCCGGAACCCGTGGGGTTGATCAGCAAGCTAGCCCCAAGAAACCGTGAAATCGCCTGCTGGAGGCGGGTGATGGAGATCCTTATGGTCGCGTTAAGGGAGTGCTCAGGCTGGGCTGAGGTAGCTACCGTTCGCGGCATGGAACGAGAGCAGATCCGGCCGGCGGTCGCCGCCGACGTACCGGCCGTGAAGGCCGTCACCGACGCCGCCTACCGCCCCTACGTCGAGCGCATCGGCGTGGTGCCGCAGCCCATGGAGGCGGACCACGCGGCGAACGTGGCCGCGGGCAAGGTGTTCGTCACGGGCGGGCCCGGCACGGGCGTCGCGGGCCTCGTCGTCGTCGTGGAGGCGTACGCGGACCACCTGTTCCTCGACAGCATCGCCGTCCACCCCGACGCGCACGGCACGGGCGTGGGGCGGCGGCTGCTGCGGTTCGTGGACGCGCACGCGCGTGCGCTGGGCCTGCCCGAGATCAGGCTCTACACCAACGCCATGATGTGGGAGAACCAGGAGATCTACCCGAAGTACGGGTACGAGATCGTGGAGCGCCGGGTGGACGGGCCCTACGACCGCGTCCACTACCGCAAGCGGCTGCTCTGACGCGTCTCACCGCGACCGGCCCGGTCAGCTCTCCGGCCACCAGGTGCGCGCGATGTCCTCGCGGACCTCCGGGCGTCCCGAGGGGCGCTGGTCGGCCTCCTCGCGGACACGGCGGGCGTCGGTCTTCTTCAGGGGCTTCTGCACGGTCAGACGGCGCATGGCTGCCTCCTTACGGATCCACCGGGTTCCGCGTTCTCACGGAGGTAGACCCTTTCCCCGAGACTTGCTCATCGATGCGTCCCTGTCAGTGGCGGTTGTCACGTTCCCGCGCCCCGACCGCGTTGTCAGTGCCGGGTGTCACCCTGGGTGCATGGGCAACGACAGTCAGGTCGGTGAAGTTCTTCCCGCGGGCCAGCCGCTCCAGTTCGTCCAGTGCGGCCACGGCGGCGGCAGCGGACTCGGGGTCGCGCTCCGGCAGGCCGCTCTGAGCGAACTCGTCCTCGTCGAGGCGCCGTACGTCCGTGCCGTCCGCGGAGCGCCACAGGTCCAGGTCGAGGTCCTCGACGACCAGTTCGGTGCCGTCGAACACGGCGGGGCGGGTGATGTCGCAGTACCAGCCTTTCAGAGCCCCGGTCGCCGTCCGGACCTCCTTCACCGCGTACCACCGGTCGCGCCAGTAGTACTCGGTGAAGACGTCGCCGGGCTCGAAGCGCACGAAGCCGAAGTCGCGGACGCCGGCACCGGCCCAGAGGGCGCGGACGGCGAGACGGGTGCCGTCGTCGTGGAGCAGCACGCCCGTGTACCGGATCTTCGTCCGGCCCGCCTTGACAAGCGCGATGCTCAACTCAGCCGAGTTCGCGGACATGGCGCACCTCCGTCCCGCAGACCTCGTATCCGAGCCACTTGTTGACGGCGAGCATCGGGCCGTTGTCCGTGTCGTTGCCGGTGAGCGCCTCCGTGTACCCGGCGGCGCGGGCGCGGCGCAGGGAGTCGGTCTTGGTGAGCTTGGCCAGGCCCCGGCCGCGGTGGGCGCGGACCGTGCCGGTCATGGCGGTGGCATACCGGGTGCCGCCGTCGGTGTGGGCCACGCTGAAGGCGACGGGGCGGCCGTCGGCGACCGCGACCGTGGTCAGCTCACGGTGCAGCAGCGGGTGCCGCCAGGTCTCCGCCAGCCATGCCTCGTACTCCGTGAACTCGACGGCGACATCGCTCGGTTCGTCCGCCACCAGCTCCGCGTCCAGTTCGAACAACGGGCGGGGATCGTCGGCGAAGTCGGCGGCGGTGCGGAGTTCGACGCCGGGCGGAGCGGCCGGTGCGTCCGGCAGGGCGGCGTCGGCCAGGTCCAGCCGGAGGAAGTGGGCCGAGCGCCGCCGCTCGTAGCCGTGCCGTTCGGCGAAGGCGAGGTTCGCGGGCTCGTCCAGCACCCACGCGAAGAGCTTCGTCGCCCCCTCCGTGGCGAGGTACTCCTCGGACGTGCGCACCAGCAGCCCGCCGGCGCCGCGGCGGACCCTGTCCGGGCGGACGTAGACGTTGAGGTACGCCTGACCCGGCTCCGGGCTGTCGTGGACCAGCCCGAGCTGCGCCGTGCCGATCGTCTCCCCGTCCTCCTCCGCGACGAGGGACCGGCTCCGGGCCTCCGGGTGCGTGTGGACGAGGCGGTGGACGACGGCCTCGGGCGTCCACAGGATGTACGGCAGGGCGAGGTGCCGGACATGCGCGAAGGCGGCGGCGTCGGCCGGATCGTCGGGACGCAGGTCGCGTACGAGTACGGTCATGTGGGCGCACGTTACGGCGGGAGGGCTGCCGGGTGCCTCTCATTTTCCCGGGGATACGCGACAATCGCCGGGTGACCTTGCAGATCCACATCGATGACGGCACCCCGCCCTACGAGCAGGTGCGGGCGCAGATCTCCGAACAGGCGCGGTCGGGGGCGCTGCCGGTCGGCTACCGGCTGCCGACCGTGCGCGGACTGGCCGAGTCCCTCGGGCTCGCCGCGAACACGGTCGCCAAGGCGTACCGGGCGCTGGAGGGGGACGGGGTGATCGAGACGCGGGGGCGCAACGGAACGTTCGTCGCTGCCGCGGGCTCGGCGGCGGAGCGGGAGTTGGCCTCCGCGGCCCAGGGGTACGCCGAGCGGGCTCGGCGGCTCGGGGTGGGGGAGGGGGACGCGGTGGCGGCGGTGCGGGACGCGGTGCGGGCGGCTTACGGGGATTGAGTGCCGTTTCGATGGGGGCCGGTGGGCGGCTGCGGGTTCGTTGTGGCTTGTCGCGCAGTTCCCCGCGCCCCTAGGTGTGCTGTCCCGGGACGTTGGTGACACGCGTGCTGGGTGCTTGAACAGGTGAGGGCCTTCTGGGTTCGGTGTGGATTGCGACATCTACGCCC
>NZ_JAGMUF010000014.1:0-530 GCF_019049125.1 Streptomyces sp. AC602_WCS936 | reverse complement strand
GCGCCGGGGTGGGGGTGTTCGTAGCGGCGGACCGGCTCCCCGGTGGCGCGGTCGATGTGGGAGAGGCGGTTGATCCGGCAGCGGGTCAGCACCGCGTGGACGGTCGAGGCGGGCATGCCCAGCCGTCCGGCGATCTGGACCGGTCCCAGCCGCTGCTTCCAGCGCAGGTGCACGATCTTGCGGACCTGCGGCTGAGTGGTCCGGGCCGGGCTCCGGTGAGGCCGTGAGGACCGGTCGGCCATCGCGGCCGGCCCTGATTCGGCGTACCGGTCGGCCCATCGCCTGGCGGTGGGCCAGGACACGTCGTAGCGCTCGGCCGCACGGGCGACCGGCCATCCCTCATCCACAATCAGACGCGCCAGGCGAAGACGTGCACGGGGCGTCAGAGCGGCGTTAGCGTGAGACACGAAGGCCTCCTGGTTGGCGGAGCGGTTCCTCGACAGCTCCACTCCACAACCGGAGGCCTTCGCCGTCCTACAAGTTCAGACCGTGTCGTCGCACAAACTCGACCAACCTGGCTGGGCAGTACA
>NZ_JAGMUF010000120.1:0-180090 GCF_019049125.1 Streptomyces sp. AC602_WCS936 | reverse complement strand
AGACCACGTTCCAGGAAGCGCCGCCGCCAGGTGCGGACCATGTCCGCGGTGACACCGAGCCGGCGTGACACTTCCATGATGGAGTGCCCCTCGGCGCAGAATGATCCTTGAGCGCTGAGCCAGGGACTGGGCTGTCGAGCGACGACGCACCCAGCCTTCCAGCACATCCCGTTGGGTATCAGTCAGCGACAACGGCGGAATCTTCGGACCCGGACGACTCATACCCAACCAACGACGAACCTCCGACTCAGGTCACTAGCACCGGTCGGTCCCCCGAACGCGGGGAGCGTCAGTACGTGACGGTGATGCGCCGCGCGGGCCCGTCGACCCGCACCGTCCCCCCGTACGGCACGACCACCTGCGGATCGGTGTGACCGAAGTCCACGTCGAAGACGATCGTGGCCTCCGGGGCGTAGACCCGCATCGCCCGCAGCACCGCCTCGCGCTGCTGAGCCGCGTACCGGTCGCCCTCCTCGGGGCTGTTGGGGCGTTCGAAGGACCAGGTCTTCGGGCGGGCCATCAGCAGCGCGGAGAAGCGGCCGAGCAGCCCGCGCTCGCCCATGTTGCGCAGGGTGCGGAAGACCTCCGCGGCGCTCGGCATCTCCTCCGAGGTCTCCAGGAGCAGCACGCCGCCCTCGTACTCCGCCGGGTCGCGGGCGACCTCCCGGTCGGCCATCAGCAGCCAGGCCAGGATCTCCAGGCAGCCGCCCCAGGTCCGTCCCTCGACCACCCGGTCGGCGTTCACCCAGGACCAGCCCGACCCGGTCCGCATCGACGGTTCCGCCTCGAAGGTGGCCGCGTCGGCCCAGTCGCGGTTGACGGCGTTGAAGCGCTCGGCGGGGCGAAGCTCGTACGGACCGGAGGTGAACAGCGCCGCGCGCAGCGAGTCGGCGGTCTGCGGGTGCATGGCGACGGGACGTCCCAGCTCCACCATGACGCTCGCGCCGTGGTAACCGACGATGCCCGTGTTGCGCAGGTAGGCGAGCAGGTTCGTGTTGTCACTCAGGCCGAAGAAGGGCTTCGGGTTGGCCCGGATCAGCTCCCGGTCCAGCAGCGGCAGGACGGTGATCTGGTCGTCGCCGCCGATCGACGCCATGACGGCCTTGATCCCCGGGTCGGCGAAGGCCGCGTGGATGTCGGCGGCCCGCTCGGCCGGCGTCGATCCCATCTTCCGCGTCGCCGGATACTCGACGGGCTCCAGGCCGAACTCCGTGCGCAGCCGCTCCAGGCCCAGCTCGTAGGGGCGCGGGAAGAGCCCCGGCAGTCCGGAGGAGGGCGATATCACCGCGACGCGGTCGCCGGGCGACGGCTTGCTCGGGTACTCGATCATCGTCATGGACGGAGGGTAGGGCCGGCCGGGCAGCCGGCGCACCGTGATAAACCGGGGTCCGAGCGGCGGCCCGTACGGGGGCCGCCGCACCCGAACGGACCGGAGGAACCGTGCCCCGCACCCTGGCCAACGCCCCGATCATGATCCTCAACGGCCCCAACCTGAACCTGCTGGGCCAGCGCCAGCCGGAGATCTACGGCTCCGACACCCTCGCCGACGTCGAGGCACGGTGCGTGAAGGCGGCGGCGGCACACGGCGGCACGGTGGACTTCCGGCAGTCCAACCACGAGGGCGAACTGGTCGACTGGATCCACGAGGCCCGGCTGAACCACTGCGGGATCGTGATCAATCCCGCCGCCTACTCGCACACCTCCGTCGCGATCCTGGATGCGCTCAACACCTGCGACGGCCTGCCGGTGGTGGAGGTCCACATCTCCAACATCCACCAGCGTGAGGCGTTCCGGCACCACTCCTACGTGTCGCAGCGCGCCGACGGAGTGATCGCGGGGTGCGGTGTGCAGGGGTACGTGTTCGGCGTGGAGCGGATCGCGGTGCTGGCCGGGACGGGGACGGCCCAGGCCTGAGGCGCCGGGGCCGGCCTCCCGACGCCGGGGCCGGCCTCCTTCACGCCGCCCGGGCTCACCAGCCGCGTGCCCGCCACTCCGGCAGGTGCGGCCGTTCCGCGCCGAGCGTGGTGTCCTTGCCGTGCCCGGGGTAGACCCATGTCTCGTCCGGGAGCACGTCGAAGACCTTGGTCTCCACGTCCCGCATCAGGCTTGCGAACGCCTTGGGATCGTTCTGGGTGTTGCCCACACCACCAGGAAAGAGACAGTCCCCGGTGAACACATGGGGATGCCCATGCGGGTCGTCGTACACCAGGACGATGGAGCCCGGCGTGTGCCCGACCAGGTGGCGTGCCGTGAGCTCCACCTGCCCCACCCGGACCGTGTCGCCGTCGTCGAGGAGGACGTCGGTCGGCACGGGGATGCCCTCGGCGTCGTGCCGTCCGGCGTGGGTGCGGGCCCCGGTGGCCGCGACGACCTCGGCGAGCGCCTGCCAGTGGTCGCCGTGCCGGTGGGTGGTGACGACGGAGGCGATGCCGTCGTCACCGATCGTGCCGAGCAGCGTGTGCGCGTCGTTGGCGGCGTCGATCAGCACCTGCTCGTCGGTGGCCCGGCAGCGCAGCAGGTAGGCGTTGTTGTCCATCGGGCCGACCGCGACCTTGGTGATCATCAGGTCTTTGAGCTCGTGCACGTCGGCGGGTCCGCCGACCCTGACCTCTCCGCTGTACGTCATGAAGGCCAGCCTAGCGCCGGGAGGCGGCCCGCAGACCGCCTCCCGTGGGGCCGCTACAGCGGAGGCAGCGTCGGCAGCGGACCGCCCTCCACCGTCAGCGCGGAGCCCGCGCGGCGTCCGGCGAGCCAGCCGAGCAGGTCGGCCGGGTGCCCGGTGACGGTCACCTCGGGAGTCTCCGCCTCCCGGCCCGTGCGCCACGCGCGCGTGCCGTCGGTGAGCCGGGTGGGCACCACGTCCGGGTGCCCGGCGAACCGCGCGGCGAGGAAGTCGGTCTCCCGCTCCGTGAACTCCGCCGGAAGATCCTCCAGCTCGTACCCGATGCCCAGGTCCACGTGGTGCAGCTCGACCTCGACCCAGCGCCGGAACGGGAGCCGGGAGGCCGAGTCGGTGACCCCGCCCCGCAGCTCCACCGTGCGCGACCAGTCCGCGGGGACGGCGGCGGCGTCCTGGAAGCGGGCCGCGCTCTCGCGCACGTCGGCGAGCTGGGCGTCGAGGGGGCGCGACGCGTCCCGCTCGATGTCGGCGTCCCGGGCCTCGCCGGAGACGTACATGGGGCGTCCTTCGAGGACGTTCACGAGGGCGTCCGCGTTGCGGGCGAGGTGGGCGAGGACGTGGCCACGGCTCCAGCCGGGAAGCCGTGACGACTCCGTCACGGACGCGTTGTCCAGTTTCCCGACCGCGCCGAGCAGCCGCTCGGTAGCGTCACGTACAGACTCCAGGTCATGAGCGTGATCAATCATGATGCTGACCCTAGACCGCGCCACACCTTCGGGTGAAGGTTGTGGACGACCCCCGCAATTCGAATGCACGTGCTATATGGTCGGAAGTGGCGTCGGGCATGCTGGGAAGTCGGGGTTTGTTGACAACCGGTGAATCCGACCGGCGTTGTCAGTGGCTCCCCCTAGTCTGAGAAAGACGGGGGCCTCGCCCCTGTCACTTCTCTCAAGAAAGGTGCGGACCGGCGTGGCCGACCGTCTCATCGTCCGTGGCGCGCGCGAGCACAACCTGAAAAACGTCTCGCTCGACCTGCCTCGTGACTCGCTCATCGTCTTCACGGGCCTGTCCGGGTCGGGCAAGTCCTCCCTGGCCTTCGACACCATCTTCGCCGAGGGTCAGCGGCGCTACGTGGAGTCGCTCTCCTCCTACGCCCGGCAGTTCCTCGGCCAGATGGACAAGCCGGACGTCGACTTCATCGAGGGACTCTCCCCGGCGGTCTCCATCGACCAGAAGTCGACCTCCCGCAACCCGCGCTCCACGGTCGGCACCATCACCGAGGTCTACGACTACCTGCGCCTGCTCTTCGCGCGCATCGGCAAGCCGCACTGCCCTCAGTGCTCCCGGCCGATCTCGCGCCAGTCGCCGCAGGCCATCGTCGACAAGGTCCTGGAGCTGCCGGAGGGCAGCCGCTTCCAGGTGCTGTCGCCGCTGGTGCGCGAGCGCAAGGGCGAGTTCGTCGACCTCTTCTCGGACCTCCAGACCAAGGGCTACTCCCGCGCGCGGGTGGACGGCGAGACGATCCAGCTGTCCAACCCGCCCACGCTCAAGAAGCAGGAGAAGCACACCATCGAGGTGGTCGTCGACCGCCTCACGGTGAAGGACTCCGCCAAGCGCCGGCTCACCGACTCCGTGGAGACCGCGCTCGGCCTGTCCGGCGGCATGGTCGTGCTCGACTTCGTCGACCTCCCCGAGGACGACCCCGAGCGCGAGCGCATGTACTCCGAGCACCTGTACTGCCCGTACGACGACCTGTCCTTCGAGGAGCTGGAGCCCCGCTCCTTCTCCTTCAACTCGCCCTTCGGCGCCTGTCCCGACTGCTCCGGCATCGGCACGCGCATGGAGGTCGACCCGGAGCTGATCGTCCCCGACGAGGAGAAGTCCCTCGACGAGGGCGCCATCCACCCCTGGTCGCACGGGCACACCAAGGACTACTTCGGCCGCCTGATCGGTGCCCTCGCGGACGCCCTCGGCTTCCGGACGGACATCCCTTTCGCCGGTCTGCCGCTGCGCGCCCGCAAGGCCCTGCTGGGCGGCCACAAGACCCAGGTCGAGGTCCGCTACCGCAACCGGTACGGCCGCGAGCGCCGGTACACCACGGCCTTCGAGGGCGCGATCCCCTTCGTCAAGCGCCGGCACAGCGAGGCCGAGAGCGACGCCAGCCGTGAGCGCTTCGAGGGCTACATGCGCGAGGTGCCCTGCCCCACCTGTGCGGGCACGCGCCTCAAGCCCCTCGTCCTCGCGGTCACCGTCATGGGCAAGTCGATCGCCGAGGTCTCGGCGATGTCCATCAGCGACTGCGCGGACTTCCTGGGCGAGCTGAAGCTCAACGCCCGCGACAAGAAGATCGCCGAGCGCGTCCTGAAGGAGGTCAACGAGCGGCTGCGGTTCCTGGTCGACGTCGGCCTGGACTACCTCTCGCTGAACCGCGCGGCCGGCACCCTCTCCGGCGGCGAGGCCCAGCGCATCCGCCTGGCCACCCAGATCGGCTCCGGCCTCGTCGGCGTGCTCTACGTCCTCGACGAGCCGTCCATCGGCCTGCACCAGCGCGACAACCACCGGCTGATCGAGACCCTGGTCCGGCTCCGCGACATGGGCAACACCCTCATCGTCGTCGAGCACGACGAGGACACCATCAAGGTCGCCGACTGGATCGTCGACATCGGCCCCGGCGCCGGCGAGCACGGCGGCAAGGTGGTCCACAGCGGCTCCCTGAAGGAGCTGCTGGACAACGCCGAGTCGCAGACCGGCCTCTACCTGTCCGGCCGCAAGGCCATCCCGCTGCCCGACATCCGGCGCCCCCGCGACCCGGCCCGGCAGCTCACCGTGCACGGAGCCCGCGAGAACAACCTCCAGGACATCGACGTCTCCTTCCCGCTCGGCGTCTTCACGGCCGTCACCGGCGTCTCCGGTTCCGGCAAGTCGACCCTGGTCAACGACATCCTGTACACCCACCTGGCCCGCGAGCTGAACGGGGCGCGCAATGTGCCCGGTCGGCACACGCGCGTGGACGGCGACGACCTCGTCGACAAGGTCGTGCACGTCGACCAGTCGCCCATCGGCCGCACCCCGCGGTCCAACCCGGCGACGTACACCGGCGTCTTCGATCACGTCCGCAAGCTGTTCGCCGAGACGACCGAGGCGAAGGTCCGCGGCTACCTGCCCGGCCGCTTCTCCTTCAACGTCAAGGGCGGCCGCTGCGAGAACTGCGCGGGCGACGGCACCATCAAGATCGAGATGAACTTCCTCCCGGACGTCTACGTCCCGTGCGAGGTCTGCCACGGCGCCCGGTACAACCGGGAGACCCTGGAGGTCCACTACAAGGGCAAGTCCATCGCCGACGTGCTGAACATGCCGATCGAGGAGGCCACGGACTTCTTCGAGGCGGTCCCCGCGATCTCCCGGCACATGAAGACTCTCAAGGACGTCGGTCTCGGCTACGTCCGGCTCGGCCAGTCCGCGACCACCCTCTCCGGCGGTGAGGCCCAGCGCGTCAAGCTCGCCAGCGAGCTGCAGCGCCGCTCCACCGGGCGCACGGTCTACGTCCTGGACGAGCCGACCACCGGCCTGCACTTCGAGGACATCAGCAAGCTGTTGACGGTCCTGTCCGGCCTGGTCGACAAGGGCAACTCGGTCATCGTCATCGAGCACAACCTCGACGTGATCAAGACCGCCGACTGGGTCGTCGACATGGGCCCCGAGGGCGGCGCCGGCGGTGGCCTGGTGGTCGCCGAGGGCACGCCCGAGCAGGTCGCCGCCGTGCCCGCCAGCCACACCGGCAAGTTCCTGCGGGACATCCTCGGCGCGGACCGCATCAGCGACGCGGCCCCGGTGAAGGCCCCGCGCAAGGCGGCGGCGAAGACTGTGGCGGCCAAGGCGTCCGCCACGAAGACCACCACCAAGGCGGTCACCGGCACGGCGGCGAAGAAGCCCGCCACCAAGGCGGCCAAGACCGCCAAGACGGCCACCAAGGCCGCGGCGAAGAAGACGACGCGGACGAGCAAGGCCTGAACCGGAGCCGAGCCGGGCCCCACGGACGATCCCGTGGGGCCCGGCTCGGCGCTCGTCCGGACCGGCCGAGGAGGGTCAGCGGATCGTCGTACACCTGCCCCCGGACGACGCCACGGCCGCGGCCCTGGACCGTCTCGACGGCCGCCGTCCCGGGGCCCTGCGGGCGGTACGGCCGACGGGCTGATGCCCGCGGCAGGAGCCGTGGGCCCGGACAGGGTACCGGCCGGTGCCGTCGGCGTTCAGTCGGCCACCTCGTGGGCGTACGGCGGCTCCGCGCCCGCCCGCGAGCAGGTGACCGCCGCGGCGCGGGCGGCGAAGCCCAGCAGCCCCGCCCAGCCCTCCGGCCCCAGCGCGGCCACCGCCTCCGCACTGAGCGCGTCCCGAACCGCGAGGCCGTGCAGCAGCGCCGCGTTCACCGTGTCGCCCGCACCGATCGTGTCCACCACCTCGACCCGCTCGCCCGGCACCGCGTACTCGCTCCCGTCGCGGGTGTACGCCGTCAGCCCGGCCCCGCCCCGGGTGACCACGACCGCCGCCGGACCGGCCGCCAGCCATTCCCGGGGCGTGCCGCCGAGCCACTCGGCGTCCTCGGCGGACAGTTTCAGCAGGTCCACGGACGGCAGCCAGTTCTTGAACCGGGCCCGGTAGGCGTCGGGGTCCGGGATCAGGCCGGCCCGGATGTTGGGATCCAGCGCCGTGAACACGCCCCATGCGGCCGTCGCCCGCAGCAGTTCCTCGTAGGCGCTCGCGCCCGGTTCCAGCACCAGCGAGCAGGTCCCGAAGGAGACCGCACGGGTACCGGACGGCAGCGCGGCGGGGACCGCGAACAGCCGGTCCGCGGTCCCGTCCACGTAGAAGGAGTACGCGGCGGAACCGTCCGCGTCCACCGAGGCCACGGCGAGGGTCGTCGGCTCGGCACCGCGCTGCACCGGCGTGACGTCCACACCGGTCTCGCGCAGCCGCTCCAGCAATGCCTCGCCGAAGGCGTCGTGGGACACCCGGGAGCAGAAGGCGGCGGGGGAGCCGAGCCGGCCCAGGGCGACCGCCGTGTTGTACGGCCCACCGCCGAGCGCCGGGCGCAGGGCGGCGAGGGCGCCCGTGCCCTGCGGTACCAGGTCGATCAGGGCCTCACCGGCGACGACGATCACGGGAGTGTCCTTTCGTGAACCATTACGGAGGCTTGCTCGGGCTGCTCGCCCTGCTCGGGGCAGCCGCACGAGGTGCGGTGCACGAAGGCGCACGGCAACCGCACGGTCCGGGCGGGCCGGTCCGGCTCGGCGAGGCGTTCCAGCAGCAGCCGGACGGCCCGGGTGCCGAGCTCCCTGCTGGGCTGCGCCACGGCCGTGAGCCGGGGGGAGAAGAGGTCGGCCCAGGGGAAGTCGTCGAAGCAGCACAGCGCGAGGTCGCCGGGCACGGACAGACCGTGGTCCCGCACGGCGCGCAGCGCTCCGATGGTCATCGCGTTGTTGGCGGTGACCAGCGCGGTGGGCGGCACCGGCAGGGACAGCAGGGCGGCCGTGGCCCGTTCGCCGCCGGCCGCCTCGGAGTCGCCGTGGACCAGGAGCCGCTCGTCGAAGGGCAGCCCGGCGGCGGCGAGGCCGTGCCGGTACCCGCTGATCCGCTCCCGCGTCGTGCTGAGCCCCGGCCGGCCCGCCACCATGCCGATCCCGCGGTGGCCGAGCCCGGCGAGATGGGTCACCAGCCGGGTCGTCGGCTCGGCCCCCTCGGCGCAGACCTGGTCGAAGCGCGGAGCGCCGTCGCCGTCCGGGACGTCCACGACCCGGTCGAGGAACACGGTGGGCACCCGGTGGCGGCCGAGGTGGGCGACGAGATCACGCGGGTCGGCGGAGGGCGCGACGATCATGCCGTCCACGCGGCGCTCGTGCAGCAGCCGTACGGCCTTGCGCTCGTGTTCGGGGTCGTCGTGCGGATCGGCGATGAGCAGGCCGTAGCCGTGCTCCAGGGCTGCGGCCTCGACGCCCTGGAGGATCTCCGTGAAGTACGGGTTGCTGATCGCCGACACCGCGAGCCCGATGGAACGGGTGCGGGAGGTCACCAGGGAGCGGGCGAGGGTGTTCGGGGTGTAGCCGAGCCGCTCCACGGCGTCCAGCACCGCCCGGCGGGTGTGGGGCAGTACCGGACGGGTGTCGTTGAGCACGTGCGAGACGGTCGCCACGGAGACCCCGGCGCTCCGTGCGACATCGGCCATGGTCGCCATCGGCGGCTCCCCTTCCCGTTCCCGTGTACAGCCGCGCGTCGGCCGCCACACCGCACCGCGCGCGTACTGGCCGGGACCGTACCGCATCCCCAGCGGGCACGTAAACGCTTGCGCAATCGCTTGCGGGACCCGCTCCGAGGGCCGCCGGACCCGCGCCACGTCCGCGCCACCCACCCTGCGGCGCGGCCCCGGCCGCCGGATATCGTCGCCCTGCACACCCTCTGACCAGTGGAGCCCGCATGCCCGGCCGTCCCGCCCCGAGCCGCCGTACCGTCCTGCGTACGGCGGCCCTCACGCCCGTCGCCGGACTCGGCGCGGCCGCCTGCTCACCGGGCGACGACGGTGCCGCGCCCGCCCGGCCGACCGCACCCGTCGACCTCGGCGCGGACGGGGCGGTCGCCAAGGGGGCGACGAAGCTGGACCGGGATCACAACGTGGTGGTCAGCCGGGCCGAGGACGGCTCCCTGAAGGCGTTCAGCACGGTGTGCACGCACGCGGGGTGCCCCATCAGGAAGCTGGAGGGGACGAAACTCGTCTGCCCCTGTCACGGCAGCGAGTTCGACGCCCGGACCGGCGAGGTGCTGCACGCCCCGGCGACCGTGCCGCTCATCGAGCTGCCGGTCGAGGTGAAGCAGGGCCGGATCGTCGCGAGCCCCGGAACCTGACCGGTCGGGACCGCGGCCGCCCGTTCACTCCCGGTCCCGCCCGATCACTCCCAGTCCCACCCGATCCCCAGCAATCCCGACCGCATCCGCGGTTCCACGAGGTGCACCGAATGGTGCCGCCCGCTGAGGACGAGCTCCTGCCGGCCGCCGCGCGGAGCCGCCGGCGAGTGCTGCGTGAACCGGTGGCAGCGCACCGGCAGGGCCGCCGCGTCGAACCGCACCTGGAGGGCGTACTGCCCGCCCGCCGCGCCGAACCCGCGGACGTACTCGCGGCTCACCCCCGCCGTGCCGTCCTCGACGCCGTAGCGGAAGAGATGGGTGTCGCCGGTCCGCAGACGCGTGTCGAAGAGCAGCTCGGTCACCAGCACACCGGTGTCGTGGTGGGTGCGGACCCGTCCCGTGCGGCAGTTCTCCAGCGCGTGGACGGCCATCCGCGCGGGAGCGCATCCCGGGTCGCCGTGGTGGACGGCGACGAAGCGGTCGACGCCGTCGCGGTGGGCGCGGACGATGTGGTGCGACTCGCGGGCGGCGAGCTCGCGGCGGGCCCCGATCCGGATCCGTTCGTGGTGGCCGAGGACGTGCACCCCGCCGTCCGCCGAGGGATGGTCCAGATCGGCCAGCAGCCGCTCCAGGACGCCGGAGGCCTCCACGTGGGCGCGGTAGGAGCGGGCGGCGGGCCGCCGGTCCGAAGGGTCCTCCTCGGCCTCGGCCAGCAGGCGTATCAGCGACTCCTCGGGGAGCTGGAGTATCTCCTCCAGGGCCCGCACGGCCCGCAGCGACTCCGGGCGCTGCGGGCGCCGGGCGCCCTGCTGCCAGTAGCTGAGGCTCGTGACGCCCACCTTCACCCCGTGGCGCGACAGATGGTGCTGCACGCGCTGCAGCGGCAGTCCGCGAGCGGCGATCGCGGCGCGCAGGGCCACGTGGAAGGGGCCACCGCGCAGGGCCGAGTCGAGTTCCGCGGTGGCGACGTCCAGGTGCTGGGTGGCGTGCGGCATGCAGGGGCCTTTCTGTGAAGGACACGACGGCTGGTCAGACCGTTCGACGCGGATCGACCGGGGCCGCCCCCCGGCCGCGGCGCAGGGGTCTGCACATCCGTACGCCGCGCTTCAGGGCCCCGAGTCCCCCCGCATTGAAGCGTGTTGGCCTGGTCCCGACAACACCTGGAGCCCGACCGTGACGCGCTCCTGGCCGAGAACGCACGGGCCGGGCGTCCCAAGGGCACCCGGCGTGACCGGCCGGCCCCGGACCGTCTCTCCCCGGCCGTGCGCCGGGGCCTCCACGTGCCCCCGCGAACGGTGTCCACAGGCCCCGGCGAAGGGTTGTCCACAGGTCTCCCGGCCCGTCGTCCACAGCCCCGCCGGAGTGTCGGTCCCCGCCAGTAGGGTGTGAGTCATGGCCGACCCCTCCAGCTACCGCCCCAGGCCGGGTGAGATCCCGGACTCCCCGGGGGTGTACAGGTTCCGTGACGAGCACCGCCGGGTGATCTACGTCGGAAAGGCGAAGAGCCTGCGCCAGCGCCTGGCGAACTACTTCCAGGACCTGGCGAACCTGCACCCCCGCACCCGCACCATGGTCACCACGGCCGCCTCCGTGGAGTGGACGGTGGTGTCCACGGAGGTCGAGGCGCTGCAGCTGGAGTACTCCTGGATCAAGGAGTACGACCCCCGGTTCAACGTCAAGTACCGCGACGACAAGAGCTACCCGTACCTCGCGGTGACGATGAACGAGCAGTTCCCGCGCGTGCAGGTGATGCGCGGCCACAAGAAGAAGGGCGTGCGCTACTTCGGGCCGTACGGACACGCCTGGGCGATCCGCGACACGGTCGACCTCCTGCTGCGCGTCTTCCCGGTGCGCACCTGCTCCGCCGGAGTCTTCAAGAACGCGGCCCGCACCGGCCGCCCCTGCCTGCTCGGCTACATCGGCAAGTGCTCCGCGCCCTGCGTGGAGCGGATCTCCCCCGAGGACCACCGGGAGCTCGCCGAGGAGTTCTGCGACTTCATGGCCGGCCGCACCGGCACCTACCTGCGCCGTCTGGAGCGGCAGATGGCCGACGCGGCCGAGGACATGGAGTACGAGCGGGCGGCACGCCTGCGCGACGACATCGGCGCCCTGAAAAAGGCCATGGAGAAGAGCGCGGTCGTGCTCGCCGACGCGACCGACGCCGACCTGATCGCGGTCGCCGAGGACGAGCTGGAGGCGGCCGTCCAGATCTTCCACGTGCGCGGCGGACGGGTGCGCGGCCAGCGCGGCTGGGTCACCGACAAGGTCGAGGAGATCACCACCGGCGCCCTCGTCGAGCACGCCCTCCAGCAGCTCTACGGCGAGGAGACAGGGGACGCCGTCCCCAAGGAGGTCCTGGTCCCCGCCCTGCCCGACCCGGTGGAGCCGGTCCAGCAGTGGCTGGCCGAGCGCCGGGGCTCGGGCGTCTCGCTGCGCATCCCGCAGCGCGGCGACAAGAAGGCACTGATGGAGACCGTCCAGCGCAACGCCCAGCAGGCGCTCGTCCTGCACAAGACCAAGCGCGCCTCCGACCTGACCACGCGCTCGCGCGCGCTGGAGGAGATCGCCGAGGCCCTGGACCTGGACAGCGCCCCGCTGCGCATCGAGTGCTACGACATCTCGCACCTCCAGGGCGACGACGTCGTGGCCTCCATGGTCGTCTTCGAGGACGGGCTGGCCCGGAAGAGCGAATACCGCCGGTTCCAGATCAAGGGCTTCGCGGGACAGGACGACGTCCGTTCCATGCACGAGGTCATCACCCGCCGCTTCCGCCGCTACCTCGCCGAGAAGGAGAAGACCGGCGAGTGGGCCGACGGCCCGGACGCGGACGCGGCGGAAGCAGGTGGTGCCGAGCGGCGCGCCGACGGCCGGTCGCTCACGGACGGCCAGGCCGTCCCGGACGACGGTGAAACCCTCGTGGACGGCCCCGCCCTCAAGGACGACGACGGCCGCCCCAAGCGCTTCGCCTATCCGCCCCAGCTCGTCGTCGTGGACGGCGGCCAGCCGCAGGTCGCGGCGGCCCAGCGGGCGCTGGACGAGCTGGGGATCGACGACATCGCCGTCTGCGGCCTCGCCAAACGCCTGGAGGAGGTATGGCTGCCCGGCGACGACGACCCGGTCGTCCTGCCCCGCACCAGCGAGGGTCTGTACCTGCTCCAGCGGGTCCGTGACGAGGCCCACCGCTTCGCGATCACCTACCAGCGCGCCAAGCGCGCCAAGCGCTTCCGCTCGAGCCCCCTGGACGACGTGCCCGGACTGGGGGAGACCCGCAAGCAGGCGCTGATCAAGCACTTCGGTTCGGTGAAGAAGCTCAGGTCGGCGACGATCGACCAGATCTGCGAGGTGCCCGGCATAGGCCGCAAGACGGCGGAGACCGTCGCCGTGGCCCTCGCCCGGGCCACTCCGGCCGCGCCCGCCGTGAACACGGCGACCGGAGAGATCATGGATGACGAGGACGGGGCACCCGAGACGACGGCGGATGCCCCGGGGGAGCCCGTGTCCGCGGGTACCCCGGACGAACGACGGGGGCAGGAGAGATGACCGAGCACGAGGCACAGCCCACAGCGGGACGAGAACAGGCCCACGGCACGGCCGGCGAGGACGCGGACCCGCGGACGGCCGGACCGGACCCGCGCCAGAACGACGGAGCACAGGTGAGTACGGGCAAGGAAACAGCCGGGGCGCACGAGGCGGCCATCCCCGAGCTGGTGATCATCTCCGGCATGTCCGGGGCCGGCCGCTCGACGGCCGCCAAGTGTCTGGAGGACCTCGGCTGGTTCGTGGTCGACAACCTGCCGCCCGCGCTGATCCCCACCATGGTGGAGCTCGGCGCCCGCTCGCAGGGCAACGTGGCGCGCATCGCGGTCGTCGTCGACGTCCGCGGCCGGCGCTTCTTCGACAACCTCCGCGAATCACTCGCGGACCTCGACGCCCGCGGCGTCACCCGCAGGGTCGTCTTCCTGGAGTCCTCCGACGACGCCCTGGTGCGCCGCTTCGAGTCGGTGCGCCGCCCGCACCCCCTCCAGGGCGACGGCCGGATCGTGGACGGCATCGCCGCCGAGCGGGAGCTGCTGCGCGAGCTGCGCGGCGACGCCGACCTGGTGATCGACACCTCCAGCCTCAACGTGCACGAGCTGCGCGCCAAGATGGACGCCCAGTTCGCCGGCGACGAGGAGCCCGAGCTGCGGGCCACCGTCATGTCCTTCGGCTTCAAGTACGGCCTCCCGGTCGACGCCGACCTGGTCGTGGACATGCGCTTCCTGCCCAACCCGCACTGGGTACCGGAGCTGCGCCCGTTCACCGGCCTGAACGAGGAGGTCTCCTCCTACGTCCTGAACCAGCCCGGGGCCAAGGAGTTCCTCGACCGCTACACCGAGCTGCTCCAGATGATCGCCGCGGGTTACCGTCGGGAGGGCAAGCGCTATGTGACCGTCGCCGTCGGCTGCACCGGCGGCAAGCACCGGTCCGTGGCCATGTCGGAGAAGCTCGCCGCCCGGCTCGCCGCCGAGGGCGTGGAGACGGTGGTCGTCCACCGGGACATGGGACGGGAATGACAGGACGTACTCCGCGGCTGAGCAGGCTGCGCCGGGTGGTGCCCGAAGGGCGCGGTGGCAGACCCGCCGATGCCCGCGCCGCCCGGCCCGAGCAGGCGCGCGGCGGCAAGCCGCGCCGCCGGGGCACCCAGCCGAAGGTCGTCGCCCTCGGCGGCGGCATGGGCCTGTCCGCCTCGCTGGCCGCACTGCGCCGGATCACCGGCGACCTCACCGCCGTCGTCACCGTGGCCGACGACGGCGGTTCCAGCGGGCGCCTCCGTGACGAGCTGGGTGTCCTGCCGCCCGGCGACCTGCGCAAGGCGCTGGCCGCGCTGTGCGGCGACGACGACTGGGGCCAGACCTGGGCCCGCGTCATCCAGCATCGCTTCCAGTCCCAGGGCGACCTGCACGAACACGCGGTCGGCAATCTGCTGATCGTCGCCCTGTGGGAGCAGCTCGGCGACCACGTCCAGGCCCTCGACCTGGTCGGCAAGCTGCTCGGCGCGCACGGACGGGTGCTGCCCATGTCCGCCGTGCCGCTGGAGCTCCAGGCCCTGGTCAAGGGGCACGACCAGGAGCGGCCCGACGAGGTGGACACCGTGCGGGGTCAGGCGACGGTGGCGCTGACGCCCGGCGAGGTGCAGTCCGTGCACCTGGTGCCGAACGACCCGCCGGCCGTCCCCGAGGCGGTGGACGCCGTCCTGGACGCGGACTGGGTGGTGCTGGGCCCCGGCTCATGGTTCTCCTCGGTCATCCCGCACCTGCTCGTGCCCGACCTGCTGGACGCGCTCGTCGAGACGAAGGCGCGCCGGGTGCTCTCCCTGAACCTCGCGCCGCAGCCCGGGGAAACCGAGGGCTTCTCACCGCAGCGTCATTTGGAGGTTTTGGGACGACACGCCCCTAAACTCGCCCTGGACGTGGTGCTGGCCGACGAGGCCGCCGTGCCCGACCGTGACTCGCTCACCGATGCCGCGAAACGGTTCGGCGCCGCGGTCGAGCTGGCTCCGGTCGCCCGGACCGACGGGACCCCGAGGCACGACCCGGAGCAGCTGGCCGCCGCGTACGACCGTATTTTTCGGATGCATGGAAGGATCGGCCCATGGCGATGACGGCAGCGGTGAAGGACGAGATCTCCCGGCTCCCCGTCACCCGGACCTGCTGCAGGAAGGCGGAGGTCTCCGCCCTCCTGCGGTTCGCCGGCGGCCTTCACCTGGTGAGCGGGCGCATCGTGATTGAGGCGGAGCTGGACACGGCGAATGCGGCGCGCCGGCTCAAGCGGGACATCCTGGAGATCTTCGGGCACAGTTCCGAGCTGATCGTGATGGCGCCCGGCGGGCTGCGCCGCGGTTCGCGTTACGTCGTTCGGGTGGTCGCGGGTGGTGACCAGCTCGCCCGGCAGACCGGCCTGGTCGACGGGCGGGGCCGGCCGATCCGCGGTCTGCCGCCGCAGGTGGTCTCGGGGGCCACCTGCGACGCGGAGGCCGCCTGGCGGGGTGCGTTCCTGGCGCACGGTTCGCTCACCGAGCCCGGCCGGTCCTCCTCCCTGGAGGTCACCTGCCCGGGCCCCGAGGCCGCGCTCGCCCTGGTCGGCGCCGCCCGCCGGCTGTCGATCGCCGCCAAGGCCCGCGAGGTGCGCGGCGTGGACCGGGTCGTGGTCCGCGACGGCGACGCGATCGGTGCCCTCCTCACCCGGCTCGGCGCCCACGACTCGGTGCTGGCCTGGGAGGAGCGGCGGATGCGCCGCGAGGTCCGGGCCACCGCCAACCGCCTCGCCAACTTCGACGACGCCAACCTGCGCCGCTCGGCCCGCGCGGCCGTCGCCGCCGGGGCCCGGGTCCAGCGGGCCCTGGAGATCCTCGCCGACGACGTCCCGGAGCACCTCGCGGCCGCGGGCCGGCTGCGGATGGAGCACAAGCAGGCCTCGCTGGAGGAGCTGGGCGCCCTCGCCGACCCGCCGCTGACCAAGGACGCGGTCGCCGGCCGCATCCGCCGCCTGCTGGCCATGGCCGACAAGCGGGCCTCGGACCTCGGCATCCCCGGCACGGACGCCAACCTCGGCGAGGAGGAGCTGGCCGACAACCTCGTCGGCTGACCGAACGCGCAGGGCCTGTCGGCTGACCGGGTTCGCAAGCCGGCTGGCTGACGGGGCCCGCAGGCCCGCTGGCTGGCCGGGTTCGCAAGTCTGTCGGCTGACGGGGCACGCAAGCCTGTTGGCTGACCGAACGCGCAGAGCCTGTCGGCTGACCGGGTTCGCAAGCCGGTTGGCTGACGGGGTCCGCAGGCCCGCCGGCTGGCCGGGTTCGCAAGTCTGTCGGCTGACGGGGCACGCAAGCCTGTTGGCTGACCGGACGTGCAGAGCCTGTCGGCTGACCGGGTTCGCAAGCCGGTTGGCTGACGGGGTCCGCAGGCCCGCCGGCTGGCTGGGTTCGCAAGTCTGTCGGCTGACGGGGCACGCAAGTCCGTCGGTCGACCGGGTTCGCAAGCCGGTTGGCTGACGGGGTCCGCAGGCCCGCCGGCTGACCGGGGCCGCAAACCTGTCGGCTGACGGGGCACGCAAGTCCGTCGGTCGACCGGGTCCGCAAACCGGTTGGCTGATCGGGCCCGCAAGCCCGCCGACTGATCGGGCCCGCAAGTCCGCCGGCTGACCGGGCCGCAAGCTCCTCGGCTGACCGGGCCCGCAAGCCCGTCAGCCGACCGGGCCCGCAAGCCCCTCGCCCAACCCGGCAGGCAAGCCCCGCGCTCAACCCGGCAGGCAAGCCCGCCGACCGACCGAACACGCAACGGCCCACCGCACCCCCCCGCCCCGTCACGCGCGAGCCGTCAACCAGCTGGTGCGGGCGCCCACTTGGGTGACCCGTACCGGCTTTCGCGTGTCCTTCCCGCGCTCTTGACTCGATCATGAGCTGTCATGAGCCTGGCATCTGTTCGCTGCTGTGGCGAACCCAGGCCTGTCGGACAGGCCCCACCTAGGGGGGTTCATGAGACGAAGAGCGAGATCGATCCTCGCTGTCGGCGCGCTCCTGATCGGCGGAGCGAGCTTCGCACCCATCGCCCAGGCACAACCCTCGGACACCGCGGACACCAACGCGAACGAGGCCAACGAGGTCAAGGTCTTCCGCGCCGACGTCACCCAGGAGCAGGTACCCCTGCTGCTGGCCGCCGGTCAGGACGGCCACGAACTCGGTGAGCAGGTCCCCGACAAGGGCACCGCCACCGTAGAGGTCTACCTCACCGACCAGCAGGCCGGAAAGCTGGAGAAACAGGGCGTCGACCTCAAGGAGCACACCCTCTCCACCCGGGCCGAGAAGCGGGTCGAGGACGCCGCCGAGGGCGTCTTCCGCCCCTACAGCGGCAGCGGCGGCCTCAAGGAGGAGATCCTCCGCACCGCGCAGGAACACCCCCGCCTCACCAAGGTCGTCTCCATCGGCAAGACGGTGAACGGCCAGGACATCCTCGCCCTCAAGCTCACCAAGCACGCGGACAAGACCCGCGACGGCTCCAAGCCCGCCGTCCTCTACATGTCCAACCAGCACGCACGCGAGTGGATCACCCCGGAGATGACCCGGCGGCTGATGCACCACTACCTGGACAACTACAAGAAGGACCGGCGGATCAAGAAGCTGGTCGACCGCACCGAACTGTGGTTCCTGCTGTCGGCCAACCCTGACGGCTACGACTACACGTTCCAGGACGACGACAACCGCCTGTGGCGCAAGAACCTGCGCGACAACAACGGCGACGGCACCATCGGCACCGGCGACGGCGTCGACCTCAACCGCAACTTCGCCTACAAGTGGGGCTACGACGACGAGGGCTCGTCCCCGAACCCCACCAGCCAGACCTACCGCGGCGCCGGCCCGAACTCCGAGCCCGAGACCAAGGCCCTGGACCGCTTCCAGAAGCGGGTCGGCTTCGCCTACGGCATCAACTACCACTCCGCCGCCGAGCTCCTCCTCTACGGCGTCGGCTGGCAGGTCGCCACCCACACCCCGGACGACGTCCTCTACAAGGCGCTCGCCGGCACGCCCGAGAACTCGGCGATCCCGGGCTACCGCCCGCAGGTCTCCTCGGAGCTGTACACCACCAACGGCGAGGCGGACGGCCACGCGGCCAACGTCAACGGCGTAGCGATGTTCACCCCGGAGATGTCGACCTGCCAGACCATCTCCGACCAGTACCCGGACGACGAGTGGAACGCGGCCGACTGCCAGTCCGGCTTCAACTTCCCCGACGACGAGAAGCTGATCCAGGAGGAGTTCGAGAAGAACATCCCCTTCGCGCTCTCCGTCGCCGAGTCCGCCGCGCACCCCGACCGGCCGTCGTCGTCCGTCGGCATCGAGGCCGCCGACTTCACCCCGGCTCCCTTCACCACCTCCTACTCGCGCGGCGCCGACCAGGAGGTCTCCGTCGTCGTACGCAAGTCGGTGCGCGACAAGGAGCTGAAGTACCGCGTCAACGGCGGACGCGTTCACGACATGGCGCTCAAGCCCTGGCGCGGCGGCGAGACGTACGGCGGTGAGGACAACCTGTACTTCGACGAGTACCGCGCCAAGGTCAAGGACGGCGACCGCGGCGACAAGGTCGAGGTCTGGTTCACCGGCGAGACGAAGCGCGGCAAGCGGACCGAGAGCGAGCACTTCACGTACACGATCGCCGAGCGGCCCCGCGCGGACGTCCTCGTCGTCGCCGAGGAGGGCGCGAAGGCCACGCAGACCAAGACTTACACGGACGCCCTCAAGGCCAACGGCAAGCGGGCGGCCGTCTGGGACGTCGCCACCCAGGGCGCGCCGGATGCGCTCGGCGTCCTCGGCCACTTCGACACCGTCGTCCACTACACCGGCGCGGCGAACCCGGGCAACGCCACCCAGCTCCAGCTCCGCGCCTACCTCAACGAGGGCGGCAGGCTGATCGAGGCGGGCGAGCGGGCAGGCGGCAGCGTCGACCTCGGCGACGGCACGCTGTCGAATGACTTCAGCCAGTACTACCTGGGTGCCTACACCCGCACCTCGACCCCCGGAGCCACCGGATTCACCGGCTCCGGCAAGCTCGGCGGCACCACCGGCACGCTCGGCGGCGCCCCCGGCAACCCGCTGGACGCCGCCGGTACCTACAGCGTCACCTCGGACCAGTTGTCGCCCGACACCTACCCCCAGTTCGCCAGCGCGGGCGCGGGCAAGTTCGCCGGGACGGTCAACCCGTACGGGCCCTACGCGGGCGAGTGGATGGCCGCCGCCGTCCACACCGACGACGCCTACAAGCGCCTCACCCGCACCATCGACCTCACCGGCGTCACCGCCGCCGACCGTCCCACGCTCCGCACCCAGCTCCTGTGGGACACCGAACGCGGCTACGACCACACCTCGTCGAGGCCCACACCACCGGCGCCGACGACTGGACCACGCTCCCCGAGGCCGGCGGCGCGACCGGCACCGCCGTACCGTCCGAGTGCGGGGCCGGCTTCTACATGGGCGAGCACCCCTGGCTGGAGCACTACCTCACCCTGTCCGACGACGGCTGCACCGCCACCGGCACCACCGGGCAGTGGAACAGCCTCACCGGCTCCTCCGGAGGGTGGCGGCAGGTCGAGTTCGACCTGAGCGCCTACGCCGGGAAGTCCGTCGAGGTGTCGATCGCCTACGTCACCGACCCCGGCAGCGGCGGACGCGGCGTCCTCGCCGACGAGGCCTCGCTGGTCGTCGGCGGCACGGCGACGCAGACCGAGGGCTTCGAGACCTCGCTCGGCGCCTGGCAGGTGGCCGGACCGCCGGCCGGCAGCCCCGCCGTACTGAAGGACTGGACCCGCACCGGCACCCTGTTCCAGACCTACGGCGCCATCACCACGGACGACACCGTGCTGCTCGGTTTCGGCCTGGAGCACCTCACCGAACCGGCCGCCCGGACGGCACTGGTCCGGCAGGCGCTGCGTGCCCTGGACGAGTGAAAACCGGGACGCGGGGGACTGACCCGGTGTAGCTAAATCGGGTGATCGGTCCCCGTCACCCCGGGCGGCCCGTACCCCTACTGGCGGGTACGGGCCGCCCTGCCGGGAATGGGGCGTCTCGATGTCACCCCCGAGGCCCCGGAGAGGTAGGGTCGGTGGTGGTCGGGGACATCCCAAATACAGCTCGCCGGCACATCGGGTCGGCGTACCAACGAGGAGATCGGTTCGTGACGATCCGCGTAGGCATCAACGGCTTTGGCCGCATCGGTCGTAACTACTTCCGCGCGCTGCTGGAGCAGGGTGCAGACATCGAGATCGTGGCTGTCAACGACCTGGGTGACACCGCGACCACCGCCCACCTGCTGAAGTACGACACCATCCTCGGGCGCCTCCCGTACGAGGTCTCGCACACCGAGGACACCATCACCGTCGGCGACAAGACCATCAAGGTCCTCGCCGAGCGCAACCCGGCCGACATCCCGTGGGGCGAGCTGGGCGTCGACGTCGTCATCGAGTCGACCGGCATCTTCACGAAGAAGGCCGACGCCGAGAAGCACATCGCGGGCGGCGCGAAGAAGGTCCTCATCTCGGCCCCGGCCAAGGACGAGGACGTCACCATCGTGATGGGCGTCAACCAGGACAAGTACGACCCGGCGAACCACCACGTCATCTCCAACGCCTCCTGCACCACCAACTGCGTGGCGCCGATGGCCAAGGTCCTCGACGAGAACTTCGGCATCGTCAAGGGCCTGATGACGACGGTCCACGCGTACACGAACGACCAGCGCATCCTGGACTTCCCGCACAAGGACCTGCGCCGCGCCCGTGCCGCCGCGGAGAACATCATCCCGACCACCACGGGCGCCGCCAAGGCCACCGCGCTGGTCCTCCCGCAGCTCAAGGGCAAGCTGGACGGCATCGCCATGCGCGTCCCGGTCCCGACCGGCTCGGTCACCGACCTCGTCCTGGAGCTCGGCCGCGAGGTCACCAAGGAAGAGGTCAACGCCGCCTTCCAGAAGGCCGCCGAGGGCGAGCTCAAGGGCATCCTGGAGTACACCGAGGACGCGATCGTCTCCTCGGACATCGTCAACGCCCCGGCGTCCTGCACCTTCGACTCGTCCCTGACCATGGTCCAGGACGGCAAGAACGTGAAGGTCATCGGCTGGTACGACAACGAGTGGGGCTACTCCAACCGCCTCGTCGACCTCACGGTCTTCGTCGGCAACCAGCTCTGATCCAGCCGGACCCAACAGGCACCTCGCATGCGACAGCAGGGCTCGGGCAGCGCAAGGGCGCGCTGCCCGGGCCCTGCGTCGCGTCCGCGGCTGCCCGCCCTCGTAGGATCACGAGCGATCCGAGAACCCAGGAGCCCACTGCATGAAGACGATCGACGAACTGCTCTCCGAAGGCGTCACCGGCAAGCGCGTCTTCGTCCGCGCCGACCTCAACGTGCCGCTCGACGGCACCACCATCACCGACGACGGCCGCATCCGCGCCGTGGTGCCCACCGTCAAGGCCCTGGCCGACGCGGGCGCGCGCGTGATCGTCGCCTCGCACCTGGGCCGCCCCAAGGGCGCCCCGGACCCGGTCTTCTCCCTCGCCCCGGCCGCCGCCCGCCTCGGTGAGCTGCTCGGCGAGGGCACCGCCGTCGCCTTCGCCGAGGACACGGTCGGCACCGCCGCCGAGTCCACGGTCGCCGGCCTCGCGGACGGTCAGGTCGCGGTCATCGAGAACCTGCGCTTCAACGCCGGCGAGACCAGCAAGGACGACGCCGAGCGCGCCGCCTTCGCCGACAGGCTGGCCGGCCTCGCGGACGTGTACGTCGGCGACGGCTTCGGTGCCGTGCACCGCAAGCACGCGTCGGTCTACGACCTGCCGAAGAAGCTCCCGCACTACGCCGGCTACCTCATCGCCACCGAGGTCGGCGTCCTGAAGAAGCTCACCGACGACGTCCAGCGTCCCTACGTGGTCGCCCTCGGCGGCGCCAAGGTCTCCGACAAGCTCGCAGTCATCGACCAGCTGCTCGGCAAGGCCGACCGGCTCCTCATCGGCGGCGGCATGGCGTACACCTTCCTCAAGGCCAAGGGCCACGAGGTCGGCATCTCCCTCCTCCAGGAGGACCAGATCCCGGTCGTCAAGGAGTACATGGAGCGCGCCGAGAAGAACGGCGTCGAGCTGGTCCTCCCCGTCGACGTGCTGGTCTCGTCCGAGTTCCCGGACCTGAAGACCAAGGCCCCGGCCAACCCCACCACCGTCGCCGCGGACGCCATCCCCGCCGACCAGGAGGGTCTGGACATCGGTCCCGAGACCCGCAAGCTGTACGCCTCGAAGCTCGCCGACGCCGCCACCGTCTTCTGGAACGGCCCGATGGGCGTCTTCGAGCACCCCGACTACGCCGAGGGCACCAAGGCGGTCGCCCAGGCCCTCGTCGACGCCCCGGGCTTCACCGTGGTCGGCGGCGGCGACTCCGCCGCGGCCGTCCGCACGCTCGGCTTCGACGAGAACGCATTCGGCCACATCTCGACCGGCGGCGGCGCCTCCCTCGAATACCTCGAGGGCAAGACGCTCCCCGGCCTCGCCGCACTGGAGGACTGACCCCGATGACCACCCGCACGCCGCTGATGGCGGGCAACTGGAAGATGAACCTCAACCACCTCGAGGCCATCGCCCACGTCCAGAAGCTCGCCTTCGCCCTCGCGGACAAGGACTACGACGCCGTCGAGGTCGCCGTCCTCGTCCCCTTCACCGACCTGCGCTCGGTGCAGACCCTGGTCGAGCACGACAAGCTGAAGATCAAGTACGGCGCCCAGGACGTCTCCGCCCAGGACGGCGGCGCCTACACCGGCGAGATCTCCGGCCCGATGCTGGCCAAGCTCCGCTGCACCTACGTCGCCATCGGCCACTCCGAGCGCCGGCAGTACCACGCCGAGACCGACGAGCTGGTCAACGCCAAGGTCAAGGCCGCCTACAAGCACGGCCTGACCCCGATCATGTGCGTCGGCGAGGAGCTGGAGGTCCGCGAGGCGGGCAACCACGTCGCCCACACCCTCGCCCAGGTCGAGGGCGGCCTGAAGGACCTCCCGGCCGAGCAGGCCGAGACGATCGTGATCGCCTACGAGCCCGTGTGGGCCATCGGCACCGGCAAGGTCTGCGGCGCGGAGGACGCCCAGGAGGTCTGCGCGGCCATCCGTGGCAAGCTCGCCGAGCTGTACTCCGAGGAGCTGGCCGACAAGGTCCGCATCCAGTACGGCGGCTCGGTCAAGTCCGGCAACGTCGCCGAGATCATGTCGCAGGCCGACATCGACGGCGCGCTGGTCGGAGGGGCCTCGCTGGACTCGGACGAGTTCGTCAAGATCGTCCGCTTCCGCGACCAGTAGAACCGCCGGTCACATCGACCGGTGAGTATGCGCTAGCGGCGATACGTCGTACCCTTGCGGGGGCATGGTGGCCTGCTGTCACCGTGCCCCCGTCGTTCATCCGAAGCCGAGGAAGTTGGTCCAGCCGTGGTTATGGGGTTCTCGATCGCCCTGATCGTCTTCAGCCTGTTGCTGATGCTGCTGGTGCTGATGCACAAGGGGAAGGGCGGCGGCCTCTCCGACATGTTCGGTGGCGGCATGCAGTCGTCCGTCGGCGGCTCCTCGGTCGCCGAGCGCAACCTCGACCGGATCACCGTGGTGGTCGGTCTGCTGTGGTTCGCGTGCATCATGGTGCTCGGCCTGCTGATGAAGGCGAACAACTGACACGTCACGCACTCGATCACGTAAAGCCCCATGTTCGGTACGCGCCGCAAGGCGCCGCCTATCATGGGGCTTGCGTCTGAGCGCTGGAGCTTGTAACTCCAATCACTGGACGCGCGTTGGGCCTTACGTAGACTGAGGCGCTCGCAGCGAAGCGAAACGCCGACTCGCTTCGCGGCACCATCACGCAGGGAGTTACACCGTGGCAAGTGGCAACGCGATCCGGGGAAGCCGGGTCGGGGCGGGGCCGATGGGCGAGGCCGAGCGCGGCGAGTCCGCGCCGCGTCTGCGCATCTCCTTCTGGTGCTCCAACGGACACGAGACACAGCCGAGCTTCGCGAGCGACGCACAGGTCCCCGAGACCTGGGACTGCCCGCGCTGCGGCTTCCCCGCCGGACAGGACCGGGACAACCCGCCGGACCCGCCGCGCACCGAGCCCTACAAGACGCACCTCGCGTACGTGCGCGAGCGTCGCAGCGACGCGGACGGCGAGGCGATCCTCGCGGAGGCGCTCGCCAAACTGCGGGGCGAGATCTAGCCCCCGTCGCTGTCGGTCTTCTTCCGTACTGACCGTACTGATCAATTAGGTTGGACCAGCCGGGACAGCTGGGACACCCAAGGAAGAAGGCTGACGTCCGACATGAACGCAGACGGCCGTACCAGGCTCGACCAGACGCCCGAATGGACCGCGCTGGCCAAGCACCGCGACCAGCTCGGCGAGGTGCGGCTGCGCGAACTCTTCGCCGCCGACCCGGACCGCGGCACCGGCTGCACGCTCCGGGTGGGAGACCTGTACGTCGACTACTCCAAGCACCTCGTCACCGACGAGACCCTGCGGCTGCTGCGAGAGCTGGCCGCCGCCACCGACGTCTTCGGCCTGCGCGACGCGATGTTCCGCGGCGAGAAGATCAACACCACCGAGGACCGGGCGGTCCTGCACACCGCGCTGCGCGCCCCGCGGGACGCGGTGATCGAGGTCGACGGCGAGAACATCGTCCCCAAGGTGCACGCGGTGCTGGACAAGATGGCCGCCTTCGCGGACCGGATCCGCTCCGGCGAGTGGACCGGCCACACCGGCAAGCGCATCCGCAACGTCGTCAACATCGGCATCGGCGGCTCCGACCTCGGTCCGGCGATGGCGTACGAGGCGCTGCGCGCCTTCACCGACCGGGACCTGACGGTCCGTTTCGTCTCCAACGTCGACGGCGCCGACCTGCACGAGGCGACCCGTGACCTGGACCCGGCCGAGACGCTGTTCGTCATCGCCTCCAAGACCTTCACCACCATCGAGACGGTCACCAACGCCACCTCCGCCCGGACCTGGCTGCTGAACGCCCTCGGTGACAATGCCGCGGTCGCCAGGCACTTCGTCGCCCTGTCGACGAACGCCGGGAAGGTCGCCGAGTTCGGTATCGACACGGCCAACATGTTCGAGTTCTGGGACTGGGTCGGCGGCCGGTACTCGTACGACTCGGCGATCGGGCTGTCCCTGATGATCGCCATCGGCCCGGGCCGCTTCCGCGAGATGCTCGACGGCTTCCACCTCGTCGACGAGCACTTCCGCACCGCCCCCGCCGAGTCCAACGTGCCCCTGCTGATGGGGCTGCTGGGCATCTGGTACGGCAACTTCCTGGGCGCCCAGTCGCACGCCGTACTGCCGTACAGCCACTACCTGTCGCGGTTCACCGCCTACCTCCAGCAACTCGACATGGAGTCCAACGGCAAGTACGTCGGCCGGGACGGACGCGAGGTGGAGTGGCAGACCGGCCCGGTCGTGTGGGGCACGCCCGGCACCAACGGTCAGCACGCCTACTACCAGTTGATCCACCAGGGCACGAAGCTGATCCCGGCGGACTTCATCGGCTTCGCCCAGCCGGTCGCCGAGCTCAGCGACGAGCTGAAGGCCCAGCACGACCTGCTGATGGCCAACTTCTTCGCCCAGACCCAGGCGCTGGCCTTCGGCAAGACGCCCGACGAGGTGCGCGCCGAGGGCGTCCCGGAGGAGCTCGTCCCGCACAAGACGTTCAAGGGCGACCATCCGACGACCACGATCCTCGCCCGCGAGCTGACCCCGTCGGTGCTCGGACAGCTCGTCGCCCTCTACGAGCACAAGGTGTTCGTCCAGGGCGCCGTCTGGAACATCGACTCCTTCGACCAGTGGGGCGTCGAACTGGGCAAGGTGCTTGCCAAGCGCGTCGAGCCGGCGCTCACCGAGGGTGCCGGGGTCCCCGGCCTGGACGCCTCCACCAAGGCGCTGGTCGCCGCCTACCGGGAGCTGCGCGGCCGGCAGTGAGCGGAGCGCGTGCGCGGTGGCCCGGCCCCTCCGGTCAGGCCACCGCGCTGAGCGTGTCCGCGAGACGGCGCCGGGCCGCACGGGCCGACGGCACCGCGGCCAGCGCCGCCGCACCGAGCACGGCAGCCGCACCCACCAGCACCAGGAGCACGGGGGAGGGGGCCCGGGCGATCCCCGCGCCGATGCCGCTGGAGGCGCCCTGGGCGTCGATCAGCCAGTGGGCGAGCGGCAGCCCGAGGGCGGCGGCCAGGAGCACGGCCGCCAGGGCGGTGCACCCGGTGGCCGTGACCGTGATGCCGGTGATCTGGCGCGGGGACAGTCCGATCGCCTTGAGGGCGAGCAGGTCCCGTTCGCTCTCCCGGACGGTGCCGCCGATCGCGGTGAGCAATTCGATCAGCCCGACGAGGGCGAGGACGGCGATCAGCCCGAGGACCACTCCGCGCAGCGGGGACAGCCCGTCGGCCGGGTTCGCCACGGCGTGCACGTCGAGCCGTCCGTGCCCGGCCTCGGCGAGCCGGCCGGCGACCTCGTCCGGGTCGGCGCCGGCGTGCAGGCGCAGCTGGTAGAGGGCCGGTTCGAGCCGCGGGTCGTTCTCCCGGAGGGTGTCCAGGGACGTCGAGATGACCCGGCCCGCGTTCTCCGGCTCGATGCTGCGGCCCACGATGTGCAGGATCTGCGGCCGGTCCCCGACGGTCATCCGCACCCAGTCGCCGACCCCGACCTCCAGCAGGTCCAGCAGCCCCTGCCCGGCTACCGCCTCGTCCGGCCCGTGCGCGCGGCGGCCCTCGGCCAGCGCGTACGGGTAGGGGGCCTCGCGGGTGCCGAGCCCGCGCAGCGCGATCGTCGCGGTCTGGCCCGGCACCAGGGCGGCCACCTCGACGCCCGGGTAGGCGGCGGCGACCCCGGGGTCGCGTTCCAGCAGGGCCCGGATGCCGGCCGTACCGGCACCGGCCTCGGCGCGGACGGTGAGCGCGGTCGGCAGGCCGATCTGCTCGGGGCGGTCGTGGAAGCGGTCGATGGTGGTCCACGCGCTCATCGCGACCACGATCAGCAGCAGCGGCAGCGTGAGGCGCGCGACCGTGGCGAACGAGCGCGGGCGGCGGGCGAACGCCTTGTGCCAGCCGAGCACGAGCGCGGGCGGCACCCGCACCTCCAGCTCGCGCGTGCCGGATGCCCACTCGCCGGCCGCCCCGCGGCGACCGGTGCCGGCTCCTCGGCTGCCCGGGCCCCTGGCCTCGGCACGGCTCGGGCCGTCGACCTCTCCGGCCTCCGGGCCGTTGCCGCCTCCGCTGCCCGAGGGGCCGGCGTCCCCGTGGCCCGGGGTGCCGGGCTTGGTTGGGGTGGGTGTGCTGGGGGCTGTGGTGGTCCGGGCGTCGGGCTCTCCGGCCCCCGGGCCGTTGCTGCCTCCGCTGCCCGAGGGGCCGGCGTCCCCGTGGCCCGGGGTGGCGGGCTTGGTCGGGGTGGGCGTGCTGGGGGCTGTGGTGGTTCGGGCGTCGGGTTCTCCGGCCCTCGGGCCGTTGCTGCCTCCGCTGCCCGAGGGGCCGGCGTCCCCGTGGCCCGGGGTGGCGGGCTTCGTCGGGGCGGGCGTGCCGGAGGCCGCGGTGGTCCGGACGTCGAGCTCCCCGGCACCCCGGTCCCCGGCACTCCGGTCCCCGGCACTCCGGTCCCCGGCACCCCGGTCACCTCGCCCCCGTACCCGCACCGGCACCGGCACCGGCACCGGCACCCGGAACACCCGCAGCCCCAGCACCCGTCGAGCCGCCCTCGACAGCCCGCCGCCCTGCGCCGCAGCCGGGCGTGGCACCGGAACCGGCGGTACCCGGCCCGCCCGCCACGCCGCGAGGCCGGTGGTGGCGCCGATGAACAGGACCACGCACGCCGGTACGGCGAACAGCGCGACGGTGTGCCCGGGCAGCCCCTGCCACACGCCGAGCGCGTCCCCGAGCCGCCCCGGGACCCGGCTGCCGAGGGCCTGGGTGAGCCCGGCGGCGGCCACCGCGCCGAGCAGCGCGTACGCCAGGTGCTGGAGCAGGAAGACCCGCACCACCTGGCCCGGCGTGAAGCCGATCGCCTTCAGCACCGAGATGTCCCGCAGATGACCGCGGATACGGGTGCCGATCGCCCCGTGCACCGCCAGCCCCGCGGCCAGCAGCGCACCCAGCCCGAACAGACCGAGCACCTGACCGAGCAGCCGGTTGTCGCCCTGCGCCTCCGCACGGGCCTGCTCCCAGGTGGAGACCTGCCCGATCGCACCGGCGCCCAGCACGGTCACCGCCCGCTGCACGGCGTAGTCCGTCTCCCCGGGATCGGTCAGCCGCAGCCCGATCACCTGCCCGCCCGGGTCGGGCACCGCGTCCGGCGGCGCCCACACCAGGCCCGGCTGCTCGCCCGGCCGGTAGCGGCGTTCGGGGCTGTCGGCGATGCCGAGCACCGTGAGGGTGCGCGCCGTGCCGGGCAGGGTGAGGGTGTCGCCGGGCTGGGCCAGCAGCGCGCGGGCGAGGCGGCTCTCCAGGACCACCCCGTCGGGATCGGCCGGGTCGAGCCAGTGCCCTGCGGTGATCAGTGGCCGCCCCACGTCGGGCTGCTCGGCGGTGCCGCGCAGCTCGACGGAGGCGCGGGTGCCGCGTACGGCGACGGTGGTGGAGGCGGTGGGGTAGGGGCCGGCGACGGACTGGACGCCGTCCAGCGCGGCCAGCTCCCCGGTGTCGGCGGCGCGGTCGGTGTGCAGCCAGACGTGCGCGCCGCGGGCCTCGGTGAAGACCCGCTGCCACGGGTTGGTCGCGTACCCGAACAGGGCCGTGGCCAGCAGCAGCGAGGCGACGATCCCGGCGGTGGCGAGGACGAGGAACAGCGCCTCGCCCCGGTGCGTGCGCAGATCGGAGTGGGCCCAGCGCAGGGTGGCTCGCACGGGCCTCAGCCCTCCGGTGAGCGGTGCACGCGGTGCACGCGGTGGTCGTACGCCCGCATGTCAGTCCCTGAGTTCCAGCACGGCGGACGCCCCCGGGCGGCGGCGCGGCGGCGCACCCGCGTCCAGTTCGGCGTCGTCGGCTATCCGCCCGTCGAAGAAGCTGATCACCCGGTCCGCGGCGCTCGCGAGCCGTGCGTCATGCGTGACCAGCAGGATCGTCTGGCCCCGCTGGTGGAAGCGGGACAGCAGCCGCATCACCTCGCGGGTGCCCTTGCTGTCCAGGCTGCCCGCGGGCTCGTCCGCCAGCAGCAGCGGCGGATGGTTCACCAGGGCCCGCGCCAGCGCCACCCGCTGCTGCTCGCCGCCGGACAGCTCACCGGGCATGCTGCGCTCCTTGCCCGTCAGGCCCAGCTCGGCCAGCAGCTCCTCCCGCTCGGCGCGCGCCCGCTTCGGCGGCAGCCCGGCGAGCAGGGCGGGCAGCTCGACGTTGTCGGCGACGGACAGGTCGGAGACCAGGTTGAAGAACTGGAAGACGATCCCGATCCGCTTCCTGCGCTCGACCGCCCAGCGTTTCTCGCTGTACGCGTCCGTGCACGCCCCGTCCAGCCAGAGGCGGCCGGAGTCCGGCCGCTGGAGCCCGCCGAGCAGATGCAGCAGCGTCGACTTCCCGGCACCGGACGGCCCGGTGATCGCCACGAACTCGCCCCGCCGCACGCACAGGTCGACCCCGCGCACGGCGTGCGCCGGGGCGCCCTCGCCGTGGTGCGTCTTGACCAGGCCCTCGGCGCGCAGCACGGGAGCGGGATCGGCACTCGTACCAGCGCTCACTCCAGCTCCTCCAGCTCTTCCTGGCACCGTTCCAGCCAGTCGAGGTCGGCCTGCAGGTGCAGCATCGCGCCCTCGATGAGGAGGTGGGCGACGCGGTTGTCCCGGTCTTCGGCGGCGGCCAGCTTCGACAGCTGCCGCATGGTGTTCAGGTACTGCCGCCGCTGCTTGTTGATCAGGGCGATCTGGTCGGCGAGCCCGGTCTGCGGAGCCAGGGCGAGCTTCATGAAGAACTCGTCCCGCACCCGCGGCTCGTCCGCCGTCTCCTCGTACCAGGCCCGCAGCTCCTCGCGCCCGGCCTCGGTGAGGTGGTAGACCTTCTTGTTGGGCCGGCTCGACTGCTCGATGTCCTCGCCCTCGATCAGTCCCGTCTTCTCGAGACGGCCGAGGGTGACGTAGATCTGGCCGACGTTCGGCTGAGGGTACGCGGAGCCCAGCAGTTGCTCAAGGTCCTGCTTCAGCTCGTAGCCGTGGGCCGGGCCGCGGGCCAGGAGAGCCAGGAGGTGCAGGCGCACTCAGCCGTCCCTCCCTTCTGGTCATGTGCTCCAGGCCCTAGTATCGCGCATACCTAACAGGTATACATGGCCTCTGACCGGTGTACGAGGGTGTACAGGAGGAACCTATGCGGTGGATCGACGCCGCCGGTAGGGGCCTCCTCGTCCTCCTCGTCATCCTGACCGGGTACGCCGCCTCCGGCGCCCGCGCGGAAGAGGGTGCCGCGAGCGGTCGCGGCCCGCTCACCCTGGCCACCGCCGGTGACCTCACCGGCTACCTCGGCCCGCTGCTGGAGGGCTGGAACCGCGCCCACCCCGGCGAACGCGTCACCCTCGTCGAACTGCCCGACTCCGCCGACGAGACCCGCGCACAGATGGCCACCGATCTGCGCGACGGCGGACGGCACCGCTTCGACGTCCTCAACATCGACGTCAACTGGACCTCCGAGTTCGCCGCCGCCGACTGGATACGCCCGCTGCCCCGCGACCGCTTCCCGCTCGGCACCTTCCTGCCGCCCGTCGTCGACACGGCGACCTACGACGGCCGTCTCTACGCCGTCCCGTACGTCACCAACGCCGGCCTGCTCCTGTACCGCAAGGACGTCCTGGCCGCGGAGGGCGTCCCGCCGCCGCGCACCTGGGCGGAGCTGGAGCGGTACGCCGAGACCATCGCCCCCAAGCACGGGCTGGACGGCTACGCGGGCCAGTTCCTGCCCTACGAGGGCCTGACCGTGAACGCCGCCGAGGCCGTCTACTCGGCCGGCGGCAGCATCCTCGGCGACGAGGGCGAACGCGTCACCGTGGACTCGGCGGCGGCCCGCGAGGGCATCGGGTTCCTGGCGCGCGGGGTGCGCGAGGGCTGGATACCGCGAGAGGCGCTGACCTACAAGGAGGAGGAGTCCAAGCAGGCCTTCCAGGACGGCCGCCTGCTCTTCCTGCGCAACTGGCCCTACGCCTACGTCAGTGCCTCCGCCCCGGACTCCGAAGTCGCCGGGAACGTCGGCGCCGTGCCGCTGCCGGGGCCCCACGGACCCGGCACCAGCGTCCTCGGCGGCTCCAACCTGGCCGTGGGCGCCCACGCCCGGCACCCCGACTCCGCCGCGCGCCTCATCGCGTACCTCACCAGCGAGCGCGTCCAGCGCCAGGTCCTCACGCGCGGCGCACTGCCGCCCGTACGGGCCGACCTGTACGAGGACCCCGCGCTCATCGAGGCGTTCCCCTACCTGCCGACCCTGCGCGAGAGCGTGCTCGCCGCCGCCCCGCGCCCCAAGAGCCCGCGCTACGACCAGGTCAGCCTGGCCGTGCAGGCGGTCGTGCACGACGCGATGGCCGGGCGGCAGACGCCCGAGGCCGCGGTGCGACGGCTGGCGCGCGAGCTGGCCGCCATCTCCTAGTTACGCGTTAGGTAACACCAGCGTCTCATCTGTGTCTGCTGTGGGGTGAAAAGTCGGCATATAAAGGCCCAACTATTCAGTAGTCTCTGTTCCGTTCATTGACACTCTCGCGTCACCGCTACCTAACATGCATGCATAACAGCGACCCCTCTACAGACAGGTTCCCGGGGTGAACAGGCACCACTGGTGGCGTGACGCGGTGATCTACCAGGTCTACGTCCGCAGCTTCCTCGACAGCACCGGCGACGGCGTCGGCGATCTCGCCGGTGTCCGGGCGGGACTGCCGTACCTGCGCAAACTCGGCGTGGACGGGATCTGGCTGAGCCCCTTCTACCCCTCACCTCAGCACGACCACGGTTACGACGTCGCCGACTACCGGGGCGTCGACCCGCTCTTCGGCGACCTCGACGAGTTCGACGCGCTGGTCGCCGCGGCCCGGCGGCTCGGCATCCGGGTCCTGCTCGACATCGTCCCCAACCACTGCTCCAGCGAGCACCCGTGGTTCCGCGAGGCACTTCGGGCGGGCCCCGGCGGCGAGGCGCGCGCCCGCTTCCACTTCGCCGACGGCCGCGGACCGGACGGCGACGAGCCGCCCAACAACTGGCACGCCATGTTCGGCGGCCCCGCCTGGACCCGCGTGACGGAGCCCGACGGCCGCCCCGGCCAGTGGTACCTGCACATGTTCACGCCCGAGCAGCCGGACTGGAACTGGCGCACCCCCGAGGTCGCCGCCGAGTTCGACCGGATACTCTGCTTCTGGCTGGACCGGGGCGTCGACGGCTTCCGCATCGACGTCGCCGCCGGCCTCTACAAGCACCCCGAACTGCCCGACTCCCCGGACCCGGAGGCCGACGCCCGCACCCGCGACTCGGTCAACCCGCTCGCCTGGAACCAGCCCGAGGTCCACGACGTCTGGCGGCACTGGCGCGCGGTCTGCGAGGAGTACACCGCCCGCGACGGCCGCGAACGCCTCCTCGTCGGCGAGGTGTCGGTCCCCAGCGCCCGCGAACACGCCCGCTACGTCCGCCCCGACGAACTCCACCAGGCCTTCTTCTTCGACCTCCTCGGCGCCCCCTGGGACCCCGACGCCTTCCGCAAGGTCATCTCCGAGGCCATGCAGGACATCGCCGGCACCGGCTCCACGGTCACCTGGGTCCTCAACAACCACGACCAGGTCCGCACCGTCACCCGCTACGGCGAACCCGCCACCGACGGCAGCGGCCTCGGCACCGCACGCGCCCGCGCAGCCGCGCTGCTGATGCTGGCGCTGCCCGGCGCCGCGTACATCTACCAGGGCGAGGAACTGGGCCTGCCCGAGGTCGTCGACCTGCCCGACGACGTGCTCACCGACCCGATCTTCCACCGCACCGGCAGCCGTGCCCGCGTCCGCGACGGCTGCCGCGTGCCGCTGCCCTGGTCGGGACAGGCGTCCCCGTTCGGCTTCACCGCCGGCGACGGGACCGCCAAGCCCTGGCTGCCGCAGCCCGAGTACTTCGCCGAGTACGCCACCGACCGCGCCCTCGCCGACACCCGCTCCTTCTGGCACCTGTACCGCGACGGCCTGCAACTCCGCTCCGAACTGCCCCAGCTGGGCGAGGGCACCCTGCGCTGGCTGGACACCCCGCCCGGCGTGCTCGCCTTCGTCCGCGGCGACGGCCTGGTCTGCGCCGTCAACTTCGGCACCGCCCCCACACCCGCCCCCGTCTCAGGCGCCCCGCTGCTCGCCAGCGACGGGCCCTGCCCGCCCGGCATCCTGCCCGGCTCCACCGCCGCCTGGTGGATCGCCGACCTCTGACCTCGTCTCCGACCTTTTCTCGCCCGACCCTCGAAGGGACATCAACGATGATGCGACGACGTAGCACCACCCTGCTCACCGGCTGCACCGCCCTGGTCCTCGCCCTCGGCGCCACCGCCTGCGGCGGCTCGGGGCCCGTCACGGCCGGTGGCGGCGACAAGGCGCTCGCCGGGCAGTCGGTCACCGTGGCCGGCGTCTGGTCCGGCACCGAGCAGGAGAACTTCCAGAAGGTGCTGGACGCCTTCACCGAGAAGACCGGCGCCAAGACCTCCTTCGTCTCCACCGGCGACAACGTCTCCACCGTCGTCGGCAGCAAGATCGAGGGCGGCAACGCCCCCGACGTCGTGATGGTCCCGCAGGTCGGCGTGCTCAAGCAGTTCGCCGGCAACGGCTGGCTGAAGCCGCTGTCCAAGACGGCCCAGAAGTCCGTCGGCACCAACTTCGCGGACGTCTGGCAGACGTACGGGACCGTCGACAACACCCTCTACGGCCTCTACTTCAAGGCCGCCCACAAGTCGACCGTCTGGTACAGCCCCGACGCCCTCGCCCAGGCCGGGGTCGAGCCGCCGAAGACGTACGACGAGATGCTGAAGGTTGGGCAGACCGTCTCCGACTCCGGGCTCGCCGCCTTCTCGGTCGCCGGGCAGGACGGCTGGACGCTGACCGACTGGTTCGAGAACATCTACCTCTCCCAGGCCGGACCCGAGAAGTACGACGCCCTCGCCGCCCACGAACTGAAGTGGACCGACGCGAGCGTCGTCGAGGCACTCACCACCCTCGGCAAGCTTTTCAAGGACAAGCAGCTCATCGAGGGCGGTCAGAAGGGTGCCCTGAACACCGACTTCCCGGGCTCCGTGGAGAAGGTCTTCGGTCCGGAGCCCGAGGCCGGCATGGTCTACGAGGGCGACTTCGTCGCCGGGGTCGCCAAGGACCAGTTCGGCAAGGAGATCGGCGAGGACGCGAACTTCTTCCCCTTCCCGGCGGTCGACGGCGGCGAGGCGCCGGTGGTCAGCGGCGGTGACGCGGCCGTCGTCCTCAAGGACGGCAAGAACTCCAAGGCCGGCATGGCGCTCCTGGAGTACCTCGCGACGCCGGAGGCCGCGGCCGTGTGGGCGAAGGCGGGCGGCTTCCTCTCCCCGAACAAGAACCTCGACCTCGCCTCCTACGGCGACGACGTCACCCGGGCCACCGCCGAGTCCCTCGTCGGCGCCGGGAACTCGGTCCGCTTCGACATGTCCGACCAGGCACCGGCGGCCTTCGGCGGCACCAAGGGCAAGGGCGAGTGGAAGATCCTCCAGGACTTCCTGCGCGACCCGTCCGACCCGAAGGCCACCGCCGCCGAGCTGGAAGCCGCGGCGGCCAAGGCCTACAAGGGCTGAGGGCTGACCAGTCATGACCTCCACCTTGGTGAAAAAGGCGAGCCCGCCCGCTGCCCCCGGTCCGGCGCCCGTACGGCGCCCCCGGCGGCGCCGGGCGGCCGTCGCCCTGCTCTTCGTGCTGCCCGCACTGCTGCTGCTGGGCGCCCTCGTCGTCTACCCCGTGCTGTTCTCCGTCGGCCGCAGCTTCTTCGACGCCTCCGGGACCCGCTTCGTGGGCGGCGACAACTACACCGAGATGTTCCGCGACCCGGCCACCCTCAAGGCCATCCGCAACACGGCGATCTGGGTCGTCGTCGCGCCCACCCTGCTGACCGGCCTCGGCCTGATCCTCGCCGTCCTGGTGGAGAAGGTCCGCTGGGCCACCGCCTTCAAGCTGCTCCTCTTCATGCCGATGGCGGTCTCCTTCCTCGCCGCCGGCATCATCTTCCGGCTCGCCTACGACCACGACCCGGACAAGGGCGTCCTCAACGCCGCCGTGACCGGCGTGCACGACGCCTTCGCCGGTACGTCGGGCTACCCGGGCGCCCGGGCACGGGAGGGGCAGGGCGGTGGCGGCCTGGTCAGGGCGGCGGACGGCTCGTACCGGACGAGCGTGGGCGTGTCCCCGGGTGACACGGTGGCCCTCGGCCTGGTCGGCGTGGCGCCCGATGACCTGCCGTCCGGCGCGAAGACCGCGTACGGGGCGGCGGGACAGGACGCCGCCGCCGACGAGGTGAGCGGTGTCGTCTACCTGGACTTCACGCCCGGCGGGGGAGGGGAGCAGGGCCGGGTGGACCGGCGGGAGAGCGGGCTGCCCGAGATGACGGTCGAGGCCGTGCGCGACGGCCGTACGGTCGCGACCACGACCACCGGGGACGACGGCTCCTTCCGCTTCGAGGGGCTGGACGAGGACTCCTACACCGTGAAGCTTCCCGCCTCGAACTTCGCCCCGCCCTACGAAGGCGTCTCCTGGCTCGGGCCCGCCCTCGTCACTCCCGCGATCATCGGGGCGTACCTGTGGATCTGGACCGGGTTCGCGATGGTGCTGATCGGCGCCGGGCTGTCCTCGCTGCCGCGGGACGCGCTGGAGGCGGCGCGGATGGACGGCGCCAACGAGTGGCAGATCTTCCGGCGGATCACCGTGCCGCTGCTGGCCCCGGTGCTCACGGTCGTCTTCATCACCCTCGTGATCAACGTGATGAAGGTCTTCGACCTCGTCTACATCATCGCGCCCGGCCCCGTGCAGGAGGACGCGACGGTGCTCGCGACGCAGATGTGGCTGGTGTCGTTCGGCGGCGGCAACAACCAGGGGCTCGGCAGCGCGCTCGGCGTACTGCTCCTGCTGCTCGTCGTGCCGGCCATGGTCTTCAACGTCCGCCGCTTCAAGAGGAGTCAGCGATGAACGCCGTCCGGCGGTATCTGGGCAACGGGATCGTCCAGGCCTTCCTCGTGCTCATCGGGCTGGTGTGGATGACGCCGCTGGCCGGGCTGTTCATCTCCTCGCTGCGGTCCTCCGAGGACACGGCGAAGGGCGGTTGGTGGACCGCCCTGGCCAGCCCCGGCCAGCTCTCCCTCGACAACTACTCCGCGCTGCTCGGCAACTCGGGCATCACCCAGGCCTTCTGGAACACGGTGCTGATCTCCGTGCCGACGACCGTGCTCGTCGTGGTCGTCGGAGCGCTCGCCGGGTACGCCTTCGCCTGGCTGGACTTCCCGGGGCGCGAGGCGGTCTTCCTGGTCGTCGTGGCGCTGCTGGTGGTGCCCGTACAGATCGGGCTGCTGCCGGTCGCCAAGCTCTTCGGCCAGCTGGGCCTGTTCGGGACCATCCCGGGCGTGGTCCTGTTCCACGTCGCGTACGGGCTGCCGTTCGCGGTCTTCCTGCTGCGGAACTACTTCGCCGAGATGCCCAAGGAGATGCTGGAGGCCGCGCGCATGGACGGCGGCAACGAGTGGCGGATCTTCACGCGGCTGGTGCTACCGGTCGGCAAGCCGGCCATCGCCAGCCTCGCGATCTTCCAGTTCCTGTGGGTGTGGAACGACATGCTGGTCGCGCTGCTGTTCGCGGACAGCTCGTCGCAGCCGCTGACGGTGGAACTCCAGTCGCAGATCCGGCAGTTCGGCAGCAACATCGATGTGCTGGCGCCGGGGGCGTTCCTGTCGCTGATGGTGCCGGTGGTGGTGTTCTTCGCGTTCCAGCGGCATTTTGTGCAGGGGGTTATGGCGGGGTCCGTTAAGTGACGGCGGGGGGTGGGGGCAGCGGGGAGGGTTTTCGCCCCCGCCGCCCCTTCCCGTTCCCGTCCCGGGGGCTGCGCCCCCAGACTCCCGCTTTCGGCCTGAACGGCCTCGTCCTCAAACGCCGGACGGGCTGGATCAGGCCGACGCCGGTGGATAGAGGGATCTCGGCAGTTGTGATGCCGCCGCCGTGTCCAGGAGCCACAGGGTGCGGGCGCGCCCCCGCGCCCCGGCCGCCGGGGCCTGGATCTCGCCCGCTCCCGAGAGGGCCATCGCCACCGCGTTCGCCTTGTCCTCGCCCGCCGCCAGCAGCCACACCTCGCGGGCCGTGCGGATGGCGGGCAGGGTGAGGGAGACGCGGGTGGGCGGCGGCTTCGGGGAGCCGTGGACGCCGATGACCGTGCGGTCGGTCTCCCGTACGCCCGGGTGTTCCGGGAAGAGCGACGCCACGTGCGTGTCCGGGCCGACGCCCAGCAGCAAGACGTCGAAGGACGGGACCGCCCCGTGGTTCTCGGGGACCGACGCCTCGGCCAGTTCCCGTGCGTACGCGGCGGCCGCCGCCTCCGCGTCCTCGCCGTGCGGGCCGTCGGACGCCGGCATCGCGTGCACCCGCTTGGGGTCCAGCGGCACCGAGTCCAGCAAGGCCTCCCGCGCCTGGGTGACATTGCGCTCCGGGTCGCCCTCCGGAAGGAAGCGCTCGTCGCCCCACCACAGGTCGAGACGGGACCAGTCGACGGCGTCCCGGGCCGGGGAGCCCGCGATCGCGGTCAGCAGGCCGTTGCCGTTGCGGCCGCCGGTGAGGACCACGGACGCCGAACCCCGGGAGGCCTGCGCGTCCACGATCTTCGTGATCAGCCGTGCCGCCGCGGCCTCGGCCATCAGCTCCTTGTCGCGGTGCACGACCAGCTGGGGAGTACTCACTTCGCCGCCGCCTTCTTCACCGGTGCCTTCTCCCGCGCCGCCTTCTTCGCGGGAGCTTTCGCGGCCGTCTCGACGGGAGCGGGGACGGCGACCGCAGAGGCCTCGTCACCCTTCTCCCCGTCGGCCGGGTCGCCCGCCGCGTTCAGCCGGTTCACCCCGTACCGCAGCGCCGACGCGTACGTGTCGTCCGGGTCGAGGCGCCGCAGCTCCTCCGCGATCAGCTCGGCCGTCTCACGCCGCTTCAGCGCCACCGCCCGCGCCGGCTGGCCCTTGATGGACAGCGTCGCCAGCGAACCGTCGGCCCGGTCCAGGACGACCGGACCGCAGTCGGTGTCCATGCGGACGGCGGTCAGGCCGGGGCCGTCGGACGCGGTGCGCCGCACCGGGACGTCCAGTCGGTCCGCCAGCCACATCGCCAGCAGCTCGCAGCTCGGGTTGTACTCCTCGCCCTCCACCTCGACCGACTGCACCTCGCAGTCGACCTGGTCCAGGGCCGCCGCCAGCATTGAGCGCCACGGCGTGATGCGGGTCCAGGACAGGTCGGTGTCGCCCGGCGCGTAGGCCTCCGCGCGGGCTGCCAACTCCCGTACCGGCTCCTCGCAGGCGTAGGTGTCGGTGACCCGGCGCTGCGCCAGGGCGCCCAGCGGGTCGCCGGCCGGGTCCAGCGGCGCGTTCACCGGCCACCAGACCACGACCGGCGCGTCCGGCAGGAGCAGCGGCAGGACGACCGACTGGGCGTGGTCGACCACGTCCCCGTACAGCCGCAGCACGATCGTCTCGCCGGTCCCGGCGTCGGCGCCGAGGCGGACCTCGGCGTCCAGGCGGGACTTCGTACGGTCCCGGGGGGAGCGGGAGACGCGCTTGATGACGACCAGCGTGCGCGAGGGGTGCTCGTGCGCGGCGTCGCTCGCGGCCCTCAGCGCGTCGTAGGCGTTCTCCTCGTCGGTGACGATGACCAGCGTGAGCACCATGCCGATGGCCGGGGTGCCGATCGCCCGGCGGCCCAGCACCAGCGCCTTGTTGATCTTGCTGGCCGTGGTGTCCGTGAGGTCTGTCTTCATGGGCGGCGCCAGCTCCGTCCGTCTCGTTCGAGCATTTCGTCCGCCTCGACGGGTCCCCAGGTGCCGGCCGGGTACCGGGCAGGCACGCAGTGCTCGTCCCAGTACTCCTCGATCGGGTCGAGGATCTTCCAGGACAGCTCGACCTCCTCCGTGCGCGGGAAGAGGTTGGCGTCGCCCAGGAGGACGTCCAGGATCAGGCGCTCGTACGCCTCCGGGCTGGACTCCGTGAAGGACTCGCCGTACGCGAAGTCCATCGATACGTCCCGGATCTCCATCGACGTGCCCGGCACCTTGGAGCCGAAGCGGACGGTGACGCCCTCGTCGGGCTGGACGCGGATGACGATCGCGTTCGAGCCCAGCTCCTCGGTGGCCGTCGTGTCGAAGGGGGAGTGCGGCGCCCGCTGGAACACGACCGCGATCTCCGTGACGCGGCGGCCCAGGCGTTTGCCGGTGCGCAGGTAGAAGGGGACGCCCGCCCAGCGGCGGTTGTCGATGCCGACCTTGATCGCGGCGTAGGTGTCGGTCTTCGACTTGGCGTCGATGCCGTCCTCGTCGAGGTAGCCGATGACCTTCGCGCCGCCCTGCCAGCCCGCCGCGTACTGGGCGTGGACGGTGTCCCGGCCCAGGTCCTTCGGGAGCCGGACCGCGCCGAGCACCTTGGTCTTCTCGGCGGCCAGCGCGTCCGCGTCGAAGGAGGCGGGCTCCTCCATCGCGGTCAGCGCGAGGAGCTGGAGCAGGTGGTTCTGGATGACGTCGCGGGCGGCGCCGATGCCGTCGTAGTAGCCGGCCCGGCCGCCGATGCCGATGTCCTCGGCCATCGTGATCTGCACGTGGTCCACGTAGGACCGGTTCCAGATCGGCTCGAACATCGTGTTGGCGAAGCGCAGCGCCAGGATGTTCTGGACGGTCTCCTTGCCCAGGTAGTGGTCGATGCGGAAGACCTGGTCCGGGGCGAAGACCTCGTGGACGATCGCGTTGAGCTCCTCGGCCGACCTCAGGTCGTGGCCGAAGGGCTTCTCGATCACCGCGCGGCGCCAGGAGCCGTTCGACTGGTCGGCCAGCTGGTGCTTCTTCAGCTGCTGGATGACGACCGGGAAGGACTTCGGCGGCACCGACAGGTAGAAGGCGAAGTTGCCGCCCGTGCCCTGCGCCTTGTCCAGGTCGTCGATGGTGGCGCGCAGCCGCTCGAAGGCGTCGTCGTCGTCGAAGGTGCCCTGGACGAAACGCATCCCCTGGATGAGCTGCTGCCAGACCTCCTCACGGAACGGTGTGCGGGAGTGCTCCTTGACGGCGTCGTGCACGACCTGGGCGAAGTCCTCGTGCTCCCAGTCGCGGCGCGCGAACCCGACGAGCGAGAAGCCCGGCGGCAGCAGACCCCGGTTGGCGAGGTCGTACACGGCGGGCATGAGCTTCTTGCGGGAGAGGTCACCGGTGACGCCGAAAATGACCAGACCCGACGGCCCCGCGATACGCGGGAGCCGTCGGTCTGCGGGGTCACGCAGCGGGTTGCTGCTTGACAATTTTTAGCCCTCCGAGGGAGCGAGGCGCTTGAGCTCTGCCTCCGTCGACTTGAGCAGGTCGTTCCAGGAGTCCTCGAACTTGTCGACGCCCTCCTTCTCCAGGAGCTGGACCACCTCGTCGTAGGAGATCCCCAGCTTCTCGACCGCGTCGAGGTCCGCGCGGGCCTGCTCGTAGGTGCCGGCGACGGCGTCACCCTTGATCTCGCCGTGGTCCTCGGTGGCGAACAGCGTCGCCTCCGGCATCGTGTTCACCGTGTTGGGCGCGACCAGGTCGGTGACGTACATGGTGTCGCTGTACGCCTTGTCCTTGACGCCGGTCGACGCCCACAGCGGGCGCTGCTTGTTGGCGCCGGCCTTCTCCAGGGCGGCCCAGCGGTCGGAGGCGAAGACCTCCTCGTACGCCTGGTAGGCGAGGCGGGCGTTGGCGACGGCGGCCTTGCCGCGCAGCGCCTTGGCCTCGTCGGTGCCGAGCGCGTCGATCCGCTTGTCGATCTCCGTGTCCACGCGGGACACGAAGAAGGACGCCACCGAGTGGATCTGGGAGAGGTCCAGGCCGCGCTCCTTGGCCTTCTCCAGGCCGGTCAGGAAGGCGTCCATGACCTTGCGGTAGCGCTCCAGCGAGAAGATCAGCGTGACGTTGACGCTGATGCCCAGGCCGATGGTCTCGGCGATGGCCGGGAGGCCCGCCTCGGTGGCCGGGATCTTGATGAAGGTGTTGGGCCGGTCCACCAGCCAGGCCAGCTGCTTGGCCTCGGCGACCGTCGCGTGGGTGTTGTGGGCCAGGCGCGGGTCGACCTCGATGGAGACCCGGCCGTCCTTGCCGCCGGTGTTGTCGTACACCGAGCGCAGGATGTCGGCGGCGTCGCGGACGTCCGCCGTGGTGATCATCCGGATGGCCTCTTCGACCGACACCCGGCGGACGGCGAGGTCCGAGAGCTGCTGGTCGTAGCCGTCGCCCTGCGAGATCGCCTTCTGGAAGATCGACGGGTTGGTGGTGACGCCCACGACGTGCTGCTGGTCGATCAGCTCGGCGAGGTTGCCGGACGTGATCCGCTTGCGCGACAGGTCGTCCAGCCAGATCGCGACGCCTTCATCGGAGAGGCGCTTGAGTGCGTCTGTCATGGAAAATGCATCTCCTACGTGTCGTGTGTGAGCGTCAGCGCTGGGCTGCGGTCAGCGATTCCCGGGCAGCGGAGGCCACGTTCTCGGCAGTGAAGCCGAACTCCTGGAAGAGCACCTTGCCGTCGGCCGAAGCACCGAAGTGCTCCAGGGAAACGATGCGGCCGGCGTCCCCCACGTACTTGTGCCAGGTCAGACCGATCCCGGCCTCGACCGCGACACGAGCCCTCACGGACGGGGGCAGGACGCTGTCCCGGTACCCCTGGTCCTGCTGCTCGAACCACTCGACGGACGGCATCGACACGACACGCGTCGGCACACCGTCGGCCTGGAGCGCCTCACGGGCCTCGACGGCCACGTGCACCTCGGAACCGGTGGCGATCAGCACCACCTGCGGCTCGCCGCCCTCGGCCTCGAACAGGACGTAGCCGCCCTTGGCCGCGTCCTCGTTCGGCTCGTACGTCGGCACGCCCTGGCGGGTCAGCGCCAGACCGTGCGGCTGGCCCTTGCCGAACTCCTTCGTCCAGCGGCGCAGGATCTCGCGCCAGGCGATCGCCGTCTCGTTGGCGTCGGCCGGACGGACCACGTTCAGGCCCGGGATGGCGCGCAGCGAGGCGAGGTGCTCGACCGGCTGGTGGGTCGGGCCGTCCTCGCCGAGGCCGATGGAGTCGTGCGTCCACACGTACGTCACCGGCAGGTGCATCAGCGCCGACAGGCGGACGGCGTTGCGCATGTAGTCGGAGAAGACCAGGAACGTTCCGCCGTAGATACGAGTGTTCCCGTGCAGCGCGATGCCGTTCATCTCCGCGGCCATCGCGTGCTCGCGGATGCCGAAGTGGATGGTGCGGCCGTACGGGTCCGCCTCCGGCAGCGGGTTGTCCGCCGGGAGGAAGGACGACGTCTTGTCGATCGTCGTGTTGTTCGAGCCGGCCAGGTCGGCCGAGCCGCCCCACAGCTCCGGGATCACCGCGCCGAGCGCCTGGAGCACCTTGCCGGACGCGGCACGCGTGGCGACGCCCTTGCCGGTCTCGAAGACCGGGATCTTCTCCTCCCAGCCCTTGGGGAGGTCACCCTTGGCGACGCGGTCGTACTCGGCGGCGCGCTCGCGGTTGTTGTCCCGCCACTGCTGGTACGCCTTCTCCCACACCGCGCGGGCGGCCTGGCCCTTCTCCAGCGCCTTGCGGGTGTGCCCGATGACCTCGTCGGAGACCTCGAAGCTCTGCTCCGGGTCGAAGCCCATGACCCGCTTGGTCGCCGCGACCTCGTCGTCGCCGAGCGCCGAGCCGTGGGCGGCCTCGGTGTTCTGCGCGTGTGGGGCGGGCCAGGCGATGATCGAGCGCATCGCGATGAAGGAGGGGCGGTCGGTGACCTTCTTCGCCGCCTCGATCGCGTCGTAGATCGCGTTCGGGTCCAGGTCGCCGTCCGGCTTCGGGGCGACGCGCTGCACGTGCCAGCCGTAGGCCTCGTACCGCTTGCAGGTGTCCTCGGAGACGGCGGTCTCGGTGTCGCCCTCGATCGAGATGTGGTTGTCGTCCCACAGCAGGACCAGGTTGCCCAGCTTCTGGTGGCCCGCCATCGAGGACGCCTCGGCGGAGATGCCCTCCTGGAGGCAGCCGTCACCGGCGATGCAGTAGACGAAGTGGTCGAACGGCGACTCGCCCTCGGCGGCCTCCGGGTCGAACAGACCGCGCTCGTAGCGGGCGGCCATCGCCATGCCCACCGCGTTGGCGACACCCTGGCCCAGCGGACCGGTCGTGGTCTCCACGCCGGTGGTGTGGCCGTACTCCGGGTGGCCGGGGGTCTTGGAGCCCCACGTCCTGAAGGACTTCAGGTCGTCCAGCTCCAGGCCGAAGCCGGCCAGGTACAGCTGGGTGTAGAGGGTCAGGGACGAGTGGCCGGCGGACAGCACGAAACGGTCGCGCCCGACCCAGTTCGCGTCGGCGGGGTCGTGCCGCATCACCTTCTGGAAGAGGGTGTAGGCGGCGGGCGCCAGGCTCATCGCCGTACCCGGATGGCCGTTGCCAACCTTCTGTACGGCATCGGCGGCCAGGACGCGGGCGGTGTCCACGGCCCGCTGGTCCAGTTCGGTCCACTCGAGGTCTGTGGTGGTCGGCTTGGTGCTCACCCTGAGTCAGGGCTCCTCTCCACATGTCGGATGCCGGTGCACGTGGGCGCCCACCGGCTGCCGGCGCGTCCGTGAGATCGGCCGGCCGTTGCTGAGCCTACCCCCGTAAGTACGTGCGTTTTTCCGCTGGAAACCAGACTGCCGGGACTCTTCACGATCCGCCTGTCGACTGGGCGAAACCGCATTCGGCAAGTGAATACGGAGGCGCTCATCTGACCGCTCAATCGACTCGCCCGACGCACGTCGGAGCACCCTTCTCAACACGACCCCACCCCCGCGAAGGCCGAGGTATGGGCAACGTCTAAAGTGGCGTGGTACGCGCGAGCCTTTACCGCCACTTCACACGGTCAGGCTTGCTGGGATGTCTCTGTCAGGGGTGTGCGTGACGGCCGTTGAATCCCGTCCTGCGGGGGTAATCGGGACGAGCCAGAGCCCGAGTCACCGGCCGTTCGGGGCCCGTGTCAAGGCGTTCGTGGCGCTGACCAAGCCGCGGATCATCGAGCTTCTGCTGATCACCACCGTTCCGGTGATGTTCCTCGCCGAGCAGGGTGTTCCGGATCTGAAGCTGGTGCTGCTGACCTGCGTCGGCGGCTACCTGTCCGCGGGCGGCGCCAACGCGCTGAACATGTACATCGACCGCGACATCGACGCGCTGATGGACCGGACCTCGCAGCGGCCGCTGGTGACCGGCATGGTCAGCCCGCGCGAATGCCTCGCTTTCGGCATCACCCTGGCGATCGTCTCGACGCTGCTGTTCGGCCTCACCGTGAACTGGCTGTCGGCCTGGCTCTCGCTCGGCGCGCTCCTCTTCTACGTCGTCGTCTACACGATGATCCTCAAGCGCCGCACCTCGCAGAACATCGTCTGGGGCGGCATCGCGGGCTGCCTGCCGGTGCTCATCGGCTGGTCCTCCGTGACGAACTCGATGTCCTGGGCGCCGATCATCCTCTTCGGGGTCATGTTCTTCTGGACGCCGCCGCACTACTGGCCGCTGTCCATGAAGGTCAAGGAGGACTACGCGCGCGTCGGCGTGCCGATGCTCCCGGTCATCGCCTCCAACAAGGTCGTCGCCCGGCAGATCGTCATCTACAGCTGGGTGATGGTCGCCGTGTCGCTGCTGCTGCAGCCGCTGGGCTACACCGGCTGGTTCTACACGGCGGTCGCCCTGCTGGCCGGCGGCATGTGGCTGTGGGAGGCGCACGGCCTGCAGAACCGCGCCAAGGCCGAGGTCACCGGCGGCAAGCTCAAGGAGATGCGGCTCTTCCACTGGTCGATCACCTACGTGTCGGTGCTCTTCCTGGCGATCGCGGTGGACCCCTTCCTGCGCTGAAGCGACTTCGGACGGGCGGGGTGCGTGGCCAAGGCCACGCACCCCGCCCGTCGCCGTTCGATCTACCCGTCGGTAGCATCCTGTCCATGGCAGACACGCAGCAGTCGGACACCCAGCAGGCTGACGCGAGGACGGAGCGCGAGACCACGCGCCTCGTCCGGCGGATCGACTCCTTCTCCAAGGCGCACGGCGGTGCCGAGGGCCAGGTGGCCTACCTCGGCGAGCGCGGCGCCCGGATCGTGCTGGTCGGCGAGGACGGCGCCTGGGGGGACGTGGTCGCACGCTCCTACGCGACCGCGCTCAAGGCCGTGGAGAAGTCCGGGATCACCGTCCACGAGGACTTCGACGGCGAGTTCGCGGCCAAGGTCGAGACCGGCCCCTACGAGTGGTCGCGCATGGCCGGCATCCAGGTCGGCGGGCCGAGCAACACCTGAGACCGGGTTCACCCGTTAGGACCGTAGGAAGCCGCACGGCGTACGAGCCGTACGGCGAACGGTCCCGTCACGGGGAGTCCGGATGATCGAAACGCCGTCCCTGGTGGACCAGTACTGCCACGGCGTACTGAGAACGGAGCTGGGCCTCGGAACCTTCGAGGCCCAGCTGGCCCGCACCGAGGGCCCGCCCGCCCCGGGCACCACCCTCTTCGACACCCAGACCGGCTTCGCGGTACGCCGCTGGTGCCCGCCCCTGCTCGGCCTGGAACCGCACTGCCCGCCCGCCCGCTACCTGGCCCGGCGCCGCGAACTCGGCGTCCTGGAGGCCGACCGCCGGCTGCTGCGCGGCAGCGGCATCACGACCTACCTGGTCGACGCGGGCCTGCCCGGCGACCTCACCGGCCCCGACGAGATGGCCTCGGCAGCCGCGGCCGACGCCCACGAGATCGTGCGCCTGGAGCTGCTGGCCGAGCAGGTCGCCGACACCTCCGGCACCGTCGAGTCCTTCCTCGCCAACCTCGCCGAGGCCGTCCACGGCGCAGCCGCCCACGCGGTCGCCTTCACCTCGGTCGCGGGCGTACGGCACGGTCTGGCGCTGGCGCCCGAACCACCGGGGCCGGGGGAGGTGCGCGGTGCCGCCGCCCGCTGGCTGACCGGACGCGAGGTCGGCGGCGAGCTGAGCGACCCGGTGCTGCTGCGGCACCTGCTCTGGATCGCCGTGGCCTCCGGACTGCCGCTCCAGCTGCACGCGGGTCTCGGTGAGCCCGGCCTGCGCATCGACCGTACCGACCCGGTCCTGCTCACCGACTTCGTGCGGGCCACCGCCGGCCTCGGCACCGACCTGGTCCTGCTGCACGGCTACCCGTACCACCGCCACGCCGCCCACCTCGCCGGCGTCTTCCCGCACGTCTACGCCGACTCGGGCGCCGCCCTGGTGCGCACCGGCGCCCGCGCGGCGACGGTCCTCGCGGAGATCCTGGAGCTGGCCCCCTTCGGCAAGATCCTTTTCTCCAGCGGGGCACAGGGCCTGCCCGAGCTGCACGTGGTCGCCGCCCGCCTGTTCCGCGAGGCCCTGGGACGGGTGCTGGGCACCTGGGTGGCCGAGGGGGCGTGGTCCCTGGGGGACGCGCAGCGGGTGGCGGGGATGATCGCGGCGGGGAACGCGGGGCGGGTGTACGGGGTGGGTGACTGAGGCGGGGTCGGCTCGTTATTCACCGGGCGTGCGCCGCCTGCGGGGATGTTCCGTACTGCACGTAACCGATCACGCCTTGGGCGAGATCTTCCCCGCCCCGTGCGGCGCACGCTCTGGTCAGCTGGCTGCGGACGTCAGTCGCGCGGAGCCGGTCGAGATCTGAACGTCAGCGATGCCCTCGTGAGGTCGTTCGCGCAACGCCAGCAGGACCCGCAGTGTTGCGATCCACATCACGCACGAGCCGAACATGTGCAGGCCGACCAGGACCTCGGGCAGGTCGGTGAAGTACTGGATGTAACCCACCGCACCCTGCGCGAGCAGCACCAGGAACAGGTCCCGGGTACGGGCCAGCGGACCCTTGGGCGCGTCGACCGCCTTCAGCACGAACCACAGCGCGAACGTCAGCGTCACCACGACCCACGCGAGCACGGCGTGCACCTTGCTCACCGTCTCCCAGTCGATCGGCATCCGCTCGACCTCGCTGGAGTCGCCCGCGTGCGGGCCCGCGCCGGTCACCACGGTGCCGACCGCGATCAGCAGTACGGAGACCCCGACCAGTACCCACACCAGCTGCTGGATCGCCTTGCCGACCAGGGGGCGCGGTGCCGCGTCGCCCTCCCCGGTGCGCCGCCACATCACGGTGGCGACCGCGATCAGCGCGGTGGAGAGCAGGAAGTGCGCGGCGACCGTATACGGGTTGAGGCCGACGAGGACCACGATGCCGCCGAGGATCGCGTTGCCCATCACGATCCAGAACTGCGCCCAGCCCAGCCGCGTCAGGCTGCGCCGGAACGGCTTCTGAGACCGCGCGGCGATGATCGCCCAGCCGACCGCCGCGCACAGCACGTAGGTCAGCAGGCGGTTGCCGAACTCGATGACGCCGTGGACGCCCATCTCGCTGGTGTTGGTCAGCGAGTCCTCGGTGCACTTGGGCCAGGTCGGGCAGCCGAGGCCCGAACCGGTCAGGCGCACCGCTCCACCGGTGACCACGATGACCACCGACATGACGAGTGCGACGAGGGCCGCCCGCCGGACCGTCCGGGGGTCCGGGGTCCAGCGTGCGGCGATGAAGGCGAGCGGGTTGCGCACGGCGGCTGCGGCGTCGGCGCGGGTCACGTTTGGCACGCCGTCCATCGTAGGCGCCCGCTTGTGCACGCTTTCACGAGGGTCGGTTCCAGGCATCGCGGCCCTACTCCCAGCGGAAGAACTTCCCGGCGGCCGCGATCCCGACGACGCCCCATGCGGCGAGGATGCCCAGGTCGCCCCAGGGCATCGAGGCGCCGTGCTGGAGGACGTCCCGCAGGCCGTCCGACAGGGCGGAGATCGGCAGCAGCCCCAGCACGCTCTGTGCCGCGTCCGGGAACTTGTCCAGCGGCACGATCACCCCGCCGCCGACGAGCAGCAGCAGGAAGACGAGGTTCGCGGCGGCCAGCGTCGCCTCGGCCTTCAGCGTGCCCGCCATGAGCAGCCCGAGCCCCGAGAAGGCGGCCGTGCCGAGGACCAGGAGCAGCAGCACGGCGAACGGGTTGCCCTGCGGCGACCAGCCCAGCGCGAAGGCGATCACGGTCAGCAGGACGATCTGGAGCACCTCGGTGACCAGCACGGCCACCGTCTTCGCGGTCATCAGGCCCCAGCGGGGCAGCGGTGAGGCGGCCAGCCGCTTGAGCACCCCGTACCGGCGCTCGAAGCCGGTCGCGATGGCCTGTCCGGTGAACGCCGTCGACAGCACGGCGAGCGCCAGGATGCCGGGCGCCAGGAAGTCGACGGCCTCGCCCGCCCCGGTGTCGACGATGTCGACGGTGCTGAAGAGCACCAGCAGCAGCGTCGGGATGATCACCGTGAGCAGCAGCTGCTCGCCGTTGCGCAGCAGCATCTTCGTCTCGAGCGCGGCCTGCGCGGCGATCATGCGGCCGAGCGGCGCGGCGCCGGGCTTCGGCGTGTAGGTGCCGGTGGTCGTCGTCATGAGCGCAGTTCCTTGCCCGTCAGTTCCAGGAAGACGTCCTCCAGGGTGTGCCGCTCCACCGAGATCCGGTCCGGCATCACCCCGTGCTGGGCACACCAGGACGTCACGGTCGCGAGGAGCTGCGGGTCGACCTTGCCGTTGACGCGGTAGGTGCCCGGCGTCAGCTCGGCGGCCGAGGAGTCGGCGGGCAGCGCCTTGAGGAGCGAGGCGACGTCCAGTCCGGGGCGGCCGGTGAAGCGCAGGGTGTTCTCGGCGCCGCCTCGGCACAGTTCCTCGGGGGAGCCCTGGGCGATGACCCGGCCGGTGTCGATGACGGCGACGTCGTCGGCGAGCTGTTCGGCCTCGTCCATGTGGTGGGTGGTGAGGATGACGGACACGCCGTCGGTGCGCAGGTCCCGCACCAGGTCCCAGGTGGCGCGGCGGGCCTGCGGGTCCAGTCCGGCGGTCGGCTCGTCCAGGAACACCAGCTCGGGGCGCCCGACCACGGCCATCGCGAGGGCGAGCCGCTGCTGCTGGCCGCCGGAGAGCCTGCGGTACGTGGTCCGGCCGCACGAGCCGAGTCCCAGCCGCTCGATCAGGGCGTCGACGTCCAGCGGGTGGGCGTGGAGCTTCGCGACGTGGCGCAGCATCTCGTCCGCGCGGGCGCCGGAGTAGACGCCGCCGGACTGGAGCATCACGCCGATCCGGGGCCGCAGCTCGCCGCCCTGCCGTACCGGGTCGAGGCCCAGGACGCGCACCGTGCCGGAATCCGGCCTCCGGTACCCCTCGCAGGTCTCGACCGTGGTCGTCTTGCCGGCTCCGTTGGGGCCGAGTACGGCGGTGACACCCGCCCGGGCCACCAGGTCGAGGCCGTCCACCGCGGTCTTCGTGCCGTACCGCTTCACCAGGGCCTGGACCTGGACCACGGGCTCGCTTCGCATGGGTCACGAGTCTAGGTAGGCGGGGGAGGGGCCGGGCGCGGGGGTGCGGGATCTCCTCCGGAGGGGTGGTGGCGGGGTCCTCCTCGGCGGAGGCGGGACCGTCCGGAGCGCGGCGCGGGCGTGGGGAGCGCGCCCCTCGGGGTGAGGGGGCGAGGGGGCGGGAGGGCGAGAGCGGGCGCGGCGGTGACGGCGTACGGGCTCGCGGGCGGAGTCCGCCCGCAGCACCGGCCCGCGGCGCGCGTTCCTCGTACGAGTCACCGCCCGGGGCGGTGCCCCGCACCGGCGCCCGGCGCCCTCACTCCCGCGGCCGGTGGACCGGCAGCCACCGTTCCGCGTAAGCCACCGCGTCCGCCAGCGGGAACAGCCGCGTCACCGCCGCGCCGACCCGGCCGCGCAGGACGGGCCGGTCGCGTTCGAAGTCGTCTCCCAGTTCGTCGAACCGCTCGGAGGTGATCGACACCTCGGTCACCCGCTCCCACCCCACCGGCCCCGGCCGCCCCACCTCCACCAGCGGGGAGGGAATCCGGTACTCGGCGAGGTGGAAGCCGGTGCACGCCTCGTAGCCGGCGCCGAGCAGCAGCACCCGGGCGGCCATCCGTTCCAGGGCCGCCAGGGGACTGCGCTCACCGAGCCGACAGTCCGTCGCGTGCCCGGCGACCACCTCGGCGGCGCGCGGGCCGACGGCGGCGAACGACGTCTGCGGGTGCGCGCTGCGCAGGGCGCCCGGCCAGGTGCGCACGGTCTCGGGGATCACCCCGACCCCGCGCGAGGGCGTGATCAGCGGGTCGTAGGCGGGCATCGCCGCGCGGACGGTCTCCCACCACTCCTCCGGCACCGGCGGGCTGCGCCACAGTGCCGGGTCCGAGAGGTCGCCGGTCTGGGTGGGGACCACCAGGGTGCCGTCCGGGCCGAGCGCGTCGAGCAGCCCCTGGACCACCGCGACGGGCCCTCCGCAGACCCATCCGAGGGAGCTGAGGGACGAGTGCACGAGGAGCGTGTCGTCACTGCGCACACCCAGCTCGCGCAGTCCGGCGGCGATCGCGCCGCGGGTGACGAGTGGGCCGGTGGGAGGGGGTGCGGGCATGCCGGGGAGTGTCCCGCAGCGGCGGCCCGGGCGCCACCGGATTGATCGATCAAAGATCGTTTCCGCAGGTCAGATTAGGTATACCTAAGTGACGCAGGGCACCGTCCGATGATCCGGACGCGGCTTGCCCGGCTCCGAGGAATTACGCAACAATGGCGTTGTGAAAAACGTTGGCGAGGCTCCGCAGGAGGAACTCGCGACCGGTGAGCGGTCCACCCGCAACCGCGTCGCGCGCTCCATCCTGGACCACGGGCCGTCGACCGTCGCCGAGCTCGCCGGGCGTCTGGGGCTGACCCAGGCAGCCGTCCGGCGCCACCTCGACGCGCTGGTCGCCGACGACGTGGTCGAAGCCCGCGAGCAGCGGGTCTACGGCACGCGCACGCGCGGACGGCCGGCCAAGGTCTTCGCGCTCACCGACTGCGGCCGGGACGCCTTCGACCAGTCGTACGACAAGCTGGCCGCGGACGCCCTGCGCTGGATCGCCGAGCAGGAGGGCGGGGAGAAGGCCATCGCCGCCTTCGCCCGAGCCCGCATCGCCGGCCAGACGGGCGCGTACCGCAAGGCGGTCGAGTCCGTGCCGCCGGAGCAGCGTACGGAAGCGCTGGCCAAGGCCCTGAGCGCGGACGGGTACGCTGCTACCGCGCGGAGCGCACCCCACCCCCAGCAGGGCGAGCAGCTGTGCCAGCACCACTGCCCGGTCGCCCACGTCGCAGAGCAGTTTCCGCAGCTGTGCGAGGCGGAGACGGAATTTTTCGCCGAGCTGCTCGGTACACATGTACAGCGGCTCGCGACCATCGCGCACGGCGACGGGGTCTGCACCACGTTCATTCCGAAGACTTCGCACGCGCCGCCCACGGCGGCGCAAGCGCCCACGAACACCGCTAACGCATCTGCAAGCACGGCCGGGAGGAACCCCGCATGACTCTCCCCACGGAGACTGCTCACCCTGAGCTCGAGGGCCTGGGCAAGTACGAATACGGCTGGGCCGACTCCGACACGGCCGGCGCCTCTGCCAAGCGCGGCATCAACGAGGACGTCGTCCGCGACATCTCCGCGAAGAAGAACGAGCCGGAGTGGATGACCAAGCTCCGCCTCAAGGGCCTGCGCCTCTTCGAGAAGAAGCCCATGCCGAACTGGGGCTCGGACCTGTCGGGTATCGACTTCGACAACATCAAGTACTTCGTGCGCTCCACGGAGAAGCAGGCGGCGTCCTGGGAGGACCTGCCCGAGGACATCAAGAACACGTACGACAAGCTCGGCATCCCCGAGGCGGAGAAGCAGCGCCTCGTCGCCGGTGTCGCCGCGCAGTACGAGTCGGAGGTCGTCTACCACCAGATCCGCGAGGACCTGGAGGAGCAGGGCGTCATCTTCCTCGACACCGACACCGCCCTGAAGGAGCACCCGGAGCTCTTCAAGGAGTACTTCGGCACCGTCATCCCCGTCGGTGACAACAAGTTCGCGTCGCTGAACAGCGCCGTGTGGTCCGGCGGCTCCTTCATCTACGTGCCGAAGGGCGTGCACGTCGAGATCCCGCTCCAGGCCTACTTCCGTATCAACACGGAGAACATGGGCCAGTTCGAGCGGACCCTGATCATCGTCGACGAGGGTGCCTACGTGCACTACGTCGAGGGCTGCACCGCGCCGATCTACCAGTCGGACTCGCTGCACTCCGCCGTGGTCGAGATCATCGTCAAGAAGAACGCCCGCTGCCGCTACACGACCATCCAGAACTGGTCGAACAACGTTTACAACCTGGTCACCAAGCGCGCCGTGGCGTACGAGGGCGCGACCATGGAGTGGATCGACGGCAACATCGGCTCCAAGGTGACGATGAAGTACCCGGCCGTCTACCTGATGGGCGAGCACGCCAAGGGCGAGACCCTGTCCATCGCCTTCGCGGGTGAGGGGCAGCACCAGGACGCCGGCTCCAAGATGGTCCACATGGCGCCGAACACGTCCTCCAACATCGTCTCGAAGTCCGTGGCGCGCGGCGGCGGCCGCACCTCCTACCGCGGTCTCGTCGAGATCGGCGAGGGCGCCCACGGCTCCAAGTCGAACGTGCTGTGCGACGCGCTGCTCGTCGACACCATCTCCCGCTCCGACACGTACCCGTACGTGGACGTCCGTGAGGACGACGTGTCCATGGGCCACGAGGCGACCGTCTCCAAGGTCTCCGAGGACCAGCTCTTCTACCTGATGAGCCGCGGTCTGAGCGAGTTCGAGGCGATGGCGATGATCGTGCGCGGCTTCGTCGAGCCGATCGCCAAGGAGCTGCCGATGGAGTACGCGCTCGAGCTCAACCGGCTGATCGAGCTGCAGATGGAAGGCGCGGTCGGTTAAGACCCGCCCCCGAAGCAGTCGCCAGATTTCTGACGTAGGAAGAGAGCAGACCGACAGCCATGGCTGAGGCTCAGAACATCCCCGTGGGGTCCACCACCGCGGGCCAGATCGCGGTGGCCGCCGAGTCGACCGTCGCCACGCGCATGAGTGCGCCCGCGTCCTTCGACGTGGCGGACTTCCCGGTCCCGCACGGCCGCGAGGAGGAGTGGCGGTTCACGCCGCTGGAGCGGCTGCGCGGGCTGCACGACGGCACCGCGGTCGCCACCGGCGACGGCGTGAAGGTCGACATCGACGCGCCCGAGGGCGTCGTCGTCGAGACCGTCGGCCGCGACGACGCGCGCATCGGCAGGGCGGGCACCCCCGTGGACCGGGTCGCCGCCCAGGCCCACTCGGCGTTCGAGAAGGCCGGCGTGCTCACCGTCCCCAAGGAGACGGTCCTCACCGAGCCGATCCGTATCGCCGTGCACGGCGAGGGCGGCACCGCCTACGCCCACCAGGTCGTCGAGCTGGGCGCCTTCGCCGAGGCCGTGGTCGTCATCGACCACACCGGTGACGCGGTGCTCGCCGCCAACGTCGACTACGTCCTGGGCGACGGCGCCAAGCTGACCGTCGTCTCCGTCCAGGACTGGGACGACAAGGCCGTGCACGTCGGCCAGCACAACGCGCTGATCGGCCGGGACGCCACCTTCAAGTCCTTCGTGGTCACCTTCGGCGGCGACCTGGTCCGGCTGCACCCGCGTGTCGCCTACGCCGGTCCCGGCGGCGAGGCCGAGCTGTTCGGCCTGTACTTCACCGACCAGGGCCAGCACCAGGAGCACCGCCTCCTGGTCGACCACAACGTCCCGCACTGCAAGTCCAACGTCGTCTACAAGGGCGCGCTCCAGGGCGACGACGCGCACGCGGTCTGGATCGGTGACGTGCTCATCGAGGCCGCGGCCGAGGGCACCGACACCTACGAGATGAACCGCAACCTCGTCCTCACGGACGGCGCGCGGGTCGACTCGGTGCCGAACCTGGAGATCGAGACCGGCGAGATCGTCGGCGCCGGCCACGCCTCCGCGACCGGCCGCTTCGACGACGAGCAGCTCTTCTACCTGATGGCGCGCGGCATCCCCGAGATCGACGCCCGCCGCCTGGTGGTCCGCGGTTTCTTCGCCGAGCTGGTCCAGCAGATCGGCGTCGCGGACATCGAGGAGCGCCTGCTCGCGAAGATCGAAGAGGAGCTGGAGGCGTCGGTCGCATGACCTTCGTACGCGTCTGTGGAGCGGGCGAGCTGGAGGAGGACACCCCCAAGCGGGTGGAACTCGACGGCACGCCGATCTCCGTCGTGCGCACCGAGGGCGAGGTCTTCGCGATCCACGACATCTGCTCGCACGCGAACGTCTCCCTCGCCGAGGGCGAGGTCGACGACTGCCACATCGAGTGCTGGCTGCACGGCTCGCGCTTCGACCTCCGCTCGGGCAAGCCCGACAGTCTGCCGGCGACGCGCCCCGTCCCCGTATACCCCGTAAAGATCGAAGGGGACGACGTGCTCGTCTCCCTCACCCAGGAGTCCTGAGGCACCCATGGCAACGCTTGAAATCCGAGACCTGCACGTCACCGTCGAGGCCGACAACGCCACGAAGGAGATCCTCAAGGGCGTCGACCTCACCGTGAAGCAGGGCGAGACGCACGCCATCATGGGCCCCAACGGCTCCGGCAAGTCGACCCTCGCCTACTCCCTCGCGGGTCACCCCAAGTACACGATCACCGGCGGCACCGTCACCCTCGACGGCGAGGACGTCCTGGAGATGTCCGTCGACGAGCGTGCCCGCGCCGGCCTCTTCCTCGCCATGCAGTACCCGGTCGAGGTCCCCGGCGTCTCCGTCTCCAACTTCCTGCGCACCTCCGCCACCGCCGTCCGCGGCGAGGCCCCCAAGCTGCGCACCTGGGTGAAGGAGGTCAAGGAGGCCATGGAGCGCCTCAACATGGACCCCGCCTTCGCCGAGCGCAACGTCAACGAGGGCTTCTCCGGTGGTGAGAAGAAGCGCCACGAGATCCTCCAGCTGGAGCTGCTCAAGCCGAAGATCGCGATCCTCGACGAGACCGACTCCGGCCTCGACGTCGACGCCCTGCGCGTCGTCTCCGAGGGCGTCAACCGGGTCCATGAGTCGGGCGAGGTCGGCACCCTGCTGATCACCCACTACACGCGCATCCTGCGCTACATCAAGCCCGATCACGTCCACGTCTTCGCGAACGGCCGCATCGCCGAGTCGGGCGGCGCCGAGCTGGCCGACAAGCTGGAGGCCGAGGGCTACGAGGCATACACGAAGGGCGGCGCATCCGAGTGACACAGCTGCCGGGCCTCCTCGACACCGAGGCGATCCGCAAGGACTTCCCGATCCTGGACCGCGTGCTCCACGACGGTAAGAAGCTCGTCTACCTCGACAACGCCGCGACCTCGCAGACCCCGCGCCAGGTCATCGACGTGCTCGACGAGTACTACGAGCAGCACAACGCCAACGTCCACCGTGGCGTGCACGTCCTCGCAGAGGAGGCCACGGCGCTGTACGAGGGCGCGCGGGACAAGGTCGCGGAGTTCATCAACGCGCCCTCCCGCGACGAGGTGATCTTCACCAAGAACGCCTCGGAGTCCCTCAACCTCGTGGCCAACATGCTGGGCTGGGCCGACGAGCCCTACCGCGTGGACCACGAGACCGAGATCGTCATCACGGAGATGGAGCACCACTCCAACATCGTGCCGTGGCAGCTGCTCGCGCAGCGCACCGGCGCGAAGCTCCGCTGGTTCGGCCTGACCGACGACGGCCGCCTGGACCTGTCCAACATCGACGAGGTCATCACCGAGAAGACGAAGATCGTCTCCTTCGTGCTGGTCTCCAACATCCTGGGCACCCAGAACCCGGTCGAGGCGATCGTGCGCCGCGCCCAGGAGGTCGGCGCGCTCGTGTGCATCGACGCCTCCCAGGCCGCGCCGCACATGCCGATGGACGTCCAGGCCCTCCAGGCCGACTTCGTGGCCTTCACCGGCCACAAGATGTGCGGCCCGACCGGCATCGGCGTCCTGTGGGGCCGCCAGGAGCTGCTGGAGGACCTGCCCCCGTTCCTCGGCGGCGGCGAGATGATCGAGACCGTCTCGATGCACTCCTCCACCTACGCCCCGGCACCGCACAAGTTCGAGGCGGGCACGCCCCCCATCGCGGGAGCGGTCGGCCTGGGCGCGGCGATCGACTACCTGAACTCGATCGGGATGGACAAGATCCTCGCCCACGAGCACGCGCTCACGGAGTACGCCGTCAAGCGGCTGCTGGAGGTCCCGGACCTGCGCATCATCGGCCCCACCACGGCCGAGGAGCGCGGCGCGGCGATCAGCTTCACGCTCGGCGACATCCACCCCCACGACGTCGGTCAGGTCCTGGACGAACAGGGCATCGCGGTCCGGGTCGGCCACCACTGCGCCCGCCCCGTCTGCCTGCGCTACGGAATTCCTGCGACCACGCGAGCGTCGTTCTATCTGTACTCCACGCCGGCCGAGATCGACGCCCTGGTCGACGGCCTGGAGCACGTACGGAACTTCTTCGGCTGACGGGACGAGCGAAGAGCATGAAGCTGGACTCCATGTACCAGGAAGTCATCCTGGACCACTACAAGAACCCGCACGGGCGGGGCTTGCGGGATGGCGACGCCGAGGTCCACCACGTCAACCCGACATGCGGTGACGAGATCACCCTCCGCGTGAAGTACGACGGCACGACGATCAGCGACGTCAGCTACGAGGGGCAGGGCTGCTCGATCAGCCAGGCCAGCGCCTCCGTGCTGAACGACCTGCTGGTCGGCAAGGACCTGGCCCGGGCACAGCAGATCCAGGAGACCTTCCTGGAGCTGATGCAGTCCAAGGGCCGGATCGAGCCCGACGACGCGATGGAGGAGGTCCTGGAGGACGCGGTCGCGTTCGCCGGGGTCTCGAAGTACCCGGCCCGGGTCAAGTGCGCCCTGCTGAGCTGGATGGCCTGGAAGGACGCGACGGCCCAGGCACTGGACGGCGCCGACGCCGAGAAGGAGACGACGGCATGAGTGAGACCGTGGAAATGAAGCCGGCCTCCGAGGAGGAGGTTCGCGAAGCCCTGCTGGACGTCGTGGACCCCGAGCTGGGTATCGACGTCGTCAACCTGGGCCTGATCTACGGCGTCCACATCGACGACGCGAACATCGCGACGATCGACATGACCCTGACGTCGGCGGCCTGTCCGCTGACCGACGTGATCGAGGACCAGGCCAAGTCCGCCACGGACGGCCTCGTCAACGAGCTGCGGATCAACTGGGTCTGGATGCCGCCGTGGGGCCCGGACAAGATCACGGACGACGGCCGCGAGCAGCTGCGCGCGCTCGGCTTCAACGTCTGAGACGTCTGAGACACACCGCTTGAGAGAACGGCGGCGCCCGATGGGCGCCGCCGTTCTCGTGCGTGTGGACGCCTTCGTTATGTACGCTCGTACACATGGGATATCTGCTCCTGGCCGGAGCCATCGCCGCCGAGGTCGCCGGCACCACCGCCATGAAGTACAGCGAGGGCTTCACCAGGCTGGTCCCCTCGCTACTGACGGCACTCGCCTACATCCTCTCCTTCACACTGCTCGCCCAGACCCTGAAGACCCTCGCCGTCGGCACCGCCTACGCCATCTGGGCCGGTGTCGGCACGGCGGCCATCGCCGCCATCGGCGTGGCGTTCATGGGCGAGGGGATGACCACGGCCAAGGCCGCCGGCATCGCGCTGATCATCATCGGCGTCGTCGTCCTCAACCTGGGCGGAGCGCACTGATGCCGCGCCGCCACGACCCCGAGCGGCGTCAGCGGATCATCGACGCGGCGATCCGGGTCGTCGGGCGGCAGGGCATCGCGGGCCTCAGCCACCGCACGGTCGCCGCCGAGGCGGACGTCCCCCTGGGCTCGACGACGTACCACTTCGCCACCCTCGACGAACTCCTGGTCGCCGCCCTGCGCCAGGCCAACGAGGGCTTCGCCAAGGTGGTCGCGGGGCACCCGGCCCTCGCCGACCCCGGCGCGGACCTCCCCGCCGAGCTGGCCCGCGTCCTCGGCGAGTGGCTGGGCGGGGACCGCACGGGCGTCGAGCTGGAGTACGAGCTGTATCTGGCGGCCCTGCGCCGTCCCGCGCTGCGCCCGGTGGCCGCGGAGTGGTGCGAAGGGGTGGGCGCGCTCCTCGCCACCCGGACGGACCCGGTGACGGCGCGGGCGCTGGTCGCGGTCCTGGACGGGATCTGCCTGCAGGTGCTCCTGACGGACTCGGTGTACGACGAGGACTACGCGCGGGAGGTGCTGGCGCGGGTGCTGGGCCGAGACGGGCGGGCGCGGGCCGGGGTGGGGGCGACCGGCACGTGAGATGCCCGGCGGTCGGTTCGCAACCGGAGCCCCCGGCCGGTTAGGTTGCCCTCATGACCGACACGACTGCTTCCCGCACCACCGGCGCCGTGGCCGCCGGGCTCGCCACGATCGCCGCCGACGGCACCGTCCTCGACACCTGGTTCCCCGCCCCGGAACTCGCCGCCGAGCCCGGACCGTCCGGCACCGAGCGACTCACCGCCGAGCAGGCGGCCGAACTGCTCGGCGGCGGCGCCACCGCCGCGGTCGGTCCCGACGCCCGCCGCGGCGTCGAGGTGGTCGCGGTCCGCACGGTCATCTCCTCGCTGGACGAGAAGCCGGTCGACACGCACGACGTCTACCTGCGCCTGCACCTGCTCTCCCACCGCCTGGTCCAGCCGCACGGCCAGAACCTGGACGGCATCTTCGCCCACCTCGCCAACGTCGCCTGGACCTCGCTGGGCCCGGTCGCCGTCGACGACATCGAGAAGGTCCGCCTCAACGCCCGCGCCGAGGGCCTGCACCTCCAGGTCACCTCGGTCGACAAGTTCCCGCGCATGACGGACTACGTCGCCCCCAAGGGCGTCCGCATCGCCGACGCCGACCGCGTCCGGCTCGGCGCGCACCTGGCCGAGGGCACCACGGTCATGCACGAGGGCTTCGTCAACTTCAACGCCGGCACGCTGGGCACCTCGATGGTCGAGGGCCGCATCTCCGCGGGCGTCGTCGTCGGCGACGGCTCCGACATCGGCGGCGGCGCCTCCACCATGGGCACCCTCTCGGGCGGCGGCAACGTGCGCATCGTCATCGGCGAGCGCTGCCTGGTCGGCGCCGAGGCGGGCGTCGGCATCGCGCTGGGCGACGAGTGCGTGGTCGAGGCCGGTCTCTACGTCACCGCGGGCACCCGCGTGACCATGCCCGACGGCCAGGTCGTCAAGGCCCGCGAACTCTCCGGCGCCTCCAACATCCTCTTCCGCCGCAACTCGGTCACGGGCACGGTCGAGGCCCGCCCGAACAACGCGGTGTGGGGCGGCCTGAACGAGGTTCTGCACAGCCACAACTGACCGACCGAGGTCGCCGGCCCCGAACCGAACCGCCCTCCCGACGCGTCCGTCCACGGCGCGCCGGGAGGGCGTTCAGCGTTTCAGAGCCCGGTACCGCTTCAGCAGCGCGGTGATACGGTCCCGGTCGGCCGCGCCGTTCAGCTCTTGCAGGAGGTCGTCCGGGCACAGCTCGTAGTGCTCACCCCAGAAGCGGCCCCTGCGGTTGTCCCAGATCCGGTATCCGTCCGGAACGCCCCGGGCCACATAACGTCGTCTGCTCACCGCGCGACCCTAGGCTCGCGGGTGGTGTGGTGCCAACACGATTTGCCTCCGCGTGCTCCGAGCGCCCCCCGCACATACGGATGACGGCCGTGACCTTCCGGTGGTCTTGGCGGATGAACGGGTGGACGCAGAGTCCGATCAGACGCCGATCCGACGAAACGAGGACCTGGTATGACGAACGAGCGGGCGAGGACCGTGGCGCGTTGGCTGGCCGGGGCGGGCGCCGCCGTGCTGGTGTGCTGGGCCCCGGCGGGGGCCGCGCACGCCGACGAGACCACCACCGGTTCGCACAACGGCCCCCGGGTCGGCCTCCTCAACGTCAACGTGGGGCAGATCGACGACCCGGCGGAGGACGTACTGGAACACACCCTGCTGTTCGGCGACGGCTACACCTGGAGCTGACCGGCGCCGGCGACCAGCTCCTCGTAGGCGGTCAGCAGGGCGCCGGTCGTCTCCCGGTCCGCGGCCCGCAGCGGGGCCCGGACCGGGCCCGCGGGCAGGCCCAGCGCGCCCAGCAGCGCCTTCGCCGTGACCGTGCCGGGCAGACCCGCCGCCATCATCGCCTCGATCAGCGGGACCGCCCGGCGCTGCAGCAGAGCGGCCCGCCCCGTGTCGCCCGCGTCGAAGGCGTCGAGGACGGACCGGAACAGCTCCGGTACGACGTTCGCGACCGTGCTGACGTACCCCGCCGCGCCCACCGCGTACAGGGCTAGGACCTGCTCGTCGCAGCCCGCGTAGTAGGCCAAGTCGGTGCGGGAGAGGACCTTCTGGGTGCCGAGAAGGTCGTAGGAGCAGTCCTTGACGGCGACGATCCGCGGGTGGCCGGCGAGACGGACCAGCGTGTCGGGCTCGATGCGGGTGCCGGTGCGGCCGGGGATGTCGTAGAGCACGAGGGGCAGACCGGACGCGTCCGCGACCTCCCGGAAGTGTTCCTCCAGGGCGTCCTGCGGAGGCCTGCTGTAGTAGGGCGACACCACCAGCAGCCCGTCCGCGCCGGCCTTCTCCGCGGCCAGCGCCAGCTCCACCGTGTGCCGCGTGTCGGCGGTGCCCACCCCGGCGACCAGCGCCGCGCGGTCGCCGACCGCCTCCCGCACCGCCGTCACCAGCGCCGCCTTCTCGGCGTCCGTGGTGGTCGGCGACTCGCCCGTGGTGCCGGACAGCACCAGACCGTCACAGCCGGCCGACACCAGCCGGTCGACGAGCCGCTGGGCACCGTCCAGATCGAGCGCGCCGGACTCGGTGAAGGGCGTGACCATGGCGCACAGGGCGCGGCCGAAAGGAGCGGGGGAGCGGTGGTCCGTCGTCATGGAAGCAGTGTCGGCGCGACGACCGTGCAGCTCTACTTAAATCTGCTACGAGGTACCAGTAAGGGACGCTGCGAGATCGGTGGGCGGACACCGGCAGGGGTAGTGCCGGTCGGCCGGGGGTACCCGGGGTGCTCCGAACCGAGAGGAGGCGGAACCGTGACCGGGACCATGCACACCAGGCCGGTGCGCGACGAGCAGCAGCACTCCGTGGGCGATCTCGTCGGTCAGGCCACCGAACAGCTCTCCCGGCTCGTGCGCCAGGAAGTGGCCCTCGCCAAGATGGAACTGGCCGAGAAGGGCAAGCGCGCCGGGCGCGGCGGCGGGATGCTCGGCGCCGCGGGAGCCATCGCGTACGTCGGTCTGTTCGCGCTGGCCGGCACGGCCACCGCCGCGCTCTCGCTGGCGCTGCCCGTCTGGGCCGCGGCGCTCATCGTGACGGCGGTGCTCTTCGTGATCGCGGGCGTACTGGCCATGATGGGCCGCACTCAGCTCCGCCGCGCCGTGCCCCCGAAACCCGAGGCGACCCTCGGCAGCGTCAGGACCGACGTGGACGTGATCAGGGAAAGGGCGCATCGATGACCGACGCGACGAGCGGGGACGGCACGAGGGCCGGCTCCACCGCGCAGCCAGTGGGCGGGGCCAAGGGCCCCGACGAGCTGCGGCAGCAGATCGAACAGACCCGGAGCCAGCTCGGCGACACCGTGGAGGAGCTGGCCGGCAAGGCGGACGTGAAGGGCCGTGCCAAGGCCCGGGCCGCCGACCTCAGGGACAAGGCCGGCGCCATGACCGTGCAGCTGCGCAGTTCCGCCGCGCAGGCCGGGCACGCGGTGCAGGGCAAGGCGAGCCGGGCCGGTCACGCCGTGCAGGACAGGGCGGGTCAGGCCGGCCACACCGTGCAGGACAAGGCCGGGCAGGCGGGGCACGCCGTGCAGGACAAGGCGGGTCAGGCCGGCCACACCGTGCAGGACAAGGCGGGCAGGGCCGGCCACACCGTCGAGCGGCGCGTGCCGCAGCGGGCTCGCGGCGCGGTGCGGGCGGGGCTCGGGCATCCCCGGGCGGTGCTGGTCGCCGGGGCGGCGGCGGGCGCGGTCGTGGCGGCGGGCGTGCTGCGGCGCCGCCACCGCGGGCCCTGCTGAGGGCACGACGCGAGGAGGGGCCTGCGAACGGGCCCCTCCTCACGCATGTCCGGCCGGAGGGCACTTGACCTCAACCTTGGTCGAGCCCCGAGTGTGGTGCGTGCACCCGACGAACCACCGACCGATGGAGGCCGGCATGACCCGCCGTACCGACGCCCACCCCGAACTCGCCCGCCCCGACGTCCAGGCACCCTTCTTCAGCACCTGGCGGGTGGGCACCCCCGAACGGCAGCGGCAGACCGTCGACGTCATCGCCCGCACCTGGGAGCGCCGGCCCTGGCCCGCCGACGACCTGCTGGGCTACCACGTCTACACCGGCCACGACGGCAGCACGCTGCTGCACCACTCGCAGTGGGCCGACGAGCAGGCGTACGAGGCCTTCGTCAAGACCCACCGGCAGGAGCGCGTCGACGAGATCGACACCGCCGTGCCGGGCATCGAGCGACTGTGGCTCGGCAGGTACCGGCACTACCGCAGCCTCACCCGCGAGGACGGCACGGCGCCCGTCCCCGGCTGCGTCGTCATCGTCGACGTCGAGTTCGAGTCGCCCGACCCCGACCGGCAGCGCGCCTGGGTGGACGCCGTCCTCGAAGCCCTGGAGAGCGAGCCGGAGCAGCACCCCGGCGGCATCTCCGCCCACTTCCACCTCAGCACCGACGGCACCCGCGTCCTCAACTACGCCGAGTGGGAGAGCGCCCAGGCCCACATCGACGCCCTCGCCGCACCCGGCGACGGCGTCGGCTCGGGATCCGCCCGGTGGAAGCGGGTGCAGAACTGGCCCGGCCTCAAGAGCAGCACGGTCAACCGCTACGACCACGCCCTCGGCCTCGTGCCCCGCTGAACCCGCCCCCACGCGGTACGGGTTACGGACGGAACCGCAGCACCTGCGGGTCGTGGTCGCTGATCTGGTCGTGGAACTCGGCGTTGACGTGCACGCTGTCGTACGACAGCCGCCCGTGCCACCGGATCGACGGGCTGACCAGGATCTGGTCCAGGACCTGGCTGTTGCCCTGGTAGACGTACGAGTAACGCTCGCTCCTCGGCAGCGACTTGACCGCCGACCACAGGACGCCGTCGTCCTCCAGGAGACGGGTCGTCCTCGAGAACTCGAAGTCGTTGATGTCGCCGAGGACGACGACGTCCGCCTTCCGCTGGGTGGCCAGGATGTCCTTGACGAAGGTGTTCACCACCTTCGCCTGTGCGTGGCGCTGGGTTTCCGAGCTGCGCGACGGCGGCTGGTACTGCGCCGTCAGGCTCTGGTCGCCGCCCTTGGAGTTGAAGTGGTTGGCGATGACCACGACGGTCCGGCCGCGGAAGACGAACTCGCCGGCCAGCGGCTTGCGGCTGTCCTCCCAGGCCGCGTTCGCCGGGTCGACGCGGCCGGGGGAGTGGGTGAGCGCCGCCTTGCCGCGCACCTTCGTCACCCCGGTCGCGGTGGTCGCGTCGCCTGCCCCGCGGTCGGTGAAGGAGACCCGCTCGGGGTTGAACAGGAACGCCTGGCGGATGTTGCCGCCGGGCTGGCCGCCGTCCTCGCCGTCCACCGGGTCGATGCCGCGCCAGTCGTAGCGCGGGCCGCCGGCCGCGACGATCGCGTCGACCAGCTTGCCGACCGTCGCGCCGGCGGTCACCGTGCCGTCGTCCGTGGCGCCGTTGTCGTCCTGGATCTCCTCCAGGGACACGATGTCGGGCGAGGCGAGGTTGTGCACGATCGCCTCGGCGTGCGCCGCGAAGGTGTCGTCGGACGGGTCGAGGTTCTCGACGTTGTACGTCGCCACCGCCAGCTCGCGGCCGCTCTGCCGGCGCGTCGACTCCCGCTCCAGGCCCCCGCTCTCCAGGGTGCCGATCTCGCTCGCGACCATCGTGTAGCCGCCGTACTGGTTGTAGTCCAGCGGGCCCGCGGTGGTGCCGGCGAGGGTGTCGCCCACGTTGGCGTCGGGGAAGTCGGCCGGCTTGCCCAGGGACTGGATCTGGAGGCGGCCGGAGTTCTGGGAGTCGTACGAGCCGTACACCGTGCCGCCGCGGCGGTTGGCGTTCTCCCAGGGCTTCACCGTGACCCACAGCTCGGTGTACGGGTCGGAGGCGCCGACCACGCGGGCGTCGGCGACGCGGACGTTCATGCCCTCCAGGGACTCGTAGTGGTCCAGGGCGTACTTCGCGGGCCGCAGCGGCAGGCCGTTGACCGAGCCGTTCGCGTCCTCGTCGCCCTCGGGGGCGTACGCGCGCGGCACGGAACGGGCGGAGATCGTCGTCGCGGCCGGGACCTCGTTGCCGCTGGAGACGACCGTGAAGGTCGGGCGGGTGATCTCGGTCAGCGACTGGTTGCCGGAGGAGGTGCCGCCGGGCACGTACTCCGAGACCGTGCCGGAGACGGTGACCGCGTCACCTACGGCCACACCCTTCGGGGTGGAGCCGGTGAAGACGAAGACGCCCTCGCTGGTGGCCGGGTCGGCGTCGGGCCGCGGATCCTGGATCCAGAAACCTCTGGAGGAGCCGTAGCCGCGGACGCCGGTGACGATTCCGGCCACGTCGGTGACCTGCTCGCCCGCGTACGGCGACAGCCGCGTGCCGCCCTGGATGTCGTGGATGCGCACGGAGTCGGCGTGCGCGGGTGAGGTGAGGACGATCGTGGAGGCCGCCGAGCAGACGGCGGCGACGGTGAGCGCGGCGAGGCGCGCGGAGGACTTGCTGGCCAACGGAATCCCTCCGGGGACGTGACGGAGCGCCGGGACGAGGGTGGGAGTGGGACGTGGGACGCGAGGTGCCGCAGGGCACACGGAAACCTGAGTGGGCGGACCTGGGTGAACACTTGTCCCCCCGCTTTCTACGCGCGTCAATCTCCTGCCTGGCCAGGTCAGTTGTCAAGGTTTCGGCCATGTACTGCACCCGTCGGGGAGATGAACCGGGCGGCATGGGTGCAATTCCGTCTAGGCTGAGCGGCTGAGCCGTACGGCGTCCGGAACGCGCGAGGAGAAAACAGCCGATGTCAGACCGCTCCACCCTGCCGCCCGCACGGTTGCGCCCCGAAGCGGAGCTGGCTCGCGACGCGCTGTCCACGCCACTGCTCGCCCGGGCCGCCCGGCTGGCCCGCTGGACGGGCCCCGCCACCCGCGTCGACGCCGGCGGCGAACTCGTCGAGGAGCAGCTGCCGGCGGCGGCCGGAGAGCTCGGGCTGACCGGCGACGACGCCGCCGCGTACGCGAGCGAGGCCTGGCGGATCGCCGTGGACACCGGGCTCGTCGAGATCACCGACGAGGAGACGGGCACCGTCGCGCAGGGCGACGACCTCGCCCTGCTCACCGGCGGCTCCCCGCAGGACGTGCTCGGCGTGTGGCTCACCGCGCTGGAGACGGTGCTCGCGGACGCGAGCGTGCCCGACCTCGACGACCTGGTCGACGCGATGGCCGAGGGCGGCGCGGTCGACCTGTCGTCCCTGGACTGGGACCCGGAGGCCGAGGCGGAGTTCCTCGACGGGGTGCTCGGCAACCTCTACCTGCTCACCGTCGGCGAGGACGGGGCCGGGGACACCCCGGTGCCGCTGCCCGCGCTGGCCGCGTCGGTGATCGTGCCCAGCGACATGGGCGAGCCCACCAACGACGTCCTGGAACAGGTCTCCGACGCGATGATGCGGCTGGACGACCAGTTCCGGCTGCTGGAGCCCGTAGGCCTCGTCGCCTACCGGCCGGTCGACGAGGCCCTGATGGCCGACGCGGACGAGGAACCGGCGGCACCCGACGACGACGCCGACGTCACCCGCTACGGCATGGTGCGGCTCACCCCGCTCGGGCTGTACGGGCTGCGCACCAGGCTCCAGGAGGCCGGCTTCGACGCACCCGTCGTCGGAGACCTCGCCGACAAGGGCGCCGACGTCCTGCTCGACGGCACGGCACCCTTCCCGCCGGCCGCGGCCCACGCGGAGACCGAGCTGTGGCTGGCCGGCCGCGGCCCCCTCGACGCCGCCCGCGAACTCCTCGCGGCCGCCCGCGGCACGGACCCCGGCGCCCCCCTGCGCCGGCTCCGCTGCCAGCAGGCGCTGTCCCTGGTCGGCACCGAGGCGGAGCCCGCGCTGCGGGAGGTCCTCGACGACCCCGAGTTGGGCGGCCTCGCCCGGGTCTGGCTGACCGAGCACGGCGCGCGGGACGTGCCGGCGCCACCGCAGGAGATGGTCTTCTGGCTGACCATCGACACCGTGGCCGCGCAGCTCGCGGCGGAGGGCAACTCCGACGAACTGCGCGCACTGGTGGAGGGGCTGGCCCAGCAGCACAGCGGGTTCTTCGACACGGCCTGGCGGGTCGGCCACCCGGCCACGCCGGACGTCCTGGAGGCGATGGGGCGGCTGCACCCCGACAAGAAGGTCGCCAAGGAAGCGCGGAAGGCGGCGTTCAAGGCGCGGTCGCAGCACGGGGGCTGACGCCGGGCGACCGGGGCGGGTGGGTGAAGCCGCCCGGCGCCGGCGGGGTGCCCGCGCACTCCCGGCTTCTCCCGCACTCCCGGCTTCGCTCGCGCGGGAGGGACCCCATGAGCGGAGGCGGCGCCCGACCGTGCCCGCGGTTGTGCGGGCTGCCCAGCGGGCGCCGCGCACCGTTCAACTCCCGTTCAGGCGCGGGCGCCACCGTGACGCCGAACGAGGTCCGCCACCCTCCACGGCACGTCCACCGTCACAGGAGACACCATGTCGCTCACCCGCAGGGACTTCGCCGGCCGATCCGCGCTCACCGGCGCCGGGATCGCGCTGGCGGGCAGCGTCGGCGCCCTCGCCACCGCCCCGAACGCCCTCGCGTCCACGGACACCGAGAGCGCGGGGGAGGGGCACGGCAGAGGCCATGGACACGGACACGGACACGACCACGGCGGGGTCGGCTACGGCCCCCTGATCCCCGACCCGGACGGCATCCTCGCCCTGCCCGCCGGCTTCCGCTACGAGATCATTACCTACTGCGGCCGGACCAGGCTGGAGTCGGGCGAGTACACCCCGTCCAACCACGACGGCACCGCCGCCTTCGACGGCCCGCGCGGCACCACCCTCCTCGTCAACAACCACGAGATCGGCGGCCACCGCGACGACTCGCCGCACCCCGTCCCCCTCACCGAGGGCCTCGTCTACGACCCGGCCGCGGCCGGCGGCTGCACGGTCGTCGAGGTCCGCCGCGGCGGCCACGTCGCCGAGTGGGTCGGCATCGCCGGCACCGCCACCAACTGCGCGGGCGGCAGCACACCCTGGGGCACCTGGCTGACCTGCGAGGAGACCGAGGACAAGGCCGGCGAGGAGGGGATGACCAAGGACCACGGCTACGTCTTCGAGGTCGACCCCGAGGACCGCCGCGCCAACCGGGACCCCAAGCCGATCAAGGCGCTCGGCCGCTACGCCCACGAGGCCGTCGTCATCGACCCCAAGCGCGGTCACGCCTACCTCACCGAGGACGCCTCCGGCCCCAACGGCCTCCTCTACCGCTGGGCACCGCCGGAGGGCTTCCGGCACGGTCGCGGCCGGCTGCGCACCCTCGCCGACGACGCCGGGACCCTCCAGGCCGCCAAGTGCTTCGACTCCGGCGGCAAGTTCGTCGACGACCTCTCCCGCGCGACGAGGACCGGCACGGTCTACGGCGTCGACTGGGTCGACGTCCCCGACCGCGACGCCCGGGGCACCTCCGTGCGCAAGCAGTTCACCGACGGCCAGGTCACCCGGGCCCGCAAGCTGGAGGGCATGTGGTGGGCCGACGGCGGCGCCTACGTCGTCTCCTCCTTCGCCCGTGACGAGAGCCCCGGCCGCCCGCACGACGGCCAGGTCTGGTTCTACGACCCGGCTCGCCGCACCTTCACCCTCAAGGTCCTCCTCGGCGTCAACCCCGACCCGTCGGCGGACGGCGCCTTCGACGGCCCCGACAACATCACCGTCTCCCCGTACGGCGGCCTGGTCATCGCCGAGGACGGCGACGGCGTTCAGCACCTGTTCGGCGCCACCGACAGCGGGCGCACCTACCCCATCGCCCGCAACGAACTGAACGTCGGCAGCGAGGACGACCCGGAGTACAGCGAATTCACCGGAGTCACCTTCTCGCCCGACGGGAAGACCCTCTACGCCAACATCCAGGACCCCGGCATCATGCTCGCGATCACCGGGCCCTGGAAGCGGCAGAAGCGCCGGTGATTAATTCGCTCGCCCGAGCGACGGCCGCCCTTTTAGAGTGATGAACGTCCAGGTGCGAAGGCAGGACCTACTTCCACTCTCAATGGGGCGGCCACGGGTTCGAGTCCCGTCACCGGCACAACGCGCCGGTGTAGCTCAGGGGATAGAGCACCTTGTCGGTTCCGCCGACCTGAACTCTGGACACCTAGAACTTCACGCACCTCCCGGTGCGCGGGCTGCGGCTACTTCGTTGTGATCGAATCAGACGCCACGGCCGACTTGAACTCGGGAGGCGCGGCAACTGGTGGGTGCCCGGTGCGCAGGCAGCGGATACTTCCTTTGATCGGACGGTTGCGGGTTCGAATCCCGTCATCGACTTCGGGTCGGTGTAGCTCAAACGGCAGAGCATCCGAATGTTCCCGTCGCCGATCCCGACCTCGGGCACCCTCCTTCCGCCGCGCCCTCCCGCCGAGAGGAATTCGGGGGAATTCACCATGGCGCGTTTCAACACCAAGGCCGCGAAGGCGCAGCCCACCTCGCGCGTGACGTCGACGGGCCGCGTACTGCGCACCTTCGAGGGCGGCCGGGGCCACGAGCGCGACGCGCGCTCCGAGCTCTTCCTCCTCGCGGTCGCCAACTTCGTGTCCCAGCAGACCTTCTACGAGTCCGGTGCCGCCCGCGACGACCGGTTCGCCACGCTCGTGCGCGAACTCGCCGTCTCCGCCCCGGCCTGGACGGCCGGCCTGCTCGGCTGGCTGCGCGGCGAGGGCAACCTGCGCACCGCATCGATCGTCGGCGCCGCCGAGTACGTCAAGGCCCGCCTCGCCCACGGGGTCACCGACGGGCCGTCGAACCGGCAGGTCGTCGCCTCCGTCCTCCAGCGCCCCGACGAGCCCGGCGAGCTGCTCGCGTACTGGACGTCGACGTACGGACGTGCCGTGCCCAAGCCGGTCAAGCGGGGGATCGCCGACGCCGTACGGCGGCTCTACCACGGCAAGTCGCTGCTGAAGTACGACACCGCCTCCAAGGGCTACCGCTTCGGCGACATCCTCAACCTGGTGCACGCGGCGCCGGACCCGGACAAGCCGTGGCAGGGCGAGCTGTTCCAGTACGCGCTGGACCGCCGCCACAACCCGGACACCGCGGTGCCGCCCGCCTCGAACCGTGTCCTCACGGCGCACCGCGAGCTGATGGCGCTGCCCGTCGAGGAGCGGCGAGCGGTCGTCACGGCGCCCGACGGTGCCGAGCGGCTGAGGACGGCGGGCGTCACGTGGGAGATGCTGGCCGGTTGGCTCCAGGGGCCGATGGACAAGGCGGCCTGGGAGGCCGTGGTCCCGTCCATGGGTGTCATGGCGCTGCTGCGAAACCTCCGCAACTTCGACGAGGCCGGGGTCTCGGACGAGGTCGCGGCCCGGGTGGCGGCGCGCATCAGCGACCCGGCCGAGGTGGCGCGCTCGCGGCAGTTCCCCTTCCGCTACCTCGCCGCGTACCGGCACGCGCCGTCGCTGCGCTGGTCGTACCCGCTGGAGCAGGCGCTCGGGCACTCGCTGGCCAACGTTCCCGCACTGCCCGGCCGGACGCTCGTCCTCGTGGACCGCTCCGGCTCGATGTTCTACTCGCGGATGTCGGACCGCTCGGAACTCACCCGGGCCGACGCGGCGGCGGTCTTCGGTACGGCGTTCGCGCTGCGGGCGGCCGACGCGGACCTCGTCGAGTTCGGTACGTCGAGCAACCGCGTGAAGTACCACAAGGGCGAGTCGGTCCTGAAGGTCCTGGAGCGCTTCGGCGACCTCGGCGGCACCGACACGACCGACGCGGTCCGCCGGCACTACAAGGAGCACGACCGGGTGCTGATCGTCACCGACGAGCAGTACGCGTACAACCGGCACGGCGACCCGACCGAGCAGGTCCCGGCACACGTTCCGGTCTACACCTGGAACCTGGCCGGGTACCGGGCGGGCCACGGCCCGTCGGGCAAGGCCAACCGGCACACCTTCGGCGGCCTGTCGGACGCGGCGTTCCGGATGGTTCCGCTGCTCGAAGCCGCCCGGGACGCCGACTGGCCCTGGGCGGCCTGAGCCCGGCCGCACGGGTGCGCGGTAGGGTTCGGCGGAAGACCCCGGTGTACAGGGAGTAGTGGGATGGCGCAGGTCAGGGCCATGCGCGCGGATGCCCGCCGCAACCGTGAGCGGCTGCTGGAGGTCGCGGCGGCGGCCTTCGCCGAGCACGGTGAGGGCGCCTCCCTGGACGACATCGCCAAGCGCGCGGGGGTCGGCGTCGGCACCCTGTACCGGCACTTTCCGACTCGGCAGGCGTTGCTGGAGGCCGCTTACCTGGACCGGATCGAGGCGATCGCGGCGCGGGCGGACGTCGTCGCGGCCGAGCGGGCGCCGGGCGAGGCGCTGCGGGAGTGGCTGGACGAACTGGGCGTCGGAATGATCCAGGTCCGCGGAATGAGGGCGTTGCTCGGCACCGCCGTCACGGCCGGCGGCTCGACGGTGGACACGGCGTGCGGCGACTGCCTGCGCGGCGCGGCCGGCCGGCTGGTGCGGGCGGCGCAGGAGGCGGGGACGCTGCGGCGGGACGTGGAGCCGATCGAGGTGCTGCGGCTGGTGCACGGGGTGGCCACGGCGGCCGGGGCGGGCGACCGGGAGGGCGGGGAGCCGGCGTCCGTCCGCCGGTATCTGTCGCTGGTGTGGGACGGACTGCGGGCGTAGACCACGGGTGGGGCGCTCCGCGTGCGGAACGCCCCACTCCGGTTGCCTACAGCGCCTTCGCCGCCGGCTTCACCATGCCCCGGACCGTGCGGGACTTGACGAACTCGCCCATGGCGGTCATCTCCCACTCGCCGGAGTACTGGCGGATCAGCTTCGCCATCATCACGCCGGTCTGCGGCTCGGCGCTGGTGAGGTCGAAGCGGACCAGTTCCTCGCCGGACGCGGCGTCGATGAGGCGGCAGTAGGCCTTGGCGACCTCCGTGAACTTCTGCCCGGAGAAGGAGTTCACCGTGAAGACCAGGCCGCTGACCTCCTGCGGGAGCCGGCCCAGGTCGACGGTGATCACCTCGTCGTCGCCGCCGCCCTCGCCGGTGAGGTTGTCGCCGGAGTGCTTGATGGCGCCGCCCACGATGGACAGCTTGCCGAAGTAGCAGCTGTCGATGTGGTTGCGCTGCGGGCCGTAGGCGATGACCGACGCGTCGAGGTCGATGTCCTTGCCCCGGTACGCCGGCTCCCAGCCGAGGCCCATCTTGACCTGCGAGAGCACCGGGCGGCCGCCCTTGACCAGGGAGACGGTCTGGTTCTTCTGGAGGCTGACCCGGCCCTTGTCGAGGTTGATCTTGCCGGTGCCCGGCGCCGGGGCCGGCGGGGCGGCCGGTGCGGCGGGGGGAGCGGAGGGCATCGTCGGCGCGGCGGCGGGCGGGGGCGGGGACGTGGCCGCGTGCGAGCGCGCCGGGGGCGCCGGTTGTGCGGGCGCGGCGGGCTGGGCCGGGGCGGCCGGCTCCTCCACCGTGACGCCGAAGTCGGTGGCGATGCCGGCCAGCCCGTTCGCGTAGCCCTGGCCGACCGCGCGGGCCTTCCAGGCGCCGTTGCGCAGGTAGACCTCCACGATGACCAGGGCGGTCTCGGTGCCGAGCTGCGGGGGCGTGAAGGTGGCGAGGACGGAGTTGTCGTCCGCGTTGCGGATGGTGGCGGTGGGCTCGATGCCCTGGAAGGACTGGCCGGCGGCGTCCGGGCTGGCGGTCACGACGATCTTCTCGATGCCCGGCGGGACGGCGGCGGTGTCCACCACGATCGCGTCCGGGGCGGTGCCGCCGCCGGAGCGGTACGTGACGCCCTGGCCGGTGGGCTGGTTGTAGAAGATGAAGTCGTCGTCGGAGCGCACCTTGCCGTCGGCGGTGAGCAGCAGGCCCGATACGTCGAGCCGCACGGGCGCGGCGACGTCCACCGTCACGCGGGCGGCGGAGAGGGGGATGTTCGAGCCGGGGGTCATAGCTGTCATGCCGAGTGAACGAGCGAGGGCGTTTTACCGTTCCCTTACCCGAGGGCCAATCGGGTCAGCGGCGGGGCCGGGGGTTGTTCCGAGGGTTGTTGCGGGGGTGGTTGCGGGCCGTGCGTTCGTTTCCGTGTTTGTAGTTGCCCGTCCAGCGGGCCATGACCAGCTGGGGGTCGTCTGCCGTGACTTCCTGGAGGAAGCGGGCGGCTCGGGAGCCGTTGAGGGTGGTGGCGGGGTGGTTGTGGTGGGTGATGTGGACGGTGCCGGTCGATGTGGCGGTGTAGGCGAAGCCGTTCGGTTTGGGCATGCGGGGATCGTAGGAGGGGGGTGGGCGGGGCGCCCAGTGGTTTCCGCCCCCGCCGCCCCTTCCCGTTCCCGTCCCTGGGGGCTGCGCCCCCAGACCCCCGCTTTCGGCCTGGACGGCCTCGTCCTCAAGCGCCGGACGGGCTGGGAGTGCCGGCCGGGGTGGAAAGGTTCTACGGCACCACCACGATCTTCCTGCCCACCCCCGCCGCGAACTGCTCCAGCGCCTCCGGATAGCGGCTCAGCTCGATGCGGTCGCTGATGAAGACGTCCGGGTCCAGGACGCCGCCCGCGAACAGCTCCGCCGCGCGTTCGTAGCTGTGCAGGACCGCCATCGAACCGGTGATCGTGATCTCCTGGTTGTAGATCCGGTACGGGTCGATCTGCACCCGGGTCGCGTAGTCGGCGACGCCGAACTGGAGGAAGGTGCCGGCCTTGGCGACGCGGTCCAGGCCGTCCTGGATGGCCGCCGCGTTGCCGGTCGCGTCGATGACCAGGTCCCAGCCTTGCGGGCGGTCCAGCTCGTCGGGGGTCGCGGCGGAGGCCGAGACGCCGAGGCCGCGCGCGGTCTCCAGGCGGGCCGGGTTGAGGTCCACCACGTCCACGCTCGCCGCGCCGGTCCGCTTGGCCAGCTCCAGCATCATCAGGCCCATCGTGCCGGAGCCGTAGATCAGGACGTGGGCGCCGAGGCGGGACTGGAGGACGTCGTAGCCGCGGACGGCGCAGGAGAGCGGCTCGATCAGGGCGGCGTCCTGGGTGCGGACGTGCTCCGGGAGCTTCACGCAGTTCGCGACCGGTGCCACCGCGTACTGTGCCGCGCCGCCCGCCGTGGTGACGCCGATGGCCGCCCAGCGTTCGCAGAGGTTGTTGTGGCCGGTGCGGCAGTAGCGGCACTCGTAGCAGTAGAGGGAGGGGTCGACCGCGACCTGGTCGCCGACGGAGACCTCGGTGACCTGCGCGCCGACGCCGACCACCGCGCCGGCGAACTCGTGGCCCGGCACGATCGGGAGCTTGGGCGCGAACTCGCCCTGGAGGATGTGCAGGTCGGTGCCGCACAGGCCGCAGGCGGCGACCTCGACGACGACCTCGCGCGGCCCTGGCGTCGGGTCGGGGACCTCGGTGACGACGGCGCGGCCCACGGACTCGATGACGGCGGCCTTCATTTCACGGCTCCCAACGACAGGCCCTGGACCAGTTTGTCCTGGGCGGCGAACCCCGCGGCGAGCACCGGCAGGGAGATGACGAGCGACGCGGCGCACACCTTGGCCAGGAAGAGGCCCTGGCTGGTGATGAAGCCGGTCAGGAAGACGGGGGCGGTCTCGGCGACCACGCCCGTCAGTACCCGGGCGAAGAGCAGTTCGTTCCAGCTGAAGATGAAGCAGATGAGGGAGGTCGCGGCGATGCCGGGCAGGGCGATCGGGGCGACCACACGGGCCAGGATCGTCGGCAGTCTCGCGCCGTCCACGCGGGCCGCCTCGATGATCGCGACCGGGACCTCGGCCAGGAAGGACTGCATCATCCAGACCGCGATCGGCAGGTTCATCGAGGTGTAGAGGATGACCAGCAGCCAGATGTTGTCGAGCATGTCCGTGTTCTTGGCGAACAGGTAGATCGGCAGCAGGCCCGCCACCACCGGAAGCATCTTGGTGGAGAGGAAGAAGAAGAGGACGTCCGTCCACTTCTTGACCGGGCGGATGGAGAGCGCGTAAGCGGCGGGCAGGGCCAGGAGCAGGACCAGGAGGGTCGAGGCGACCGACGCGACCGCCGAGTTGATCAGCGCGGGCCAGGGGCTCGCGCCGCCGTCCGCGCCGAAGAACTCGCGGTAGCCGTCCAGGGTGAGGGCGGCCGCGAAGGACGGCGGGTTGGTGGCGGCGTCCTCCTCCGAGTGGAAGGAGGTCAGGGCCATCCAGGCGATGGGCAGGAAGAAGACGACGCCGGCCAGCCAGGCGACCAGGCCCAGGCCGGCGCCCGCCTTGCGGCGGGACCGTACGGGCTTGTCGGTGGTGGTGCCGGTGGCGGCGGGGCGTACGGCGGTGGTGGCGCTCATGCGCGGCCGACCTCCTCGCGGAACAGGGACGACACCACGCGCAGCGCGAAGGTGGCGATGATGATGGAGCCGATGACGACCAGGACGCCCGCGGCCGAGGCGAGGCCGTTCTCGTGGGCCTGGTAGAAGCTCTGGTAGACGGTGTAGGGCAGGTTGGCCGTGCCCAGACCGCCGGACGTGATGGTGAAGACCGCGTCGAAGTTCTGGACGATATAGATCGAGCCGAGCAGGGCGCCGAGTTCCAGGTAGCGGCGCAGGTGAGGGAGGGTGAGGTGGACGAAGATCTGCCAGTCGCTCGCGCCGTCGACCCGGGCGGCCTCGATCTGCTGCTGGTCCCGGCTCTGGAGGCCGGCGAGCAGGATGAGCATCATGAACGGCGTCCACTGCCACACCAGCGCGGCCTGCACCGCGAGCAGCGGGGTGTTGGAGATCCAGTCGGGCTGCGGGCCGCCCACGTAGTGCAGCAGGCCGTTGAGCAGGCCGTACTCCGGGTTGTAGAGGACGTGCTTCCAGAGCAGGGCCGCCGCGACCGGGACGATGAGGAACGGCGCGATCAGCAGGGTGCGGACCACGCCCCGGCCCTTGAATCTCCGGTCGAGCAGGAGGGCGAGGGCCAGGCCCAGGACCAGGCTGGCCAGGACCACCCCCACCGTCAGCAGGATCGTCGTCCACACCGACTTGCGCAGTGCCGGGTCGGACAGCACGTCGCCGTAGTTGCCGAAGCCGGTGAAGGAGCGGGCGTCGGGGTAGAGGGCGTTCCAGTCGAAGAAGGAGATCACCAGGGTCGCCACGAAGGGCAGCTGGGTGACCACGATCATGAAGATGAGGGCGGGGAGGAGAGGGGCCCGGGTGGCCCAGGCCTTGAGCCGGGGCGACGGCGGGCGGACGGGGGCGGGTACGCGGTCGGGTGCGGCGGAGGGGGCCGTTGTCGTGGCACTCATCGTCCCTCGTACTCCTCGGAGATCTGCTCGGCGAGCTGCTGGGACTTCTTCAGGGCCTCCTCGACGGACTGGCGTCCGGCGATGGCCGCGCTGATCTCCTGGGAGACCTTGGTACCGAGGTCGGTGAACTCGGGGATGCCGACGAACTGGATGCCGGGTGCCGGGCGCGGCTGGACGCCCGGGTCGTTCGGTTTGGCGCCCTCGATGGCCTCCCGGGTCATCTCCTGGAAGGCGGCGGCCTCCTTGACGTAGTCCGGGTTCTCGTACGTCGAGGCGCGCTTGCCGGCCGGGACGTTGGACCAGCCGATCTCGTCGCCGACCAGCTGCTCGTACTCCTTGCTGGACGCCCAGGAGACGAACTCCCAGGCCTTGTCGGTGTTGCGGGACGCCTTCTGGATGCCCCAGGCCCAGGTGTAGAGCCAGCCGGAGGAGTCGGTCTTCTCCACGGGGGCGGGCGCGTAGCCGATCTTGCCCTTGACGGGGGAGTTCGCCGACTCCAGGGAGCCGGCCGCGGAGGTGGCGTCGTACCACATGGCGACATTGCCCTGGGTCATGTTGTTCAGGCACTCGGCGAAGCCGGACTGGGCGGCGCCGGACTGGCCGTGCTCGCGGACCAGGTCGACGTAGAACTTCGTCGCCTTCTCCCACTCGGGGGAGTCGAGCCGGGCGTTCCAGTCCTCGTCGAACCAGGTGCCGCCGAAGGTGTTCACGACCGTCGTCAACGGCGCCATCAGCTCGCCCCAGCCGGGCAGGCCGCGCAGACAGATGCCCTTCATGTCCGGCTCGGCGCCGTCGAGTTCGGCGGCGAGGTCCGCCACCTGGGTCCAGGTGGGGTGCTCGGGCATGGTCAGGCCCTCCTGCTCGAACACGTCCTTGCGGTACATCAGGAAGGACGACTCGCCGTAGAAGGGCTGCCCGTAGAGCTTGCCGTCGTCGCCGGTGAGGGACTCGCGCATCGGCTTCAGGATGTCCTGCTGGTCGAACTCCGGGTCTTCGGCGACGTAGGAGTTCATCTCGTGCAGCCAGTCGTTGCGGGCGTAGATCGGTATCTCGTAGTTGGAGAGGGTGGCGACGTCGTACTGGCCGGCCTGGTTGGCGAAGTCCTGGCTGATCTTGTCGCGGACGTCGTTCTCCGGCAGGACGGTGAAGTTCACCTTGATGCCGGTGTCCTTCGTGAAGTGGTCGGCGGTGAGCTTCTGCAACTCGACCATCTGCGGGTTGTTGACCATCAGAACGTTGATGGAGTTGCCGCCGGACCCGGCGCCGCCCGCCCCGACCCAGCAGCCGGAGAGCAGCGGGGCGAGCAGCGTCCCTGCGGCGGCCATGGCGAGCGTGGCTCGCGGCAGCCTCCGTCGGCTCTGGGTTCGCATGGATCGCTCCTGAACATATGGGGAGGTATGGGGCAGCGGAGGGTGCGGGGGTGCCCTCCGGGGGCGTGAGTCGGTTCGTCGGACTTGTCAGACGCGGATGATCTGCGGGCCGAGCAGTGAGTAGCGGTGGGCCTCGGCCGTGGGCAGCAGGGTGCTGGTGACGATCGCCTCCAGGGCGCCGACCTCCGCGAACCGGCAGAAGCTGACCGCCCCGAACTTGGTGTGCGTGCCCGCGAAGACGGTGCGGCGGGCGGCCCGGACGGCCTGGGCCTTGACCTCGCTGACGGCCGGGTCGGGGGTGGTGAGGCCGTGCTCGCGGGAGATGCCGTTGGCGCCGATGTACGCGAGGTCGATGACGAAGCCGGCCAGCATCTTCGTCGTCCAGTGGTCGACGGTGGCCAGCGTGCCCGAGCGGACCCGGCCGCCGAGCAGCAGGACGGAGGTGTCCGAGGACTCGGCGAGCGCGCCGGCGACCGGCAGGGAGGCGGTTACCACGGTCAGCGGGCGGTCCCGGGGCAGCGCCTCGGCGATGAGCTGGGGGGTGAAGCCCTCGTCGACGAAGACCGTCTCGGCGTCGCCGAGCAGTTCGGCCGCCGCGGCGGCGACCCGGCGCTTCTCGGGCACGTGGCTGGTGGCGCGGAAGGCGAGCGTGGTCTCGAACCCGGCGCTCTCCACCGGGTAGGCGCCGCCGTGGGTGCGGCGGACCAGGCCGTGGTCCTCCAGGGCGCGCAGGTCCCGGCGGACGGTCTCCTTGGCGACGCCCAGGTCGGCGGCGAGCGCGGTGACGTCTACGGAGCCGGTGGCGCGGGCGATCCGCACGATCTCCCGCTGGCGTTCCTCCGCCGTCCTCGTGCCCATGCCGAACACCTGCCTCACCGCCTCGTCGCCGTGACCTTGCCCGTTCGGGCCCGTCGGACCCATGGGGGAAGTTGTACAGCGGCCGTGCGGCACTGACCAGGCCTGTCGCGGAGCCGATGCTGCCCGTTTGTGCCCGTTCCGGTCGTCGGGTGCCCGTCTCGGACCAGGAAGGCAGCGGTGCGGGGAGTGGGAACGGGCAGTGCGGGTGCCCGCATGCCGGGGCGGGCGGGCCCGTTCGGTGCCCGTCCGCCCCGATGGCCGACCGGTTCCGGTCAGTACGGCCAGATCGGGGGGTCGGTCACGAAGTGACCGCCCAGGCGCGCGTGCGCCGGATCGTCCGGGTCCAGCTCGCCCTGTTCGGCGATCAGCTTCGCGGCGTACGGCTCGGAGTCGTCGCGCGGTTCGTAGCCGAGCGCCCGCGCGGAGGTGAGGTCCCACCACAGGCGGGTGTTGGCGGAGGAGCCGTGGACGACGGTGTGCCCGACGTTCTCGGCGGTCAGGGCGGCGTCGAAGAGCCGGGCGCCGTCGGCGGGGCTCATCCACACCGAGAGCATGCGCACGCTGGTCGGCTCGGGGAAGCAGGAGCCGATGCGGACGGAGACCGTCTCCACACCGTGCTTGTCCCAGTAGAGCTGGGCGAGGTCCTCGCCGAAGCACTTGGACAGGCCGTAGAAGGTGTCGGGGCGGCGCGGCGTGTCGATCGGGATGAGCGGGTCGTCGCCCCGGGGGCGCGGGGTGTAGCCGACCGCGTGGTTGGAGGAGGCGAAGACGACGCGCTTGACGCCTTCCTCGCGGGCGGCCTCGTAGAGGTTGTACGTCCCCTCGATGTTGGCCTTCAGGATCTTCTCGAAGGGGGCTTCCAGGGAGATGCCCGCGAGGTGGATGATCGCGTCGACACCCCGGACCGCCTCGCGCACCGCCGCCCGGTCGGCCAGGTCGGCGACGACCGCCTCCGGCTCGCCCTCGATCGGGCGCAGGTCGAGCAGGCGCAACGCGTAGCCGTGGGCGGGCAGCAGCTCCCGCATCAGGGTGCCGAGGCCGCCGGCGGCGCCGGTGAGCAGGACGGTGCGGGGAGCGGGCATCCTTCGGGACTCCTGGGTTTCCTGAAGCGGCGACAGTTGTACGAATCCATGCCTGGAGTTCATATGCGTGGACACGGTAAGGAGCGGGTGGTCGCGCGTCAAGGGGGCGCCTGCTTGACGGTGTTCACGGGGCGGCTTAGCGTGGTCGCGTTCAGAAATATAGACACAGATCATGGATATGGAATCGGGAGCGCCCGTGACCTCAGCCCCTCTCGCCGCCCGGCTCACCGTCCCCAGCGGGCCGCTGTTCTTCCCCGTCACCGCTTACGGCCCCGACGGCGGACTCGACCTCGACGTCTACCGCACGCACGTGCGCCGCGGGGTGGACGCCGGCGCCGCCGCCGTCTTCGCCTGCTGCGGCACCGGCGAGTTCCACGCGCTGACGCCGGAGGAGTTCGAGGCCTGCGTACGGGCGGCCGTCGAGGAGGCCGCGGGACGTGTCCCCGTCCTCGCCGGCGCGGGCTACGGCACCGCCCTCGCCGTGCGCTACGCCCGCCTCGCCGAGGAGGCCGGTGCCGACGGCCTGCTCGCCATGCCGCCGTACCTGGTCGTCGCCGGGCAGGAAGGGCTGCTGCGGCACTACCGGGAGCTGGCCGCCGCGACCGCCCTGCCGGTCGTCGTCTACCAGCGCGACAACGCCGTGTTCACTCCGGAAACGGTGGTCCAACTGGCCCGCACGGACGGGATCGTCGGCCTCAAGGACGGCCTCGGCGACCTCGACCTCATGCAGCGGACCGTCAGCGCCGTGCGCACCGAGGCCCCGGACGACGACTTCCTCTACTTCAACGGGCTGCCGACCGCCGAGCAGACCCAGCTCGCCTACCGGGCGCTCGGCGTCACCCTCTACTCGTCCGCCGTGTTCTGCTTCGCCCCGGAGATCGCCCTCGCCTTCCACCGGGCGCTCCACGAGGACGACGACGCCACCGTGCACCGTCTGCTGGACGGCTTCTACCGGCCGTTCGTCGAACTGCGCGCCAAGGGCCGCGGGTACGCCGTCGCCCTGGTCAAGGCGGGCGTACGGCTGCGCGGCCTGGACGTGGGGGAGGTGCGGACGCCGTTGCAGGAGCCGGCCGAGGAGCACGTGAAGCAGCTCGCCCTGCTGATCGAGCGGGGCCAGGCGCTGCTGGACGCGGAGGGTGACAAGTGAGGGCGTCGGCGTTCGTCTACCCCTGGGACGTCAACGGGGACCCGGCGGCGGCGGAGTGCGTCGCGGACCTCGGCGTGGAGCAGGTGACGCTCGCCGCCGCCTACCACTCCACCCGTGCCCTGACCCCCCGCCACCCGCGCCACCGCGTCGTCACCGCCGAACACGCCGCCGTCCTCTACCCACCGGACACCGCCCGCTGGGAGGGCCGCGAGCTGCGCCCGTACGAGGCCGGCGACTGGGCGCCAGGCGACGCGTACGGCGAGGCCGCCGCCGCGCTCGCGGACGCGGGCCTGGAGGTGCACACCTGGGTCGTCCTCGCCCACAACTCCCGCCTCGGCGCGGAGCATCCGGACACCTCTGTGGTCAACGCCTACGGTGACCGCTACCCCTGGGCGCCCTGCATCGCGCAGCCCGCCACCCGCGCGTACCTCACCGACCTGGCCGCCGAGGCGGCGACGCGTCCCGGCGCACGCGGCACCGAACTGGAGTCGCTCGGCTGGTACGGGCTCGCCCACCTGCACGCCCACGACAAGACCGGCGGGGTCGGCCTCGGGGACGCCGGGCAGTACCTCATGTCCCTGTGCTTCTGCCCGCACTGCCGGGAGGGCTACGGCGTACAGGGCCTCGAACCCGACATCCTGGCCGCCGCCGTGCGCGCCGCGCTGGAGCCGGTGTGGCGGGGGGCGGCGCCGTCGGACGGGGGCTGGGCGGGTGTGGAGAAACTGCTCGGCGAGGGGTACGCGAACGCCACGCGCGCCTGGCGGGACGAGCGGGCCCGCACCCTCCAGGAGGCGGCGGTCGCGGCCGTGCGCGCCGCCGCGCCCGACGGCTTCCGGGTCCTGCTGCACGCCGACCCGGTGTCGTACCACTGCGGCGCCAACGCCGGTGTCGACCCCGCCCACATCCTCTCCGTCGCGGACGGCGTGGTCGTGCCCTGCACGGGTGGCGCGGGCCTGCTGACGCCGTTCGCCGAGCGGGGCCGCGACGGGGCCGTCCTCGCGGCCAACCTCACCGTCGTCTCCGGGATGGGCGGCCGCCCCGACACGCTTGCCGCGGACGCGGCACTGGCGGGGGAACTGGGCGCGACGGAGCTGCGGCTGTACCACGCGGGGCTGGCGTCGGACGGGGATCTGGAGGCGGTGCGGGAGGGGTTGCGGGTGGGGTGAGTGGGGGGCGCGGGTCGTGTTTCGGGTGCGGGTCGGTGGGGGCCGGTCGCGCAGTTCCCCGCGCCCCTTTCAGGGGCGCAGTGCCGTCGCCGTCGCTGCCAGGACCACGCCCAGGGCCGGCATCGTCAGACGCAGGTCGACCGTCTCGACCAGCACGGCGCCCACGGCCAGCCCGAGCACGTTCGGGGCGAAGACCAGGGAGCCCGCCGTCGCGGTCACCCTGCCCAGCAGCGCGCCCGGCGTCTCCTGCTGGACGGCGGTCAGGGACGCGATCAGCACCGCGGGCAGTCCCGCGCCGATCGCCGCGCTCGACGCCAGGGCCACGGCGTCGTACGGTGCCGCCCGCACCGCCACCGCCACCGCCAGCAGGGCGATCCCGGCCGCCGCGAACCGTCGACCGCCCAGCCGTCGCAGGGCCGGCCCCGCCAGCAGCCCGACCACCACCGACCCGGCGCCCTGGACGGCGTACAGCGCACCCGCGTACGCGGGGGAGTGCCCGAGGACGTCGACGACGGCGTAGGTCGCGGCGCCGTTCGCGCCCGCGCACAGCATCGTCACCCCGCCCGCGAGGACGAGCGGGCGCAGCCGAGGGTGCCGCCACAGGTACCGGGCGCCCTCGGCCGTCTGCCGCCGCCAGCTCACCGTGGGCCGTACCGGCTTCGCCTCCCGCCCGCGCAGAGCCGCGTACAGCCCCGCGGCCAGCACGAACGTCGCCGCGTCCAGCAACGCCACGCTCGCGCCGCCGTACGCCGCGTACAGGCCCGCCCCGGCTGCCGGCGCCACGAGCTTCATGCCCTCGTTCGCGGTCATGCGCAGCCCGTTGAAGTCGCCGAGCAGGCGGGTGTCGACGGCGGAGGCGACGAGCGCCGACTCGGCCGCGTCGTGCACGACGCCCGCCGCGCCGTACACGAACAGCACGGCGAACAGCAGCCACAGGGCGTCCGGCGAGTCGACCGCGAAGAGGGTGAGCAGGAGGGCGGCCATCAGCAGGCTCGTGCCGATCAGCAGAGGCGCCCGGCGCGTGCGGTCGGCGAGCGTGCCCAGCGCCGGGCCCATCAGCGCAGGCGCCCACATCGCGAGCATGGACAGCGCCGCGAGGCCGTCCGAGCCGGTGAGGTCCTTCACCCAGACGCCGGCCGCCAGCCACAGCGCCGAGGTGCCGAAACCGGACACCACCACCCCGGCGAGATACAGGCCCGCGTTGCGGTCGCGCAGGACCCGGGCCACCGGCCATGCCCTGCGCGTCGTCTTTCTCGTGTGCGTCTTCCGTGCCGTCATGCCTGGTCATCATCGGTCTGAGGGGCGGGCGGCGGCATCGGGCAGATGCCCTAGGCGCGGGCGTGGCCGCCGATGAGTTTCGCGGCCGTGATCGGTCTACCTCCTGACAGAGCCGACCGCCCGTTCCCGAGGAGCAGCCGATGACCGCCGACCCCACCACCCCCGACCTCGGACCGCAGGCGCGGACCCTGGCCCGCCTCGCCGAGGGCGTGAGCGACGCGCGGCTCGCCGACCCGACGCCCTGCCCGGACCTGGCCGTCCGCAACCTGCTCGGCCACCTCACCGGCCTGGCCGTCGCCTTCCGCGACGCCGCGCGCAAGGAGCTGGGCGCCACCACCGACACCAGCCCCGAGGCGGCCGTGCCCGACATCGGCCCCGGCTGGCGCGAGGAGCTGCCGAAGGTGCTCGGCGAACTCGCCGAGGCCTGGCGCGACCCGGCCGCCTGGACCGGCATGACCCGGGCCGGTGGCATCGACCTGCCCGGCGAGGTGGCCGGCGCCGTCGTCGCCGACGAGCTCGTGATCCACGGCTGGGACCTGGCCCGCGCCACCGGCCAGGAGTACGACCCCGATCCGGCAGCCCTCCAGGCGGCGTACGACCTCCTCGAGGCCTCCGCCGAGGAGGCCGACCGGGACGCCGGCATGTTCGGCCCCGTCGTCGCCGTCCCCGCCGACGCGCCGCTGCTCGACCGGGCGGTGGGCCTGAGCGGACGCGACCCGCGCTGGACGCCGCTCGCCCGGTAGCGGCACAGAACCTCCCGGTAACGGCACCAGAACCTCAACTTCCTTTGTCAGAAGCATTGACGCCGCCCCGCGCCCCTCTTACCTTCAACGCGTCGTACTCCGTACGTCATATATGAGACGCGATACGCGATATCCCGAGAGGCGCGCATGACCTCTGTGCCCACGCCGATCCCCTCCCGCACGCAGTACGTGCTGGAAGAGATCAAACGCCGCATCCTCACCGGCCGGCTCACCCCCGGCCAGGCCCTGGTCGAGACCGACCTCGCCGCACAGTTCGGGGTGTCCAAGACACCGGTGCGCGAGGCGCTCAAGACGCTGGCCGGTACCGGACTGGTGGTGATGAACCAGTACAAGGGCGTCACGGTGCGCATGGTGGACGCGGACATGGCGCGCGAGGTCTACGACGTGCGGCTGCTCCTGGAACCCGAGGCGCTCAAGCGCGCCGTGCGCCGCGGAGCCTCCCTGAATGCCGCCAGCGACGCGCTGACCCGGGCCGACCGGGCCACGGACACCGCCGAACGGTCGCTGGCCAACCGGGAGTTCCACCGCGCCCTGTACGTGCCGTGCGGCAACCCGCTGCTCGGCCGGATGCTCGACGAGGTCCGCGACCAGGCGGCCCTCGTCTCCGCCGTCGCCTGGGCCGCCGACCCCTCCTGGGAACGGGAGGCCGGCGAGCACCAGGAGATCCTGCGCCTAGCCCTCGCCGGTGACGCGGACGGCGCGGCACGCGCCCTGCACGCGCACATCGCGTCCTTCGTCGAGCGGGCCTTCCCCGAAGCGGAAGACCAGGCCCAGGAAGAGGACGGTCAGGCATGACAGCGACGTTCGAGACCCAGCGGGCGGCCCTGGCCGACGTGGTGGCGATCCCGGTGACCCCGTTCGCCGAGGACGGCTCCGTCTACCCCGCCACCTACCGGGCCCTGCTGCGTCGTCTTCTCGACGGTGGCATCACGACCCTCACCCCCAACGGCAACACCGGCGAGTTCTACGCCCTCTCCCCGGCCGAGCGCAGCCTCGTCACCGAGCTGACGGTCGAGGAGGCCGGCGACCGCGCGGCGATCCTCGTCGGCGTCGGCCACGACGTGCCGACCGCCGTCGCCTCCGCCCGGCACGCCCGCGACCTCGGCGCCGCCATGGTCATGGTCCACCAGCCCGTCCACCCCTACGTCTCCCAGGGCGGCTGGGTCGACTACCACCGCGCCATCGCCGAGGCCGTGCCCGAGCTGGGCGTCGTGCCCTACCTGCGCAACCCGCAGCTGCCCGGCGCCCGCCTCGCCCAGCTCGCCGACGCCTGCCCCAACGTCATCGGCGTCAAGTACGCCGTCCCGGACGCCGTCCGCTTCGCCGCCTTCGCCCGCGACGCCGGCCTCGACCGCTTCGTGTGGGTCGCCGGGCTGGCCGAGCCGTACGCGCCCTCGTACTTCTCCGCGGGCGCCACCGGCTTCACCTCGGGGCTGGTCAACGTCGCCCCGGCCGTCTCGCTGAACATGATCGAAGCGCTTCGAGCCGGCGACTACCCGGCCGCCATGAAGGTCTGGGAGCAGATCCGCCGCTTCGAGGAGCTGCGCGCCGCCAACGGCTCCGCCAACAACGTCACCGTGGTCAAGGAGGCCCTCGCCTCGCTGGACCTGTGCCGCCGGGAGGTCCGCCCGCCGAGCAAGCCGCTGCCCGAGGACGAGCGCGCCGAGGTCGCCGCCATCGCCGCGGGGTGGTCGATATGACAGCCCCGAACGGCCGGAAGTCTCCCGAGCAGCTCCGCAGCCACCAGTGGTACGGCAGCGGCGTCTCGTCGGGCCTGCGCTCCTTCAGCCACCGCGCCCGCACCCGCCAGCTCGGCTACCTGCCCGAGGAACACCTCGGCAAGCCCGTCATCGCCATCCTCAACACCTGGTCCGACATCAACCCCTGCCACGTCCATCTGCGCGACCGCGCGCAGGCCGTCAAGCGGGGCGTCTGGCAGGCGGGTGGCTTCCCTCTCGAATTCCCGGTCTCCACGCTCAGCGAGACCTTCCAGAAGCCGACCCCCATGCTCTACCGCAACCTCCTCGCCATGGAGACCGAGGAGCTGCTGCGCTCCTACCCGGTGGACGGCGCCGTGCTGATGGGCGGCTGCGACAAATCCACCCCCGCCCTGCTCATGGGCGCCGCCAGCGTCGACCTGCCCGCGGTCTTCGTGCCCGCCGGGCCCATGCTCCCCGGCCACTGGCGCGGCGAGACCCTCGGCTCCGGCACCGACATGTGGAAGTACTGGGACGACAAGCGGGCCGGCCTCATCGGCGACTGCGAGATGCAGGAGCTGGAGAGCGGCCTGGCCCGGTCGCCCGGCCACTGCATGACGATGGGCACCGCCTCCACACTGACCGCCGCCGCCGAGGCCCTCGGTGTCACCGTCCCGGGCGCCTCCAGCATCCCGGCCGTCGACTCCGGCCACGACCGGATGGCCGCCGCGGCCGGACTGCGCATCGTCGAACTGGTCCACCGGGACCGCAGGCTGAGCGACATCCTCACCGCCGACGCCTTCGAGGACGCCGTCACCACCGTGCTCGGCCTCGGCGGCTCCACCAACGCCGTGATCCACCTGATCGCCATGGCGGGCCGCGCGGGCGTCACCCTCACCCTCGACGACTTCGACCGCGTCGCCCGCACCGTCCCGGTCCTGGCCAACGTCCGCCCAGGCGGCCAGAAATACCTGATGGAGGACTTCCACTTCGCCGGCGGCCTGCCCGGCTTCCTCTCCCGCATCCCCGACCTGCTCCACCTGGACCGGCCCACCGTCGCGCACGACACGATGCGCGAGCAGCTCGCGGGCGCCCGGGTGCACCACGACGACGTCATCCGGCCCCGCGACAACCCGGTCGCGGCCGAGGGCGGGGTCGCCGTCCTGCGCGGCAACCTCTGCCCCGACGGCGCCGTCATCAAGCACATCGCCGCCGAGCCTCACCTGCTCAAGCACACCGGCCCCGCGGTCGTCTTCGACGACTACAAGACGATGCAGCGCACCATCAACGACCCGTCCCTCGGCATCACCGCCGACAGCGTGCTGGTGCTGCGGGGCTCCGGACCCAAGGGCGGACCGGGCATGCCCGAGTACGGCATGCTGCCCATCCCCGACCACCTGCTCAAGCAAGGCGTGCGCGACATGGTCCGGATCTCCGACGCCCGCATGAGCGGCACGAGTTACGGCGCGTGCGTGCTGCACGTGGCCCCCGAGTCGTACGTCGGCGGACCGCTCGCCCTCGTGCGCACCGGCGACTCGATCACCCTCGACGTCGAGGGCCGCTCCCTCCGGCTCGACGTGGACGACGAGGAGCTGGAACGCCGCAGGGCCGCCTGGACGCCGCCGCCCGCCCGCTACGAACGCGGCTACGGCGCCCTCTACAACGAACAGATCACCCAGGCCGACACCGGCTGCGACTTCGAGTTCCTGGCCCGCCCGGGCAAGGTGCAGGACCCGTACGCCGGCTGAACCCCGTACGACCCGAACACCTCCGCACACCCCTGCACGCGGAGAAAGCGCTTCCTGCACTTCCTCCACGACCCGAGAACGAGCGACCGCACGACCCACGCACGACGTACCAGAACGGAGAACTGTCATGGCCCAAGCCGCAGCCGTGGCGAAACCGCCCGCGCCACCCCGGCGGCGCCGTGCCTCCGCCACACCGCGCAGGCTCCCCTACCTGCTGATCGCACCGGCCGCCCTGCTGATGCTGGGCTTCATCGCCTACCCGGTCATCAGCGTCTTCTACTACAGCCTGCAGGAGTACAACCCCACCAAGCCGTGGCGGAACGGCTTCGCGGGCTTCGACAACTTCACCAGGATCTTCACCGAGGACCCGATCTTCTGGGACACCCTCGTCTTCAGTGCCAAGTGGGTCTTCGTCGAGGTCGGACTCCAACTGCTCTTCGGCCTGGCACTGGCGCTCATCGTCAACCAGACCTTCGTCGGCCGGGGCATCGGGCGCGCCCTGGTCTTCTCCCCCTGGGCCGTCTCCGGCGTGCTGACCTCCGCGATCTGGGTGCTGCTCTACAACTCCCAGACCGGCATCACCCGCTATCTCGCCGACCTGGGCATCGGCGACTACGGCACCAGCTGGCTGTCGGACACCTCGACCGTGTTCTCGGCCGCCGTCGTCGCCGACCTGTGGCGCGGCGTGCCCTTCTTCGCGATCCTCATCCTCGCCGACCTCCAGTCCGTCTCGAAGGACCTGTACGAGGCCGCCGAGGTCGACGGGGCGAGCCGGTTCAAGCAGTTCTGGCACATCACGCTGCCGCACCTCAAGGACGCCATCATCCTGTCCACGCTGCTGCGCGCCGTGTGGGAGTTCAACAACGTGGACCTGCTCTACACCCTGACCGGCGGCGGACCAGCGGGAGTCACCACGACCCTGCCCCTGTACATCGCCAACACCAGCGTCGACGCCCACGACTTCGGCTACGCGTCGGCCCTCACCACGGTCGCGTTCGTGATCCTGCTCTTCTGCTCGATCGTCTACCTGCGGCTGAGCAAGTTCGGAGGCGAGAACAAGTGATCACCAAGGAGGCCACCGCGCCCGCCCCCGCGCCCGCGCGGGCCGACCACGAGCCGCCGCGGCAGGCGAAGAAGCGCCGCCCGGCCTGGGACGAGGTCCCCCGCTGGCAGATCTACCTGCCGCTCGGCGTCTACCTCGTCTTCACCCTGATCCCGTTCTACTGGATCCTCCTCTTCGCGCTCCGCCCGGCAGGCTCCACCTCGCTCGTGCCCTGGCCGATGACCTTCGACCACTTCGAGAAGGTCTGGACTGACCGGTCCTTCGGCACCTTCTTCGAGAACAGCGTGTACGTCGGCCTCGCGACGCTGGTGATGACCACGCTGGTCGCCCTGGCCGGCGGCTACGCCCTCGCCCGGTTCGACTTCAAGGTCAAGCGGGTCTTCATGCTGGCCCTGCTCTGCTCCCAGTTCGTGCCCGGCGCGCTGCTGCTGGTGCCGCTGTTCGAGATCTTCGCCGAACTGCAGATGATCAACTCACTCGGCAGCGTCATCATCGCCGAGACGGTCTTCCAGCTGCCGCTGTCGATGATCCTGATCAGCAACTTCATCAAGAACGTGCCGTACTCCCTGGAAGAGGCCGCCTGGGTCGACGGCTGCGGGCGGATGCGGGCCTTCCTGGTCGTCGTCCTGCCGCTGCTGCGGCCGGGCCTGATCGCCGTCGGCTCCTTCGCCTTCGTGCACTCCTGGAACCACTTCCTGTTCGCCCTGATGTTCCTCAACAACCAGGACAAGCAGACCATCCCGGTCGGCCTCAACACCCTGATGAGCGCGGACAGCGTCGACCTCGGCGCCCTCGCCGCCGGCGGCATCATCGCCGCCGTGCCCGTCGTCCTCGTCTTCGCCTTCATCCAGAAGTGGCTGATCACCGGCTTCAGCGCGGGGGCGGTGAAGGGGTGAGCGCCGTTCCCGTAGTCCTCGCCGGCGCCCGCGGCCACGGCCGCTGGCACATCGCCAACATCCGCCGTCTGGAGCGGGCCGGACTGGTCCGGCTGGCCGGCGTCTGCGAACTGACCCCGCTGACCGAGGAGGAGGCCGGCGGGGAACTGCCCGAGCAGTCCGCCGACTTCGGCGCCCTGCTCGACTCCACCGCCGCCCGGATCGCCGTGATCTGCACGCCGATCCCCACCCACACCGACCTCGCGCTGACCGCCGCCCGCCGTGGCGTCCACCTGCTGCTGGAGAAGCCCCCGGCGCCGTCGTACGCCGACTTCCGCCGCATGGCCGACGGGGTCGCCGAGGCCGGTGTGGCCTGCCAGGTCGGGTTCCAGTCGCTGGGCTCGCACGCCGTGCCGGCGATCCGCGCGCTGATCGCCGAGGGTGCGATCGGGGAGGTCGTCGGCATCGGCGGGGCCGGCGCGTGGGTGCGCGACGAGGCCTACTTCCGCCGGGCGGCCTGGGCGGGCCGGCGGCGGCTGGACGGCGCCGACGTCATCGACGGCGTGCTGACCAACCCGCTCGCGCACGCCGTCGCCACCGCCCTCGCCCTCGGCGGCAGCACCCGCGCCGAGGACGTCACCGGCATCGAGACCGAGCTGAGCCACGCCAACGACATCGAGGCCGACGACACCTCCTGCGTACGGATCGGCACCACGGGCGGCCACCGCGTCACCGTCGCCGCGACCCTGTGCGCGGAGCGGGCGGACGAGCCGTACGTGCTGGTGCACGGCAGCAGCGGCCGCGTCACCTTCTGGTACAAGCAGGACCGCGTCCTGCTCCAGCGCGGCGGCCACGGCCCCGAGGAGTACGAGTACGGCCGCACCGACCTGCTGGAGAACCTCGTCGAACACCTGAAAACGGGTGCCGAACTGCTGGTGCCGCCCGAGGAGACCGGCGCCTTCATGCGGGTCGTCGAGGCGATCCGCCGGGCCCCCGACCCCGACCGGCTGCCCGACGCCGCCTGGCGCCGCGTCCCCGGCGAGGCCCGCCGCGTGGTCCCCGGCATCGACGGACTGGTGGCCGCCGCCGCCGACACCCTCTCCCTCTACTCCGAACTGGGCGCCCCCTGGGCGCCGTGCACCGAGCACCCACTGAGCGAGGTGAGCACCCGATGACCGGCCACGACTCCCTGGTCCTGCGCGTGGCGGGCCGCCCCGTCGGCCGCTACGTCACCCGGCCCGAACTGCCCGCCCGGCTCTCCCCGCGTCCCTACCTGCACCCCGTCACCACCCTGGCCGGCACGGCCGTGACCGAGTTCGGCCCCGCCGACCACCTCCATCACCTCGGCGTCGGTGTCGCCGTTCCCGACGTCGAGGGGCACAACTTCTGGGGCGGGCGCACCTACGTACGCGACCAGGGGCCGACCGAGCTGGACAACCACGGCGCCCAGCGGCACACCGCCTTCCAGCTCCGCGACCCCGACGGCTTCGTCGAGGAACTGCGCTGGGTCGCCGCCGGCACCGAGCTGCTGCGCGAGCGCCGCACCGTCGCCGCCACCGGACTCACCGCCACCGCCTGGGCGCTGGACTTCACCTTCTCCCTCACCAACCTCACCCCGGACACCCTCACCATCGGCAGCCCCGCCACCAACGGGCGCCCCGGCGCGGCCTACGGCGGCTTCTTCTGGCGCGCCCGCAAGGAGGCCACCGCTCCCCGGGTCTTCACCGCCGACCGCGAGGGCGAGCCGGAGGTCCACGGCAGCCGCGCCGACTGGCTCGCCCTGACCGGCGACACCTGGTCGCTGGTCTTCGCCGGGGCCACGGAGCGGACTCGCCGCGACCCGTGGTTCGTGCGCACCGAGGAGTACCCGGGCGTCGGCTCGTCCCTCGCGTACGACGAACGGCCGGCGATCGCTCCCGGCGACACCCTCGTCCGCCGGATCGTCACCGTCGTCGCCGACGGCCGCCTCGGCCCCGACGACGCCGCAGCCCTCGTACGGAAGGCGGTGAGCCCGTGAACCCCGAGACTCCCGTGCCGCCCAAGACCCCGGACACGTACACCAACCCCGTCCTGAACGCCGACTGGTCCGACCCGGACGTCGTCCGCGTCGGCGACGACTTCTACCTCACCGCCTCCAGCTTCGGCCGCGTCCCCGGCCTGCCCCTCCTGCACTCCAGGGACCTGGTCAACTGGACGCTGGTCGGGCACGCCCTGCCCCGCCTGGAACCGGCGGAGGCCTTCGCGACGCCCCGCCACGACTGCGGCGTCTGGGCCCCGTCCCTGCGCCACCACGCCGACCGCTTCTGGATCTTCTGGGGCGACCCCGACCACGGGATCTTCCAGGTCAACGCCCCCGAGATCCGCGGCCCGTGGACCGCGCCGCACCTGGTGAAGGCGGGCAGGGGCCTGATCGACCCGTGCCCGCTGTGGGACGACGAGACGGGTGAGGCGTACCTCGTGCACGCCTGGGCCCGCTCCCGCTCCGGGATCAAGAACCGTCTCACCGGCCACCGCATGCGCCCCGACGCCACCGGACTCCTCGACGAGGGCAAGGTGATCGTCGACGCGGACCGCATCCCCGGCTGGTTCACCCTGGAGGGCCCCAAGCTCTACAAGCACGACGGCCGGTTCTGGATCCTGGCGCCCGCCGGGGGAGTGGAGACCGGCTGGCAGGGCGCCTTCCGCTCCCGCGACTTCTTCGGCCCGTACGAGGAGAAGGTCGTCCTCGAACAGCGGGACACCGACGTCAACGGCCCCCACCAGGGCGGCTGGGTGCGCACCGGGGCCGGCGAGGACTGGTTCCTGCACTTCCAGCAGCGCGGGGCGTACGGCAGGGTGGTCCACCTCCAGCCGATGACCTGGGCGGAGGGGGGCTGGCCGGTGATGGGCGACGACGGCGCCCCGGTCACCGAGCACCCCCGGCCCGCCCTGCCCCCGCAGCCGCCGGCCGCGCCCGCGACCGACGACGACTTCCCCGGCGGACGGTTCGGCCGCCAGTGGTCCTGGACCGCCAACCCCCGCGACGGCTGGGCCACCCAGCACGCCGGGGACGGGCTGCGGCCGGCCTGCGTCCGCTCGGCCGACGCACACGACCTGCGCAGGCTGCCGAACGTGCTCACCCAGCGGCTGCCCGGCGTCCCCTCGGTCGTCGAGGTCGACCTGCGCCTGGACGCCGAGGAGCCGGGCGCGCGGGCCGGGCTGGCGGTGCTCGGCGACGCCTACCGCTGGATCGGGCTCCAGCGGGACGCGGACGGGACCGTGCACCTGGTGCACCGGTTCGCCGAGACGGTCGCGGAGGCCGAGCGGGACGCCGACCGTCCGCGCCCCGCCCCCGAGGGACGGGTCCGGCTGCGGATCGAGACCGTGCCCGGCGCCCGCTGCCGCTTCTCCTACGACCTGGGCGACGGCTACCGCCCCACCGGCCAGGAGTTCGCCGCCACCCCTTGGCGCTGGGTCGGCGCCCTGCTCGGCCTGTTCGCGCTCGCACCCGCCGGCGAGGGACACGCCGGCACCGCCACCTTCACCCGGTTCCGGATCGGACGCCGGTAACCACCGACCTCATCATCCGTACGCCTGTTGGGAGAGCCGCAATGACGCACCTCCGTAACAAGCGCTTGCCGGGCACGGGCACCGGCAGGGCGTTGGCCGCCGTACTCGGCCTGGTCGCCGCCCTGGCCCTGGGCACGGTCGGGGAGGCGCAGGCGGCCGCCCCGGGCCGGGAGACGGGGACCTCTCGTCACTCCGACCGGCCGCACGGCTTCGCCTCCCTCGCCGGCGGCACCACCGGTGGCGCGGGCGGCGAGGTCGTCACCGTCACCGACCAGGCCGCGCTGGCGAAGTACGCGGCGGCGAAGGAGCCGTACGTCATCCGGGTGGCGGGCTCGATCGCGGTCGCGCCCTTCGGCTCGGACATCGTGGTCGCCTCCGACAAGACGATCATCGGGGTCGGCGACACCGGCGAGATCGTCCACGGCGAACTCCACCTGAACCCGGGCACGCACAACGTCGTCATCCGCAACCTGACCATCCGCGACAGCTACGTCGAGGGCGACTGGGACGGCAAGACCACCGACTTCGACGCGATCCAGATGGACTCCGTCCACCACGTCTGGATCGACCACAACCGCCTCACACACATGGGCGACGGACTGCTCGACATCCGCAAGGACAGCGAGTACATCACCGTCTCCTACAACCGGTTCGAGAACCACAACAAGGCGCTCGGCATCGGCTGGACGGACAACGTCCGCACCCAGATCACCATCGACCACAACTGGTTCACCGGCACCAAGCAGCGCAACCCGTCCGCCGACAACTGCGCCTACGCGCACCTGTACAACAACTACCTCTCCGCCCAGGTGGCCGACGGCGACCCGCAGTGGACGTACGGGAACTGGGCGCGCGGCGCGACCCGGATGGTCATCGAGAACAGCTACTACGACGGCGTCCAGCACCCCTACCAGGCGGACGCCACCGCGGAACTGGTGCAGCGCGGATCGATCCTGAAGGACACGACCGGCCGGCACGACGCGTGGGGCGACGCCTTCGAACCCGGCGACTTCTACGCGTACCGGCTGGACCCGGCGGCCGCCGTCCCCGCGCTGGTCAAGCGCTTCTCCGGGCCGCAGAAGCACCTCGGCACCCACGCACACACCCACTGACCCCCCCCACGTGTCCAGCACGTCCGAAAGAAGAGAGCCGACCAATGAAGATCAGCAATCGCAGCAGCAGAGGCACACGCGCGGGCCGGACCTCCGCCGCCGTGGCCCTGGGGGCCGTACTCGCGCTGACCGCCACCGCCTGCGGTGACGACGGCAGCGGGGCGGGCGGCGACAAGGGCGCCGAGGGCAGCGGCACGGGGACGATCACCTTCTGGGACAACAACGGCGGTATCCGTACAGCCGTCTGGAAGGAGATCATCGCCGACTTCGAGAAGGCGAACCCGGACATCGACGTCGAGTACGTCGGGATCGCCGCCACCGAGTACCAGTCGAAGGTCGACACCGCCATCCAGGGCGGCGGTCTGCCGGACGTCGGCGGTGTCGGCGCGGCGATGCTCGCCGGCTTCTCCGCCCAGGGCGCCCTCGAACCGCTGGACGACCGGCTCGCCAAGTCCTCCCTGAGCGGCAAGCTCAACAAGGACATGGTCGAGTCCCTGAAGGCGGCCGGCGGCGGCGACGGCACGCTGTTCTCGGTGCCGACCTCCGCCAACAACGGCGTCCTCTACTACCGCACCGACCTGTTCGACAAGGCCGGGCTGGACGCGCCGACGACGTGGGACAAGTTCTACGAGGCCGCCGAGAAGCTGACCGACGAGGACAAGAACGAGTTCGGTTACACCATCCGCGGTGGTTCGGGATCGATCGCCCAGGCGCTCGACGCGATGTACGGGCAGTCCGGCATCACCTCGTTCTGGACCGAGGACAAGAAGACGACGACCGTCAACGACCCGAAGAACGTCGAGGCGCTGGAGAAGTACGCGGCCCTCTACAAGAAGGTCACGCCGGCCGCCGACGTCAACAACGACTTCGCCAAGATGACCGCCCAGTGGGACACCGGCACGATCGGCATGCTCAACCACAACCTGGGCTCCTACCAGGACCACGTGAAGGCACTCGGCGTCGAGAAGTTCCGCGGCATCCCGCAGCCGGTCGGCGCCTCCGGCAAGCGGGTCCAGGTCTCCAATCCGGTCGACGGGCTCGGCATCTTCAAGAGCTCCAAGAACAAGGAGGCCGCCTGGAAGTTCATCGAGTTCGCCACGTCGCACGAGCAGAACTCGCGGTTCAACGAGTCGGCGGGGCAGGTGCCGTCGAACACGGAGGCCGCGAAGGACGCGTGGATCCAGAAGGCGGAGCCGACGAAGCTGGCGGCTCAGGCGCTGAATGATGGGTCTACGACCATTGTTCAGCTGCCGTACTACCTGCCGGACTGGAACACGCTGTCCAAGTCGGAGAGTGAGCCGGGGTTCCAGAAGGTGCTGCTGGGTGAGATGAGTGCGAAGGACTTTTTGGACGACCTGGCCGAGAAGCTGAATGAGGCGCAGGCCGAGTGGACTGAGCAGATGGGTTAGTCGGTTGCGGGTTTCGCCGTGGGACGGCCCGTGGTTTGCGGGCCGCGGGCCGTCCGTGGCTGGTCGCGCAGTTCCCCGCGCCCCTGGGCCAATTTTTCCGCCCCTCCTTGAAAGGTGCACCGGTGTGTCTCTGAGCCGAAGACAAGTCACTTCTGCGGCGTTGGCCGCCATTCCCCTCACCCTTGCCGCCGCCGGCACCGCACAAGCCGGCGGGCACCGCCCCCGGACGCTCTACATCGCCGGTGATTCCACCGCCGCGCAGAAGTATGCCGACGCCGCGCCCGAGACCGGGTGGGGGATGGCGTTGCCCTTCTTCCTCCGCAAGGACCTCCGGGTCGCCAACCACGCCGTGAACGGGCGGAGTTCCAAGAGCTTCGTCGACGAGGGACGGCTCGACGCCGTGCTCGGCGCGATCCGCCCCGGCGACTTCCTGCTCGTCCAGTTCGCGCACAACGACGAGAAGGCGGCGGACCCCGCCCGCTACACCGAGCCCTGGACGACGTACCAGGACCATCTGCGGCTGTACGTCGAGGGGGCGCGGGCCCGTGGGGCGCGGCCGGTGCTGGCCACGCCCGTCGAGCGGCGGCGGTTCGACGCGCGGGGGAACGCCGTGCCCAGCCACGGGGAGTATCCGGCGGCGATGCGGGCGCTCGCCCGGGAGGAGGGCGTGGCGCTGCTCGACGTCCAGGCGCTGTCGCTCGCGCTGTGGCAGCGGCTCGGTGCCGAGGGGACCAAGGCGTACTTCAACTGGACCGCCGCCGAGCAGGACAACACCCACTTCAACCCGCCCGGCGCGATCGCGGTCGCCCGGCTCGTCGCGCGGGAACTGCTGCGCACGCGGGTGCTGGCGCACCGGGACGTGCGCCGGCTGGACGAGGAGATTCCCGAGTCCTGGATCGAGTGGCCCGCGCCGGCCACCGCGTAGTACCTCGACACTTCCGGAAAAGGAGAGCCGCACCATGAGCACATCGAGATGGCATGAGCATGCCACAAAGAGAACCGCCGCGCTCGTCGGCTGCACCGCCCTCGTCCTGAGCCTGACCGCCGCCACCGCGCAGGCCCGCCCCGGTCACCACCACCCCCGCGACACCGCCCGGCAGACCCTGCCCGCGAACGACGGCTGGGCCTCCCACGGCACCGGTACCACCGGCGGCGCGGACGCCGACCGGAACCGCGTCTTCACCGTCTCCACCTGGGACGAGTTCAAGGCCGCCCTCGCGGTGGAGGGCACCGCCCCGCGGATCGTCAAGGTGAAGGGCACGATCGACGCCGTGTCCGAGGGGTGCGAGGCCTTCGCCGCGCCGGGCTACGACTTCGACGCGTACCTGGAGAAGTACTCACCGGGGAGGTGGGGGCTGGAGACCGACCTGAGCGACGAGCCCGACGACAGCCCCGAGGGGCTGCGCCGTGCCTCCGCCGCACAGCAGGACCGGTCCATCAAGGCGAGCGTTCCCGCCAACACCACCATCGTCGGCGTCGGCCGCGACGCCGGACTCACGGGCGCCAGCCTCCAGATCAAGGGCGTGGACAACGTCATCGTCCGCAACCTGACCTTCGAGAGCCCCGTGGACTGCTTCCCGCAGTGGGACCCCACCGACGGGGACAAGGGCAACTGGAACTCCGAGTACGACAGCGCCGTCGTGTACGGCTCGACGCACGTCTGGCTGGACCACAACACCTTCACCGACGGCGAGCACCCCGACAGCGCGGCGCCCACCTACTTCGGCATGCTGTACCAGCAGCACGACGGCCAACTCGACATCGTGAAGGGCGCCGACTACGTCACCGCCTCCTGGAACGTCTTCACCGAGCACGACAAGACGATCCTGATCGGCAACAGCGACAGCGAGTCGACGGCCGCCCTCGACCGCGGTCACCTGAAGACGACCTTCCACCACAACCTGTTCAAGGACCTCGTGGAGCGCGCGCCCCGGGTGCGGTTCGGCCAGGTCGACGTCTACAACAACCACTTCGTGGCCGGCGAGGACTACTCCTACAGCTTCGGCGTCGGCAAGGAGTCCCAGCTCGTCGCCGAGCACAACGCCTTCACCCTGCCGGACGGCGTCAGCCCCGCGAAGGTCCTCAAGAAGTGGAGCGAGGCGCCGGTCACCGCCGCGCACAACCGGGTCAACGGCCGCTCCGTCGACCTGATCGCCGTGCACAACGCCCAGATCCCGGACGAGACCCTCCAGTCGGGCGCGGGCTGGACGCCCACCCTGCGCACCAAGGTCCTCCCGGCCTGGGCCGTCCCCTTCGTCGTCGGCCACGGCGCGGGCGCCGGCCGCCTGCGCTGACGCCCGTCCACGAACCGGGCCGGGGCGCCCGCACCGCCCCGGCCCTCCCCGCCCGCGTCCCGAAGGAGAGCACCCGCATGCACCGACCCGTCCCGTCCCGCCGAGGTTTCCTCCTGACGACCGCCGGCGCGGGCGCCGCCCTCGGCCTCGCGGCCGGTCCGGCCGTCGCCGGCGGCCCCCGTCGCCCGCACCTCTTCGGCCGGTACGGCTCCCCGGCCGACCGCCGCACCCCGAAGACCCTGTACGTCGACCCGCACGGCCGCGGCGACTTCACCTCCGTCCAGGCCGCCGTGACCGCGGCCGAGGGCGGCGGCTGGACGCTGGTCCTCGCCCCCGGCACCTACCGCGAGACGGTGTCCGTGGCCGCCGACCGCACCGACGCGACCTGGATCGGCGCCTCCCACGACCCCCGTGACGTCGTCATCGTCTACGACAACGCGGCCGGCACCCCGAAACCGGACGGCTCCGGCAACTACGGCACCAGCGGGTCGGCCACCACCACCGTGCGGGCCGACGGCTTCACCGCCCACCGGATCACCTTCGCCAACGACTGGCTGCGCGCCGACCACCCCGACTTCAGCGGCACCCAGGCCGTCGCCATCAAGGTCCAGGGCGACCGCAGCGCCTTCCACCACTGCCGCTTCCTCGGCCACCAGGACACCCTCTACGCCGACACCCGCGACCTCGGCCACTTCGCCCGCCAGTACTTCGCCCACTGCTACGTCGAAGGCGACGTCGACTTCGTCTTCGGCCGGGCCACGGCCGTGTACGAGGGCTGCCACTTCCGCACTCTGCTCCGCACCGACCTGTCCGGCGCCCCGTACGGCTTCGTCTTCGCGCCGTCCACCGCGGGCGCCAACCCGCGCGGCTACCTGGTGACGCGGGGCCGGATCACCAGCGAGGCCCCCGACGGCTACTACAAGCTGGCCCGCCCCTGGGTGCCCAGCTCCGACACCACCGCCCGCCCCATGCTCACCGTGCGCCAGACCCGCCTCGGCGCGGGCATCGACGCGGTGGCGCCGTACGCCGACATGCGGGACGCCCACCCCTGGCAGGAGCAGCGGTTCGCCGAGTACCGCAACACCGGGCCGGGCGCCGCGGTCACCGTGCCGGAGAACCGGCCCCAGCTCACCCGCGCCGAGGCCACCGCCCACACCCGCCAGGCGTACCTCGGCGACTGGCGGCCGTATGAGCGCCGGAGGTGATCCGCCCGGCGTGCTGCCCGGCTTCCACCCGGCGCTCAAGGACGAGCTGACCTTCCCGCTCGCCTGGGGCACCTCGCCGGTCCGGGACTTCGAGGCGTGGCGGCGCACCGCCCGCGCCACGGTGGAGGCGCACCTCCTCGTCGACCGGCAGGACGACATCCCGTACGCCCCCGAGTTCACCGACCGGGAGGACGGCGACGGGTACACGCGGGAGCTGGTCACCCTCTCCCTCACCCGGTACGGACGGGTCCGCGGCGCCCTGCTCACCCCGCACGGCCCCGGGCCCTTCCCGGCCGTCCTGTTCCTGCACGACCACGGCTCCCGGTTCGACATCGGCAAGGAGAAGGCCGTCCGGCCCTGGTACGACGACACCCGGCTCGCCGCCGCCGTCGACTGGGCCGACCGGCACTTCGACGGGCGCTTCCCCGGCGACGAACTGGCCCGGCGAGGCTACGCGGTGTTCTGCGCGGACGCTCTGGGCTGGGGAGACCGCGAACCGCTCGCTTACGAACGGCAGCAGGCCCTCGCCAGCAATCTCTTCCACCTCGGCAGTTCGCTGGCCGGGCTGCTGGCCCGCGAGGACCAGCGCGCCGCCGGCTTCCTGGCCGGCCTCGACCGGGTGGACGCCCGCCGGGTCGCGGCCGTCGGCTTCTCCATGGGCGGCTACCGCGCCTGGCAGGCCGCCGCCCTCAGCGACGACGTCGCCGCCGCGGTGAGCGTGTGCTGGATGACCGGCCTCAAGGGGATGCTGGTGCCCGGCAACAACACCCTGCGCGGACAGTCGGCGTTCCACATGCTGCACCCCGGGCTCGCCCGCCACCTCGACCTGCCCGACGTGGCGAGCATCGCCGCACCGAAGCCCATGCTGTTCCTCGGCGGTGGACAGGACCCGCTGTTCACCGCCGAGGGCGTCCGCACCGCCCACACCCGGCTGCGCGCCGTCTGGCACTCGCTCGGCGCCGCCGGCCGGCTGCGCACCGAGACCTGGCCGGGCACCGGGCACGCCTTCCCGGGGCGCATGCAGGACACGGCCTTCGCGTGGCTGGATTCGGTCACGGACGTCCGGTCCTGAAACGGGGAACGCCCCGCCGGTCGCTTTACGAACCGCTCTCACGAACCGTCGTCGCGGGCTGCGAAGTCACCCCGCACCGAGAGCCCGCCGGACCCGGCGGTCGCCGTCGCGGCGTAGCGGTCGGCCTGCGCGTTCCGGCCCCCGCGGTCGTGGTCGTACTGACCGGCGAACATCCACTCGCCCGCCGGGACTGTACGGCCCTCCTTCAGCGTCCACCGGTACACCAGGAAGCCGTCCCGCTCGCCGACGGCGAAGGCGAAGTCGTCCTCGGGCAGGGAACGCCAGGCGCCGGTCGAGGTGACCCCACCGGTCTGCGCCACCCTCAGTTCCACGGTGAGCGCGGTCAGGGGCTCGGCGGTCTTGAGGGTGACGTTGCTCTGCGCCCAGAACTCGTTGCTGTGCGGGTCCACCGCGCCGTCCGACCACAGCGGGCCGTCGGCCACGGCGGACGCGGGCGGACGGGAAGGGACGGGCGCGTGCGGGGCCTTCGACCCGGGTGCGGTGCTCGGGGTCGACGAGGCGGCGACCGAACGCCGCCCGGGCGCGTCGTCCTTCACCGCGGAGGCGACCGCGTAGCCGCCGACGGCGAGGACCCCCGCCACGGCGGCCGTCGCCCCGGCCACCCGCGCCCAGCCCGGCAGCGGCGGACGCGTCGTCCGGTGGTGGGCCGGGCGGTCCCCGCCCGCCATTCCGCGCTCCACCCGGGCCAGGATGCGCGCCCGGTCGGGCCGGTGCGCACCGGCCGCCTCGTGCAGCCGGGCCCGCAGCTCCTCGTCCACGTCCCGCCGCCCGGTCATCGGTTCCCTCCCGCGGCCCCACCACTGCGCGCGATCGCCGCGTGCACCTGCCCGACGGCCGCCCGCGTGCCCAGCAGCCGCTGCAGTTCGGCCATCCCCTTCGACGTCTGGCTCTTCACCGTACCCACCGAGACGCCCAGGGCGAGCGCCGTGTCCTTCTCCGAGAGGTCGAACGCGTGCCGCAGCACCACGCACGCCCGCTTGCGGAACGGCAGCCGGCGCAGCGCCTCCTGCACGTCCACCACACCGGCGACGTCCGGGTTCTCCGTCCTCTCCTCGCGCTGCGACCAGAACAGGGCGACCCGTCTGCGCTCGCGCACGGCGGTGCGGACACGGGTGCGCGCGAGGTTGGCGACGACGCCGCGCGCGTACGCCGCCGGACGGTCGGCGGCGCGAACCCGGTCCCAGCGGTGCCACAGTGCCAGCAGGGCGTCCGCCGCGAGGTCGTCGGCGGCGTCCGGCTCGCCGGTCAGCAGGTGGGCGAGGCGGGCGAGTTCCGCGTAGTGGCGCTCGAAGAAGGCGTGGAACTCCACGGAGGCGGCGTCGTCGACGAACGTCCCCACGGGCGGACCCTCCTCGCAGCGGCTTCCCGGCGTCGAACAGCCGTGTGCCGGGCCGGAGTCCGGAACTGTAGCAGCGTTCGGCGCACTGTCCGTGCGGTGCGCCGAACGCCGTGTGACAAGCCGAACAGTGGCTGCGGGGCTACTTCTTGAGCGCCGCCTCCATCATCGCCTTGGCCACCGGGGCGGCCAGGCCGTTGCCGCTGACCTCCGAGCGGGCCGCGTCGGACTGCTCGATGATGACCGCCACGGCCACCTCCCGGTCCGACGAGTCCGACTTGGCGTACGAGGTGAACCAGGCGTACGGGGTCTTGCTGTTGTTCTCGCCGTGCTGGGCGGTGCCCGTCTTGCCGCCCACGGTCGCGCCGGAGATCTGCGCGTTCGACCCGGTGCCCTCTTCGACGACGGTCTGCATCGCCGACTGCAGCTGCTCGGCCGTGTCGGAGGAAACGATCCGCTTCGAGTCCGGGTCGGTGTGGTCCTCCAGGACCTCGCCGCCGCTGTCGGTGATCTGCGACACCATGTGCGGCGAGACCAGCTCACCGCCGTTGGCCAGCGCCGCCGACACCATCGCCATCTGCAGCGGGGTCGCCGTCACGGAGAACTGCCCGATGCCCGTCAGCGCCGTCGACGACTTGTTCATGTCCTTCGGGTACACGCTCGTGTAAGCGCGCACCGGCACGTCCTGCGTCTCGTCGTTGAAGCCGAACTTCTCGGCCATCGCCCGCAGCTTGTCCTGGCCGAGGTCGACGGCCATCTTCGCGAAGACGTTGTTGCACGAGTACTGCAGCGCGGTGCGGATCGTGGCGTCCTCGCAGGGCGCGTTCGGGTTCTCGTTGGTCAGGTCCGTCACGGTGCCCGGCAGCGTGTACGGGTCCGGGCTGTCGGTCTTCTCGTCCACCGACCCGTACAGCCCCTCCTCCAGCGCGGCGGCCGCCACGACCAGCTTGAACGTCGAACCCGGCGGCAGCGGCTGGCGCAGCGCGCGGTTGGTCAGCGGCTTGTCCGGGTCACTGGTCAGCCTCTCCCAGGCCTCACCGGCGGTGTTGGCGTCGGTCAGCGACGTCGGGTCGTACGACGGGGTCGACACGACCGCCAGGATCTCGCCGGTCTTCGGGTCGATCGCGACGGCGGCGCCCTTGGTGTCGCCCAGCGCCTCGAATCCGGCCTTCTGGACGGCCGGGTCGATGGTCGTGACCACGTTGCCCGGCTCGGCGCGGGTGCCGGTGATCGTGTCCATCACCGTCTTCAGCCGCGGGTCGGTGCCGTTGAGCACGTCCTGGTAGATGCCCTCCAACTGCGTCGGCGCGTACGCCTGTGAGGCGTAGCCCGTCACCGCCGCGTACAGCTTGCCCTTGTCGTACGTGCGCTTGTAGGCGAGGTCACCCCCCTCCGTGGGTGCCGAACCGGTGATGGACCGGCCGGCCACGATGATGTTCCCCAGCGGCTCCGCGTACGTCTCGATCGCGTTGCGCCGGTTTTCCTTGTCGTCCGCGAGTGCCTCGGCCTTGTAGAACTGCACCCAGGTCGCCCTGATCAGCAGAGCGAACACCAGGAGCAGCGTGAAGACCGAGGCGCGCCTGATCGTCTTGTTCATCCCGCTTGCAGGACGAACGGGGCGGAGCGAATCGTTCCCGTGTGCCCGTTTTCTCATCGTCCGTTCATGAAGCCGGCCTCGTAGGCCCGGATGACCGCCTGGGTGCGGTCGCGGCTGCCGGTCTTCGCCAGCACCGACGCCACATGGGTCTTCACCGTGGCCGGCCCCACCCGCATGCGCCCGGCGATCTCGGCGTTGGTCAGCCCGGTCGCCATCAGGCGCAGCACCTCGGCCTCGCGCCCCGTGAGCCGCGCCGCCCACGCCGGCGGGGCGGGGTTGGCGCGCGCGTGCTCGGCCGCGAGCGCGCGTACCGCCGACGGGAACAGCAGCGTGTCGCTGTGCGCCACCAGCCGCACCGCCCGGACGAGCGTGTCGGCGTCGGCCCGCTTCAGCAGGAAACCGGCGGCCCCGGCGCGCAGGGCGTCGTAGACGTACGCGTCGTTCTCGAAGGTGGTGACGACCACGACGCGGGGCGGGTCGGCGAGCGTGGCGAGGATCTGCTCGGTGGCGCGGATGCCGTCGGTCCCGGGCATGCGGACGTCCATCAGGACCACGTCCGGCAGGGTCTCCCGTACGACGGAGACGGCCTCGGCCCCGGTGGCCGCCTCGCCCGCGACCTCCAGGTCCGGCTCGGCGGAGAGGATGGCGCGCAGGGCGGTGCGGACCATGCGCTCGTCGTCGGCGAGGACGATCCGGACGGGCGGGCGGGTCCCCCGGTCCGCTTCGGTCTCCTGCGATGCCGTCACACGGTCTCCTTCGGGCTCGTGGGGCGGATCACCGGGTGTTTCCCCGGTGCTGGGGTCGTTTCCCGGCCTCTCCGGGGCGGGGCGGTGGTCTCCGTCGGGCCGGACCGGGGCGGGTCGGGTCGGGCGGCGTCCTTTGGGCGGCTCACCGGACGGGCCGTGTGGGTCTGGGGTGTCTTGCCGGGGTGGGCCTGTGTGGGTCTGGGGTGTCTTGCCGGGGTGGGCCCGTGCGGATCTGGGCGGCTCGCGGGGCGGGCCGCGTGGATCCTGGACGGCTCGCGGGCGGGCCGTGTGGGTCCTGGGCGCTGCCTCGGCCCCGCGCGCCCCGGTTCTCGATGACGGGGCGCCCGGCCCGCGCCGGTACCCGGCGGTCGGTCACGTGGTGCTCGTCAGGGGCAGCCGGACGTGGAGGCGCCACGTGTGGCCGACGGGACCCGCTTCCGTCACGCCGCCCAGCAGGCGGGCCCGGTCGGCGATGCCGCGCAGGCCGTGGCCGCCGCCGGGGCGCGGGGTGCCGTCGGAGGAGTGGGCGGCCTCGCCCGCCGGGCCGACGGGGTTCTCGACGGTGATCCGCAGATGCCCGTCCCGTACCTCCACGCACAGGGCCACGGGGACCTGGCCGCCCGCGTGCCGCAGTGCGTTGCTCAGTCCCTCCTGCACGATGCGGTACGCCTCCCGGGACACCGGCGGCGGCAGCGTCCGCGGGTCGGCGGCGACGGTGGCCGTGACCCGCAGGCCGCCCGCGCGGGTGCGGTCCAGCAGGCCGTCGAGGTCGGCGGCGAGGGTGGGGGCGGGCGCGGTGCCGGGCGCGTCGCCGTCGCGCAGGATGCCCAGCACGGCGTCGAGCTCGCCGACCGTGCGCCGTGTGGTGTCCTCGATCGCGGCGAGCGCATCGCGGACGAAATCCGGGTCGGAGTCAAGAAGCCTGCGGGCCGCGCTCGCCTGGAGGGTGACCGCGCTCAGGGCGTGGCCCACGGAGTCGTGCAGTTCGCGTGCCAGCCGGTTGCGGACGGCTAGGTCGGCGGCGCGTGCCTCGGCCGCCGCCAGCCGGTCCTCGGGGGAGGGGCCGAGCAGGGCGGGCGCCCACCGGGCCAGCAGCGTGCCGCACCCGGCGGCGCACGCGGCGAGCGCGACCAGCATCGCGGCACCCGCGACCGGCGCGAGCGCGAGCGCCCACGCGTGGTCGAGGACGCCGGGCAGCCCCGCCGGATCGTCGCGCAGCGCCGGCACGAAGGGCAGCACGATCAGCGCCGCCGCGAACGGCGGCACCGCCAGCGACATCCCCGCGACGATCCCGCCGAGGCCGAGGTGCAGCGTGAACCAGGCCGCCGTGCGCCCCTTCTCGCCCTTCGTCCGGGCGGGCCCGTACGCCAGCCGGTCGGCCTCGACCCCGCACAGCCACCGCACCACGCCGGACTCCAGGGGTCGGGTGAGCGGGAACAGCGAGGTGAGCGCGGCGAGCGGCAGGCCGACTGCGAACGAGGCCAGCTGGAGGGCGAGCGACCCGAAGACGTTGTCGACGCCGGTGAACGGGCCGACGACGACCGAGCCGACGAGGACGTACGGCATGGCGAGCGCGCCGCCGAGGATCAGGTGGATCCACCGCAGCCGGGCCCGCCGGCCGAACAGGAAACGGACGAGAGCGGTCACGGCCGGACGCGGGCCCTGGCCGACCGCCGGGCGAGGAAGTGGGCGCCGACTGAGGCGAGGAGGAGACCGACGGTCATCTGACCAGCGTAGGTGAACGTCATCAGCGCTGTGGGGCGCTCTGCGGAATCGTCGGCCGGCAGCAGCGCGGCGAGCAGCACCCAGCCGCCCCAGCAGGCCGCGGCGCCGGACCCCACCCAGGCCGAGGCGAGCGGCACCGTGACGGGCAGGGCCCGCGCGCCTCGGAAGGCGAGCAGCAGCGTCCCGGCGACCGCCGCCGCCAGGAAGGCGACGTGCATGGCCTCCAGCACCCGGAAGCCGGCGGTGCGTTCCCCGTCCCCGAGCCCCGCGGTGCCGCCGCACGCCCAGTACAGCCGGACCGCGACCGGGAACGACGCGAGGACCGCACCGACGACGGCGAGCGCCTTGTACGGCGCCCCGACGAAGCCCACCGGCAGGTCCCACACCCGCCCGCGCCACAGGTGCCCCCAGCGGCCGCGTGCGTAAAGCACGAACAGTGCCCCCAGGGCCAGTCCCTGCACGATGAACCCGGTGTAGACGACCGCGAACACCCATGAGTGGAGGAAGGGTTCGCCACCCGCGCCGGACGCGGACACGCCGTCCCCGCCGAACGCCCGCGTCAGGAGCTGCAACGGAAACCCGGCCATGATCGGCGCCAGCAGACCCGTGGCGACCCACACCGGGAACGCCAGCGCCCACCCGGGCACCCGCAGCCCCCAGGGACGGGTCAGCACCAGGGTCAGCACGATCACACAGCTGTCCAGCAGCAGGGTCAGTCCGTTGCCCACCGCCATGGCCACCCGGTGCTCCAGCAGCACGCTGCCGTCCGGGATACCGACGTGACTCCCGGCGATCCAGGCGACCTTGAGCCCGAGATAGGGAAGGCAGGCGACGATGGCGGTGGCGCGCAGCAGCCGGCGTGTCCGGGCGGTGCGGCCGGGAGCCGGTGCGGAGGCGGGTGCGAGCGTCTGCGTCATGGCTCCACGCTCCCGCGCCCGCCCCCGCGGACGCGTCCTGCGCAGCGACGATCCGTCTCCGCCGCGCGGCGGAGAGCCGGTCAGCCCGCGAGGTGCAGCACGACCTCGTCGATCTCCTCGCCCCGGGCCCTGGCGAACCCGCGGGCCCGGGCGGTCGTCTCGAAGCCGCACTTCTCCAGCACCCGGCGCGATCCGGTGTTGTCCGCCGCCGCGCGTGCGTACAGCGGGCGGTCGCGCACCTCGGCGAGCAGGGCCCGCAGCGCCGCCGTGGCCACCCCGCGCCCCCAGTACGCCCGGTCGATCCAGTACGTCACCTCGCGCTCACCCGGCTCCCCGTACACCGCCGTGCTGCCGACGACGTCACCGTCGCCGAGGACGGTGCGTACGACGTCGCGCGACGCCCGGATCTTCTGCCAGTGCGTCGTGAACGCGTCCCAGTCGGCGGGATCCGGCGGAGTGAAGGCCGCCATGCGCAGGGCTTCCGGATCGTTCATCTGCCGGAAGAAGACGGGCAGGTCGCTGTCGTGTACCTCGCGCAGTGCGATGTCCATGGATCAGAGCCTACGCGTGGCCAGCGTCAGCCGGTCCCGCGCGTCGAACAACGCGTCCTTCACCATCTGCTCGTGCGCGGGCGTCAGCCGCGCCACCGGCACCGAGCAGCTGATCGCGTCCCGCGCGGGAGTGCGGTAGGGCACCGCCACGCCGAAGCAGCGCAGGCCCAGTGTGTTCTCCTCGCGGTCCACGGCGAAGCCCTGCTCCCGTACCTGGTGCAGCTCCTCGATGAGCTTCTCCCGGTCGGTGATGGTGTGCTCGGTCAGCGCGGGCAGCGTCTCGGGCAGCATCTTGCGCACCTGCTCGTCGCTGTAGGTGCTCAGCAGCGCCTTGCCCAGCGACGTCGAGTGCGCGGGCAGCCGGCGGCCGACCCGGGTGAACGGCCGCAGGTAGTGCTGCGACTGCCGGGTGGCGAGGTAGACGACGTTCGTGCCGTCCAGCCGCGCCAGGTGGATGGTCTCCGTGGTGTCGTCGGAGAGCCGGTCCAGCGTGGGCCGCGCCGCCGCGACCACCTCGTCGCCGTCGATGTACGACGTGCCGACCAGCAGCGCCCGCACACCGATGCCGTACCGGGTGCCGGTCGAGTCGGTCTCCACCCAGCCCAGCTCCACCAGCGTGCGCAGCAGCATGTAGAGGCTGGACTTGGGATAGCCCACGGCCTCCTGGACCGACGCGAGGGAGTGCATACCGGGGCGTCCGGCGAAGTACTCGAGCAGTTCCACCGTCCGCACGGCGGACTTGACCTGCGCTCCGCCCCCCGTCTCGCCAGCCGACATCGCCCTTGACCCCTTCGTTCGACGGGAAATAGTCTCCGACAGCATATTCATCAGTAGAGACAGCGTTCAGTATATCGAACGAGTTCCAGGTACAGCACGTGAAGGGACCCGCGGTGGCAGCAGCACCAGTCTGGAGTGTCGACCCCCGTACCGGGAAGCAGCGTGAACAGGTCGCGGTGGAAGCCGCGGCCCAGGAGGTGGACGCCGCCGTACGCGCCGCGCACGCCGCCCGGGACGCCCTCGCCGACCGCACCGTCCGCGCGGCCTTCCTGCGCACCGCCGCCGACGAGCTGAAGGCCGCCCAGGACACCCTGGTCGAGGCCGCCGACGCGGAGACCGCGCTCGGCCCGGTCCGGCTCACCGGTGAACTCGCCCGCACCTGCTACCAGCTGCGCGCCTTCGCCGGCATCGTCGACGAGGGCGAGTTCCTCGGCGTCGTCGTCAACCACCCCGACGACACCGCCACCCCGCCCATTCCGGACCTGCGCCGCTACAAGGTGCCGCTCGGCGTCGTCGCCGTCTACTCCGCCTCCAACTTCCCCTTCGCCTTCTCCGTCCCCGGTGGCGACACCGCCAGCGCCCTCGCGGCCGGCTGCCCGGTCGTGGTCAAGGCCCACCCGGACCACCCGGCCCTGTCCGAGCTGGTGGCGAAGGTGCTGCGCCGGGCCGCCGCGCGGCACGACATTCCCGAGGGCGTCATCGGACTGGTGCACGGCTTCGACGCGGGCATCGAGCTGATCAAGCACCCGCTGGTCGCGGCGGCCGGCTTCACCGGTTCGGTACGCGGGGGACGCGCGCTGTTCGACGCGGCGGCGGCGCGTCCGGTCCCGATCCCTTTCCACGGCGAGCTGGGCTCGCTGAACCCGGTCGTGGTCACTCAGGCGGCGGCCGCGGAGCGGGCGGAGGCGATCGGCGCCGGGCTGGCCGGTTCGATGACCCTGGGCGTCGGCCAGTTCTGCGTGAAGCCCGGCCTGGTCCTGGTCCCGGCGGGCGACGCCGGTGACGGCCTGGTCAAGTCCCTCACGGACGCGGTCGGCGCCACCGACGCCGGGGTGCTGCTCGACCACCGCATGCGGGACAACTTCGTCGCCGGGGCCGCCGAGCGCGCGGCGCTGCCCGACGTGGAGTCCCCGGTCACGCCGGGCTCGGGCGGCGAGCACACCGTCAGCGCGGGGTTCCTGACCGTGCCGGCCGCTCGGCTGGCGGCCGGGGGCGAGCACGACCTGCTGCTGGAGGAGTGCTTCGGACCGGTCACCGTGGTGGCCCGCTACGAGGACGAGGCCGAGGTGCGGGGGGTGCTGTCGCGGCTGCCGGGGAACCTGACGGCGACGGTGCAGATTTCCGCCGAGGAGGCGGCCGGGGAGGGGACCGGGGCGGCCCTCCTCGCCGAGGTGACGCCGCTGGCGGGGCGGGTGCTGGTCAACGGCTGGCCGACGGGGGTCGCGGTGGCGGCGGCCCAGCACCACGGGGGGCCGTACCCGGCGACGACGTCGACGTCCACGTCGGTGGGGGGTACGGCTGTTGAGCGGTGGCTGCGGCCGGTCGCTTATCAGGGGGTGCCGGAGGCGTTGTTGCCGGCTGAGCTGCGGGACGGGAATCCGCTGGGGGTTCCTCGGCGGTTCAACGGGGTGCTGGAGCGGTAGCGCTCCGCGGGTGCGCCGTAGGGGTGCGGGTTGTTCGGCGGGTGCCGCGCCGTAGTGGCTGGTCGCGCAGTTCCCCGCGCCCCTGGGCGGGATCCGGCGGCCTGAGAGGATCATGCAATGTCGCTTGAACTTCCCGAACTGCCCTTTACCCTCCGCCCGTACGGCCCCGACGGCGATTGGGCCTACGAGGACGGTGTCCTCACCGGAACCGCCGGGCCCCGGCAGGACCGCTTCGTGCCGCCCACCGGGGAAACGCTCGACCCCGCCTCCGACGCGCCCCGGCTGCTGGGTGCTCCCGAGGGTGACTTCCAGCTGATCGCCCGTGTCACCGTCGGCTTCCGGGCCGCCTTCGACGCCGGGGTGCTCTACGTCCACGTCGGTGAGCGGGCCTGGGCCAAGCTGTGTCTGGAGTACTCCCCGGACGTGGCCACCGTCTGCACGGTGGTCACCCGGGGGCACTCCGACGACTGCAACTCTTTCTGGAGTTCCGGTCGGGCTGGCCGGCGGATCTGCGGGACGGCAGCTGAGGGCGGGAATGGGACCGGCTGGTTGAAGGTTCACACAGGTAGCGGAGGGGGCCTCCGCACCGTACGACCTGGAGAAGAGCCGAGACATGCGCGTCGAGATCTGGAGCGACATCGCCTGCCCGTGGTGCTACGTCGGCAAGGCCCGCTTCGAGAAGGCGCTGGCGGCCTTCGAGCACCGGGACGGTGTCGAGGTGGTCCACCGGTCCTTCGAGCTGGACCCCGGGCGGGCCAAGGACGACGTCCAGCCCGTGCTGACCATGCTCACCGCCAAATACGGCATGAGCGAGGCGCAGGCGCGGGCCGGTGAGGACAACCTCGGCGCGCAGGCCGCCGCCGAGGGCCTGGACTACCGCACCCGGGACCGCGACCACGGCAGCACCTTCGACATGCACCGGCTGCTGCACCTCGCCAAGGACAAGGGCCGGCAGGAGGCGCTGCTGGACGCCCTGTACCGGGCCAACTTCGCCGAGGAGCGTTCCGTCTTCAATGACGACGAGCGCCTGGTCGGCCTGGCCGTCGCCGCCGGTCTGGACGCGGACGACGCCCGCGCGGTCCTCGCCGACCGCACCGCCTACGCCGACGAGGTCCGCGCCGACGAGCGCGAGGCCGCGCGGCTCGGGGCGACGGGTGTGCCGTTCTTCGTGCTCGACCGGAAGTACGGCGTCTCCGGCGCCCAGCCCGCCGAGGTCTTCGCGCAGGCGCTGACCCAGGCCTGGGGTGAGCGCACGCCCCTGAAGCTGATCGACGACGGGGGCGCCGAGGCGTGCGGTCCGGACGGGTGCGCGGTCCCCGGGCAGTGAAGCGGCAGGTCGGCGGGTTCGCATAAGCGTCCCTTGGAGGTACCGCGTAGAAATACGCGATGGACGAGGAGATCCCGGGGCCGCACAGTGGACCCATGGAGAGCTTCGAGAACCTCGTCCGTACCGAGTTCGCCCCGAAGACCACGTACCTGAACACCGCCAGCACCGGTCTGTTCCCCGCCCGGACCCTCGTCGCCATGCGGGACGCGGCGGCCTCGGCGGCGGCCGGGCTGCCGTCCGACATGTTCGCCGACGTCGAGGCGTCCCGGTCCGCCTACGCCCGGCTGACGGGGGTGCCCGCCACCCGGGTCGCGGCCGGCGCGTCGGTCGCCACGTACAGCGGGCTGGTCGCCGCCTCGCTGCCCGAGGGCGCCGAAGTGCTCACCGCCGAGGCCGACTTCAGTTCCCTGGTGAATCCGCTGTACTCGCGGGGCGACCTGAAGGTGCGCAGTGTGCCGCTGGAGCGGATCGCCGAGTCGGTGGGCCCGGACACCGCGCTCGTCGCGGTCAGCGCCGTCCAGTCCGCCGACGGGCGGATCGCGGACCTCGCGGCGGTGCGGGACGCCGCCCGGGCGCACGGGGCGCGGACGCTGGTGGACGCCTCGCAGTCGGGAGGGTGGCTGCCGCTGGCGGCGGACGACTTCGACTTCGTGGTCGCCGTCGCCTACAAGTGGGTGCTCTGCCCGCGCGGCGTCGCCTTCCTCGTCGTACCGGAGGATCTGGGAGAGGCAGCCGGGCTGACGCCGCTGTTCGCCGGGTGGGCGTCGGGGGAGCGTCCCTGGGACAGCTGCTACGGCCGCGTCGAGGAACTCGCGCACTCCGCGCGGCGCTTCGACGAGAGCCCCGCCCTGTTCTCCTACACGGGAGCCCGGCACTCCCTCGCCCTGATGGAGGAGCTGGGCGTGGACGCGGTGCACGCCCACGACACCGCCCTCGCCGACCGGTTCCGCGCGGGGCTCGCCTCCCTGGGGCACGAACCGGTGCCCGCGCCGGGCTCCGCGATCGTGTCCGTGCCCGGACTCGGCCACCGACAGGAGGAGTTGGGCCGGGCCGGGATCCAGGTCTCCGACCGGGCGGGCAACCTGCGGGCCGCCTTCCACGTGTACAACACGGCGGCGGACGTGGACCGGCTGCTGGACGTGCTGGCGGGCTGACACGGCAGGGCCGGGAAAAATATCGGGCAGGGGCCTCCCGTCCCACACGAAAAGGCCCCTGCCCGAGATCAGATGCGGGTCACTTCACCGGTGTGAAGTCCCGCGCGCCAATGAACTCCGGCCGCCGGATCGGTGCCGCGAACGGCTCGACCGCCGTGTTCTCCACGCTGTTGAACACGATGAACACGTTGCTGCGCGGGAACGGCGTGATGTTGTCGCCGGAACCGTGCATGCAGTTGCAGTCGAACCAGGTCGCCGAGCCGGCCTTGCCGGTGAACAGCTTGATGCCGTACTCCGAGGCCATCTTCGTCAGCGCCTCGTCGGACGGCGTCCCCGCGTCCTGCATCTGCAGGGACTTCTTGTAGTTGTCCTTCGGCGTGGCCCCCGCGCACCCGAGGAACGTCTTGTGCGACCCCGGCATGATCATGAGACCGCCGTTGGTGTCGTAGTTCTCGGTGAGCGCGATCGAGACCGAGATCGTGCGCATGTTGGGCAGGCCGTCCTCGGCGTGCCAGGTCTCGAAGTCCGAGTGCCAGTAGAAGCCGCTGGCGCCGAAGCCCGGCTTCACGTTGATCCGCGACTGGTGGACGTAGACGTCCGAGCCGAGGATCTGCCGGGCCCGCCCGACCACGCGCTCGTCGCGCACCAGCTTGGCGAAAACCTCGCTGATCTTGTGCACCTCGAAGACCGACCGGATCTCCTGGGACTGCGGCTCCACGATCGAGCGGTCGTCCGCGCGGATGGCCGGGTCGGTGGTGAGCCGCTCAAGCTCACGCGCGTAGACCTCGACCTCGTCCGGCCCGATGAGCTGGTCGATGGCGAGGAAGCCGTCGCGGTCCAGGGACTGCAGGTCAGCCGCCGGGACGGGACCGGGCGTGTCCGGGGAGCCCCAGACGACCGGGTCCTGCCGAGGGGTGGCCACCTCGGTGGCGCCGCGGGTGGGATAGAGATCGGTGACGTTCGTGGTCGTGGTGGTCACGGTGACTCACACCTCCTCGGTGAGCAGCGGGTAGACGCCGTTCTCGTCGTGATCCTCCCGTCCGGTGACGGGCGGGTTGAAGACACAGATGCAGTGGAAGTCCTCCTTGACCTTGAGCGTGTGCCGCTCGTGGCCGTTGAGGAGGTACATGGTGCCCGGCGTGATGTGGTACGTCTTCCCCGTCTCGCGGTCGGTCAACTCGGCGTCGCCCTTGGTGCAGACGACTGCCTCGATGTGGTTCGCGTACCACATCGACGTTTCCGTACCCGCGTACAGGATCGTCTCGTGGACGGAGAAGCCGACCTTCTCCTTCGCGAGGACGATGCGCTTGCTCTCCCAGGTGCCGGACGCCGATTTCACGTGCCGGTCGGTGCCTTCGATCTCCTTGAACGAACGGACGATCACGGTGTTGCGATGCCTCCTAGGTGAAGGGTGTGCAATGGTCCCCGGCGCCTTCGGCCGCACGGGCCGAAGGCGCCGGAAGCAGTGGTGGTGTCAGGCGGTCTCGCGCACGGCGCGGGCGAGGGTCTTCATGCCCTCGTCCAGCTCGTCGGGCGTGATGGTGAGCGCCGGCAGCAGCTTGACGACCTCGCTCTCGGGACCGGACGTCTCGATGAGCAGCCCGAGCTCGAAGGCGCGCTTGGCGACGCGGCCGGCACGCTCCTTGTCGTGGAACTCCAGACCCCAGACCAGGCCGCGGCCGCGGTACTCCTTGACGTCGGCGAGGTTCTCCTCGGTGATGGCGATCATGTGCTGCTCGACCTGCTCACCGCGGGCGCGGGTCTGCTTCTCCATCGCCGACCCGTCGGCCCAGTACGCCTCCAGCGTGGCGGTCGCCGTGACGAAGGCCGGGTTGTTGCCGCGGAAGGTGCCGTTGTGCTCGCCCGGCTCCCAGACGTCCAGCTCCGGCTTGAACAGGGTCAGCGCCATCGGCATGCCGTAGCCGCTGATCGACTTGGAGACGGTGACGATGTCCGGCGTGATGCCCGCCTCCTCGAAGGAGAAGAAGGCGCCGGTACGGCCGCAGCCCATCTGGATGTCGTCGACGATGAGCAGCATGTCCTGGCGCTCGCACAGGGCGGCCAGGGCGCGCAGCCACTCGGCGCGGGCGACGTTGATGCCGCCCTCGCCCTGCACCGTCTCGACGATCACGGCGGCCGGCTTGTTGAGGCCGGAGCCCTGGTCCTCCAGCAGCCGCTCGAACCAGATGAAGTCCTCGACGGTGCCGTCGAAGTAGTTGTCGAACGGCATGGGCGTGCCGTGCACCAGCGGGATGCCGGCGCCGGCCCGCTTGAACGCGTTGCCGGTCACCGCGAGCGAGCCCAGCGACATGCCGTGGAAGGCGTTGGTGAAGGACACGATCGACTCGCGCCCCTTCACCTTCCGCGCCAGCTTCAGCGCGGCCTCGACGGCGTTGGTGCCCGTCGGGCCCGGGAACATGACCTTGTACGGCAGGTCACGCTTGCGCAGGATGATGTTCTGGAACGTCTCCAGGAAGCGGCGCTTGGCGGTGGTCGACATGTCGAGCCCGTGCGTGACGCCGTCCCGCTCCAGGTAGTCGATCAGCGCGCGTTTCAGGACGGCGTTGTTGTGCCCGTAGTTGAGCGAGCCCGCTCCGGCGAAGAAGTCGAGGTACTCGTGGCCGTCCTCGTCGTACATGCGGCTGCCGACCGCACGGTCGAAGACGGTGGGCCAGCCGCGGCAGTAGCTGCGCACCTCGGACTCGACAGTCTCGAAGACACTGAGGTCGGGCTGGGTGATGGTCACGACGAATCGCTCCTCGTTGGGTGAGGGTGGGAGAGGAAGGTCGTACGGGTCCGGGGGACCGGTGCGGTCCCGGCCGGGAAGTCTGAGGGGCCGGACTGGCACGGGGTGCCGGGCTGTCCGGCGAACCGGTCGGTCAGCGGGCGGTGGCCCGCAGGGGGCCGATGCGGTACAGGACCTCGGGCTCGTGCGGCCCGTCGGGGAACAGGCCGGTGTCGAACAGCACCTCACGCTCCAGCCGGGCGCCGTGGCGCTCGGCGAACGAGGTGAACAGCCGCTGGGATGCGGTGTTGTCCGGCGAGATCGTGGTTTCCAGGGTGGTCAGTCCGCGCTCCGCGACGGTGCGGGCGGCCAGTCCGTCGAGCAGGGCGGCGGCGAGCCGGCGTCCGCGGTACGCCTCGTCCACCGCGACCTGCCACACCAGCAGGGTGTCCGGCCGGTCCGGCCGTACGTACCCGGTGACGAAGCCGACCGGCTCCCCGCGCTCGTCGCGGGCGACGGCCGACGTGGCGGCGAAGTCACGGCACCAGATCAGATAGCTGTAGGACGAGTTCAGGTCGAGGACCTTGGAATCCCTTGCTATCCGCCACAGGGCGGCCCCGTCGGCCACTCTCGGACGGTCGATTTGCAGGTCTGCTTGCGCGGCAGTCATGCAAATTGAATTTACCCAGCGAAATTCGAAATTGCATCGCCGTACGGGGTTACGTATGGGAGCGTCGTGTGTTATCACGCGGGCGCGTGCCGCCGCGCGAGAGGGCGGCGTTATGTGGCGGTTTCTGCCGGGCGTAAGCCGCAAAACGGGCAGCATGTGTATCGGGTCACAATCACGTAACTCGCACGAGACGTGTCCGAAATGTGCAGCTTGGGCTTCGCGGAATCTTTGTGTTTAGGTCCCGGAAAAGCGGGCAGAAGAATACGGGAAGCTGTGCTGAGCGTAATTCCTTAATTCTGTTTGTGTGAGCGTCGGGAATTACCCCGAATTCACGCGCCCGTGCCCGCTGCCGAATGGCCGGGAGCGGCCGGCCCCTCCCAGGCGCCCTCGACGGCCCGCCGGGCGGCCTCCAGATCGGCCTTCAGCCCCTTCTCGGCCAGCGCGGCACCCAGTGCCGCCAGGGAGCCCTGAACGGCCCCGACAGTGGCGTCCGGGCCGTAGTGGTTGACCCGGATCATCTCCTTGGCCAGCGCGCCCCCGCCCGCGGCCAGCGGCAGCGCCGGGTCGGACGCCAGGGCGCGGGCCACCAGCTCGGAGGCGTCCACGTCCGGCGGCGTCCGCAGCGTCGTCGCGACCGGCGCCGCGTGCTTCGCCTCGTGCACGTACGGCTCCAGACCGCCCAGCGCCCGTACACCGGCCCGGGCGGCCGCCGCGGCCGACGCGTGCCGCGCCATCACCGTCTCCAGGCCCTCCGCCTCGATGCGCTCCACGCACGCCTCCAGCGCGAGCATCTCCAGCTGCGCCGGAGCGTGCAGCAGCGCCTTGCGCCCGCCGTCGATCCAGCGCTCCTTCCAGTCGAGGAGGGACAGGTACGAGCGCCGCGGGGCGTTCGGGTTCGCCGCCATCCGCGCCCACGCCCGCTCGCTCACCGACACCGCCGACACTCCGGCCGGGCCGCCCATCGCCTTCTGCGCGCCGATGACGCACAGGTCCACGCCCCACGCGTCCGGCAGTACCGGCTCGGCGCCCACGGAGGCCACGGCGTCCAGGTAGAACAGCGCGCCGTGCGCCCGCACCACCTCGCCGATCTCCGCCACCGGGTTGGTGTTCCCGGTCGCCGCCTCCGCGTGCACCAGGGACACGAAGTCGATCTCCGGGTGCTCGGCGAGGGCACCGCGGATCTGCTCGGCCGACACCGCCGTGTGGAACGGCACCGCGAGGTCGTGCACGGTCGCGCCGCAGTCCCGCAGCCAGTCCCCGAACGTCTGCCCGTACGGCCCCGTGACCACGTTCAGGGCGACGGTGCCCGGCCCGGCGGCGGCGCGGATGGCGCCCTCCAGCGGCAGCAGCGCCTCACCCTGCATGATCACGACGTCCTGTCCGGTGCCGAGCAGGCGCGCGACCCGGTCCTCGATCGCGGCGAAACGGCCGGCGCTCAGCGGGGCGAGGTCCAGGAAGGGGTGGGTCACGGCGGTGCTCTCTTCAGTAACGGTCAGGTGTACGGCGCGTACGCAGTCGAGAGTAACCACCGCCCCCGCCGCCACTCGCGCCGGAGGGCTTCCGTTGCGACACCCCCACGCCCGGAATTGTGGCTTCCGCAACAGTCACGGTGATCGCCGGATGATGGACTCGGCCCGTGATTCTCCTGCTGCTGCTCGTCGTCGCGGTGGTGACGGCCGTCCTCGTCAGCCGTGGCGCCGGCACCTACCCCCGCCGCCCCCGCACGGAGGCGGCCCCCCGGGGCGTCCCCGCGCCGCGCAAACCGGGCGCGCCCTTCCGCGTCCTCGCCGGAGTCGCCGGCGGGGCCGCCGCCCTGCTGTACCTCTGGGGTCTGGTGTGCGTGGGCTTCGCCGTCATGGAGGCGGAGGACGGTGGCACCGGCTCCGCGCCGCTGCGGCCGTGCCGTGCCGACGCGCCTCCGGAGCTGGCCGGGCGGATCGTCGACTACTCGGTCTCCTACCTGCCCCTCGGCTTCCGCTGCGAGACCGCCGACGGCGACGGCTACGACTCCGCCGACATCCCCGGCTACGTCAACCCCGGCGTCGCCGTCCTCGCCCTGGCCGCCGTCGCCGGCGCCGTCGCGGCCGGGTACACGACCGAGCTGCGCGCCCGCGCGGCAGCGCGCGAGGGCGGCCGGTGACCGGGCCTTCGAACGGCCCCGGGGCCCGGTCTAAGGTGCGGGGCATGAGCGATCGCACGGTGCTGCACGTGAAGGGTCGGGTGCTCGTCGGGCCTCAGGAGGTCCGGGACGAGTTGTGGGTGGTCGACGGCAGGATCTCGTACGACCGCCCGGCCGGCGCCGCCGACATCCGCACCGTCCGCGGCTGGGCCCTGCCCGGCCTGGTCGACGCCCACTGCCACGTCGGGCTCGACCAGCACGGAGCCGTTCCCGAGGACGTCGCCGAGAAGCAGGCGTTGACCGACCGCGAGGCGGGCACCCTGCTCATCCGCGACGCCGGCTCGCCCTCCGACACCCGCTGGATCGACGACCGCGACGACCTCCCGAAGATCATCCGGGCCGGTCGCCACATCGCCCGCACCCGCCGCTACATCCGCAACTACGCCTGGGAGGTCGAGCCCGACGATCTCGTCGCGTACGTCGCCCAGGAGGCGCGGCGCGGCGACGGCTGGGTGAAGCTGGTCGGCGACTGGATCGACCGCGACCTCGGCGACCTGTCGGCCTGCTGGCCGCGCGGTGCCGTGGAGGCGGCGATCGCGGAGGCCCACCGCCTCGGTGCCCGCGTCACCGCCCACTGCTTCGCCGAGGACTCCCTGCGCGACCTCGTCGAGGCCGGCATCGACTGCGTCGAGCACGCCACGGGCCTCACCGACGACACCATCCCGCTCTTCGCCGAGCGAGGCGTCGCCATCGTGCCGACCCTGGTCAACATCGCCACCTTCCCCGCCCTCGCCGACGGCGGCGAATCCAGGTTCCCCCGCTGGTCCGCCCACATGCGCCGGCTCCACGAACGCCGCTACGACACCGTGCGCAGCGCCTACGACGCCGGAATCCCGGTCTTCGTCGGCACCGACGCGGGCGGCTCGCTGGCGCACGGTCTGGCGGCGGCGGAGGTCGGGGAACTGGTCACCGCCGGCATCCCGCCCGTCGAGGCGCTGGCCGCGACGACCTGGGCGGCCCGGCGCTGGCTGGGGCGCCCCGGCCTGGACGAGGGCGCGCCGGCCGACCTGGTGGTGTTCGACGAGGACCCGCGCGCGGACGTGCGCGTGCTCGGCGCTCCGCGCCGGGTGGTGCTGAACGGGCGGGTCGTCGGTTAGCCGACCGGAGTGACGGCGGGGAACACCCGTGCCGTGGGATTCGAAAAGATGGGCGGAAACCCCACGAAGGGGTGAAGTGCCCCGCTATCGCTGACGGTTCGTCGTGCGCGGGGACATTCTTTCCGGGTCCCAAGCATGTCGCTCATGCGTGTCCCGCACGCATGTCTCACTGGGGGTCCCACCACCTTGAACGGCAACACCTTCCGCATGCCCGCACGCCGCCTCATGACCGTCGCGGCGGCCACCGCCCTCGCCGCCGGTCCCGCGGCGCTGGCCGGCGCGGGCACCGCACAGGCGACCGGCGACACCGGCCGCGCGAGCGCCACCGTCCTGCGCACCGGGCTCGACGTGTCCCTGCTCAACAAGACCGTGAACGTCCCGCTCACGGTCACCCTCAACGAGGTGCGGGCACCCGAGAGCGCCGAGAAGACCGCGCTGACCGTCCAGCTCGACGGCGTCGACGGCGGAAAGCCCTTCAGCGTCCTGCGCGCCGACGTGGCCCAGGCCAAGGCGACGGCGACCGCGGCGAAGAGCGAGGGCCGCACCGAACTGGCCCACGCCAAGGTGCACGTCCCCGGCCTGCCCCTGCTGTCCCTGATCGAGGTCGAGAAGGTCACCTCCACGGCGACCTGCGAGGCCGGGAAGGCGCCGGTCGCCGACGCCAACCTGCTGGGCGCGGTGACCGTCCTCGGCAAGAAGGTCACGCTGACCACCGGCGGGCCGACGGAGGTGAAGGTGCCCGGCGTCGGCGAGGTGCGGCTCGACCTCTCCAAGACAGAGACCACCTCGCGCACGGCCGCCGCCACCGCGCTCGAACTCAAGGTGTCCGTCAACCCGCTCGACCTCAACGTCGCCGAGGTCGACGGCACCCTGACCCTGGCCGAGGCGACCTGCGAGTCCCCGGCCGCCCCGGAGTCCGAGGCCGCACAGCCCCCGGCGAAGGCCGAGGAGCCCCCCGCCGAGGGGAAGGCCGAACCGGCCGCCGACGTCCAGCCCCAGGGCGCCCGGGCCGAGGCGGACCTGGCCGAGACCGGCGGCAGCTCGGCCACCCCGTACATCGCCGCCGGAGCAGCCGCCCTGGTCCTGGCCGGCGGCGGCGCCCTGGTCCTGGCCCGGCGCGGACGCGGCTGACCGGCGGCGGGGCGGCGGCCGGGCGGTTCCGGTTCCGGGTCCGGTTCCGGGTCCGGTTCCGGTTTCGGTTTCGGTTCCGGGAGGGAGCAACACCGTGCGGGGTTGCAGGGGAGCACCGCGCGAAGCTCCGGGGGAAGCGCGGGAGCCCGGCGCGCGGGCCCGGAACGGCTCCCGGGGGCGTGGGGCCGGTCCGGCCGCCTCCTGCGCCCAGGCTCTGGGGGACCGCGCACGGGTCTCGGGGAGGTGCCGTCGGACGCGTGCGCTCCCGTCGGCCCGAGGGGGAAGGCCGCACGCCCGTCCCGGGCGGGGCCGCTCGGAGGGATCCTGGCCCTCGGGAGGTCGCCGGCCCCAGGGCCCGGCTGTGCGCAAGGCACGGGACGAAGGACCGTGGGGCCGGGAGGCCGCGGGCCGCGGCGTCTCACGGGGACTCCGCCACCGCCCGCCCCAGTGCCGCCAGGAAGCCGTCCGTCGTCGCCCGGTCCCGTACGGCCAGCCGCAGCCACTCCTCGCCCAGCCCCGGGAACGTGTCCCCGCGCCGCACCGCGTACCCCAGGTCGCGCAGCCGGTGGCGTACGGCGGCGGCGTGCGGGAGGCGGAGGAGGACGAAAGGACCCTCGGCGGGAGCCACGACCCGCAGGCCGGCGCCCGCGAGGTCCGCGAGCCCGGCGACCAGGTGGGCCCGGTCCGCGGCGATGCGGTGGGCCGCGTGGGCGGCCTCCGCCAGCGCCCGCGGCGCCACGCACGCCTCCGCCGCCGCCAGCGCGGGCGTGGACACGGGCCACAGAGGCTGGGCCCGTTCCAGGTCCGCGATCATGTCCGGGGCCGCGAGGACGTACCCGATGCGCAGCCCCGCCAGCCCCCACGTCTTGGTGAGGCTGCGCAGGACCACCAGCCCGGGGACGTCCGTCCGCCCGGCCAGCGCCTCCCGCTCACCCGGCACCGCGTCCATGAACGCCTCGTCCACGACCAGCGTCCGCCCGGGACGGGCGAGCCCGGCGAGCGCGTGGGCCGGGTGCAGCACCGACGTCGGGTTCGTCGGGTTGCCGACGACCACCAGGTCGGCGTCCTCGGGGACGGCGGCCGGGTCCAGCCGGAAACCGTCCGCCTCCCGCAGCAGCACCCGGTCGACCGTGTGCCCCGCGTCCCGCAGCGCCGCCTCCGGCTCCGTGAACTGCGGATGCACCACGACCGGCCGACGCACCTTCAGCGCCCGCGCCAGCAGCACGAACGCCTCCGCCGCGCCCGCCGTCAGCAGCACCCGCTCCACCGGCAGCCCGTGCCGAGCCGCCACCGCCGCCCGCGCGGCCCGCCCGTCCGGGTAGGCCGCCAGGGAGCCGAGCGAACCGGCGACGTGCTCGCGCAGCCAGGCCGGGGGAGTGTCCGCGCGGACGTTCACCGCGAGGTCCACCAGCGCCGAACCGTCGTCGCGCACCTCGGCGTCCCCGTGGTGCCGCAGATCAGGCCCCTGGGCCTCAGTGTGCGTGGGAGTGTGCGTGTCCATGCCCGTGATGGTGCCCGTGGTGGTGATCGCCGTCGTCGTCGGGGTGGAAGTGCGGCTGCTGCGGCAGCCCCACCTTGTCCTCGAACCCCGGCAGCGCGATCCGGTACACACAGGAGTCGCAGTTCATCCGCAGGTCGCCCTTCACGGCCTCCTCGTACCGCTCCCACACCAGGTCGAGCAGCTCCGGCTCCGGCCCGATCACGTCCGCCGACCGCACCTCGGTCTCCGGGTGCGCGGCGGCCCACTCCTCGGTCTGGTGCCGGACCCGGTCCGGGAGGATGCCCGTGAACAGGAAGTACGGCAGCACCACGACCCGTCGCGCCCCCAGCCGCACACACCGGTCCAGGCCGCCCGGCACGTCCGGCTTCGCCAGCGACACGAACGCCGTCTCCACGGCCCCGTACCCGCGCCCCTCCCACAGCAGCCGCGCCGCCTTGAAGACCTCGGCGTTGGCGTCCGGGTCCGTCGACCCGCGCCCGACCAGCAGCACGGTCACCTCGGACGGGTCCCAGGACGGGTCGACCGCCTGAGCCAGCCGCCGCTCCAGCACCCGCAGCAGCGCCGGGTGCGGGCCCAGCGGACGCCCGTACGTGTACGAGATGCCGGGGTGGCGCTCCTTCTCGCGGGACAGCGCCGCCGGGATGTCGCCCTTGGCGTGCCCGGCGGACACCAGCATCAGCGGCACCGCGGCGAACCGGCGTACCCCGCGCTCGACCAGCTCCGTGACGGCCTCGCCGAGCGGCGGCGGGGACAGTTCGATGAAGCCGCCCGCGACGGGCAGCTCGGGGTGGCGGCGGCCCAGCTCGCGCACGAAGTCGCGGAAGGCCTCGGCTCCGGCCTCGTCCCGGGTGCCGTGTCCGGCGACGAGCAGGGCGGGCGGCTGGGTGGTCACGATTTCTCCTCGGAATACTCGGAATACTCAGTGGGGTGGTACAGCAGGGCGTTGAGTGCGGCGGCGGCGACCGCCGAGCCGCCCTTCTCGGACACGTTGCTGACGGCGGGCAGCCCGCTGTCGCGCAACGCGGCCTTGGACTCGGCCGCGCCGACGAAGCCAACGGGCAGACCGATGACGAGCGCCGGGCCGGCGTCCAGGGTGAGCAGCTCCTCCAGGGCGGTCGGCGCGTTGCCGATCACCCACAGGGCACCGGGACCGACCTGCTCGTACGCGAGCCGGATCGCGTGCGCCGAACGGGTCAGACCCGGCCCGGCCACGGCGTCCTTCAGCCGGCAGACGGTCTCCCGCCGGGTGATACCGGCAGCGACCATCTCGACGTCCACCACGACGGGCGCCCCGGCGTGCAGCGCGGCGTACGCCTTCTCCAGCGCGGCCTCGTCGGTGACGAGGTCACAGGCGTACTCCAGGTCGGCGGCGGAGTGGACGACCCGCTCCACCACCGCCCGGGTCAGCGGCGGGAAGTGCGAGGTGTCCAGGCGGGCGCGCAGCCGCCGGTAGGACTCCTGCTCGATGGGATGGACGACGCGGTTCACTTCGGTTCCTCCTGCCACCGGTAGCCGCGCGGCGTCACCATGCGACCGGCGATCCGGCGGGTCGCGGTGTTGCCCACCGTCACGACCGTCATCATGTCGACCGTCGTCGGGTCGAGGCCGGCGAGCGTGGTGAGGCGGCTCGACTCGTCCGCGCGGGACGCGTTGCGCACGACACCCACGGGCGTCGCCGGCTCCCGGTGCTCCGCGAGGATCGCCAGCGCCTTGGGCAGCTGCCAGTCCCGGCCCCGGCTGCGCGGGTTGTAGAACGTCACGACGATGTCGGCCTCGGCCGCCGCCCGCACCCGCCGCTCGATGACCTCCCACGGCGTGTGCAGGTCGGACAGGCTGATCGACACGTGGTCGTGGCCGAGCGGCGCGCCCAGAATCGCCCCGGCCGCCAGCGCCGCCGTCACGCCCGGCACCCCGACCACGTCGATGTCGTCGGACGCCTCCGCCAGCGCGGGCGAGGCCATGGCGTACACCCCCGCGTCCCCGCTGCCGATCAGCGCCACCGCGTGGCCGCGCCGGGCCTCCTCGACCGCCGTCCGGGCCCGCTCCTCCTCGGCGCCGAGCCCCGACTCCAGGACGCGCGTGCCCGGCCGCAGCAGGTCGCGGATCTGGTCGACGTACTGGTCGAGCCCGACCAGCACCGACGCCCGCCGCAACTCGGCCTGCGCGCGCGGCGTCACCAGATCCCGGGCGCCCGGCCCGAGCCCGACCACCGCGAGCCGCCCGCGCCCCGGCCGCCGTACGACGGCACAGGTCGCCATCGCGGGCGCCGCCGCCGACTTGCGCTTGGGCACGAGGAGTTCGCCGCCGCCCACCAGCGCCGCCGCCTCCGCGACCGACGGCGTGCCCACGGCCGCCAGCGGGGCGTCGGACGGATTGGGCACCTCGACGCCCGCCAGTTCCTCGGCGGCGTACGTCACCAGCGGCACGCCCAGCCGCTCGGCGGCGCCCACGATCCCGGGCTCCTCCGCCTTGGCGTCCACGGTGGCCAACTCGGCGACCGACACGGCGGACAGCCCGGCGTCCCGCAGGGCCTCCTCCACCAGCCCCAGCACCTCGTCGACCGGCGCGCCCTTCGAGGCGCCGACGCCGACCACCAGGGACGGCGGACGCAGCACGACCTCGCGCTCGGCCGGCTCCACCAGACGGTCGGTCACCCGGACCGCGTACGCCCCCTCCCCGGCGGCGGGCAGCGGCGGCAACGGCCAGCTCACCTCCGCCCGCAGCGCCACCGGCTCACCGTCCAGCAGGGCCCGCGAGACCCCGGCGACGTCACCCTCCACGGGCAGCCCGAGCGTGTCCAGGCCGGGCAGGCCGACCGCGTCCGTCGCCGTCGTCACCACCGGCTCCGCGCCCAGCACCTCGCCGACCGCGCGGGCCAGTTCGTTGGCGCCGCCGTGGCCGCCGACCAGCGACACGGCGAACCGCCCGCCCTCGTCGACGCACACCACTCCCGGATCGGTCCGCTTGTCGTCCAGCAGCGGCGCCACCAGCCGGACCACGGCCCCCGTGGCCAGGAAGCACACGAGCTGCTCGCACTCGGCGAACGCGGTCCGTACGGCGTCCGCGACGGGACCCCCGTACACGTGCGTGCGGTCCGGCCACGCCGCGGCCAGCCGGTCCCGCGCCGCCGCTCCCGCCGCGGTGGCGGAAATGAGGCCGATCAAGGGGCAACTCCTTCGGTACGGCTGTGCGGCCTGACGCCCCACAGCAGGAACACGGGATTGGTGGCCGCGAGCCGGGTCACGTCACCCGGCAGCGGCGCCAGCCGGGACGACTGCAGCAGCACCCCGTCACACTCCAGCCCGGCGTCGAGCAGCGCCTCGCGGGCCGCCGGCACCCGGTCCAGCGCGGCCATGGCGACGACCACGGCCCGCCGGGCGCGCCGCGCGCACGCCGCGACGATCGACGGCAGTTCGCGCCCGCCGCCCCCGACGAACACGGCGTCCGGATCGTCCGGAGCATCCAGGCCGGACAGCACCGCGGGCGCCGCCCCGTGCACCACCCGTACGTCCACGCCGTGCGCGGCGGCGTTTACGCGGACCCGCTCCGCCCCGTCCGGCGTCTTCTCGACGGCGGTGACGGCGGCGCCGAGCCGCGCGCACTCCACGGCCACGGACCCCGAGCCCGCCCCGACGTCCCACACCAGGTCCCCGGGCCGGGGCCCGAGCCGGGCCAGCGCCAGCGCCCGCACCTCGAACTTGGTGATCATCGAGTCGCGGTGGGCGAACTCCGTCTCGTCCAGGGCCCATCCGCCGGGCCCCGGTCGCGGTCCGGCGACCGCGCGTACCGGCCCCAGCGCCCGCGCCTCGTCCAGGCACAGCACCACGCTCACCGCCGCCCCCCAGTCCCGACCAGCCGCCTCGGCGGGCGTCACCCGCTCCACCCGCTCCTCGCCGGAGCCCAGCGCGGAGGCGACGACCAGGACCCGGGCGTCGCCCCGCAGCGCGGCGCCCAGCTCCGCCGGACCGGCCCCCGGCCCGGTCAGCACGGCGACCTTCGGCTGCGCCCGGCACAGGTTCACCGCCGTCCGCAGGTCCCGCCCGTGCGCGCTCGCCACCACGGCGTCGTCCCACGGCAGCCCGACGCGCGCGAAGGCGGCGGCGACGGAGGACACCCCGGGCCGCACGTCCAGCCGCTCCGACCCGAACCGCTCGGCCAGCACCCGCACGATCCCGAAGAACCCCGGGTCACCGGAGGCCAGCACGACCACCGGCCGCTCCTTCGCGACGTACTCCGCGACCGTCTCCAGGGCGGGCGCCAGCGCCCCGAGCACGACCCGCTCGGCCCCCTCGGGCAGCCGTACGGCGTCCAGGTGCCGCCGCCCGCCGACGACCAACTCGGCCCCGGCGGTGACGTCCGCGCCGGGTGGCGCACCGGCCCCCATGCCCACCACGGTGATCACGTGCTCGCACCCCGCGCACGCAGCTCACGCCGCGCCTCGGGATCGGCCTTCCGGTAACCGTGGAAGTGCCCCGGGTGGTACAGGTGCGAGCGCGTGCCGTGCGCGTCGAGGGCCGGGCCGACCAGGAACAGGGTGTGCTTCCAGAGCTTGTGCTCCTTGACCGTCTCCTCCAGCGTGCCGACCGTGCACCGCACGACCAGCTCCTCCGGCCAGGTGACCTGGTACGCCACGACGACGGGCGTCTCGGTCGGGTAGCCGCCCTCCAGCAGCTCCCGCACCAGCTGCCCGCTGCGCGCCGCCGACAGGAACACCGCCATGGTCGTCCCGTGCTTCGCGAACTCGCGGACCTCCTCCCCGGGCGGCATCGGCGTCTTGCCGCCGCCGAGCCGGGTGAGGACGACGGACTGCGCCACCTCCGGAATCGTCAGCTCCCGCTGCGCCAGCGCGGCCACCGCGGAGAAGGCGGAGACGCCGGGCACGACCTCGGTCGCGATGCCGATCTCCGCGCACCGGTCCAGCTGCTCCTGCGTACCGCCCCACAGCGCCGGATCGCCGGAGTGGATACGGGCCACCCGCAGCCCCTCCGCCAGCGCCCGCCGGTAGACGGCCACGACGTCCTCCAGCGACATCGTCGCCGAGTCCAGCACTTCCGCACCCTCCCGCGCGTGCTGGAGCACCTCCGCCTGCACCAGGCTCGCCGCCCAGATCACGATGTCGGCCTCGGCGATGGCGCGCGCCGCGCGGAACGTCAGCAGATCGGCGGCGCCGGGACCGGCACCGACGAAGGTCACCTTGCCGGTACGGGCGGCGGCATCACGGGCCACGGAATCCATGGGACGGGGTCCTTTCCTACGCATATTTACTGCCGTTGCCGCTGTCGTGCGCACGGATTCGCGCTCCGATCGGATAGCAAGGGCCCATGGCGGTCTTCGTCGCGCTCGGCGCGTTCCTGATGACGCTGGCCGGCGGCTGGACGGCACAGCGGGTGACCGACCGGCGCCACCTGGTCCTCGGCCTGGCCGGCGGCCTGATGCTCGGCGTGGTCGGCCTCGACCTGCTGCCGGAAGCCCTGGAGGCGGCCGGCGACGAGGTGTTCGGCGTGCCGGAGGCACTGCTCCTCTTCGTCGCCGGCTTCCTGCTGGCGCACCTGGTGGAACGCCTGCTGGCCGCCCGCCGCGCCGCGCACGGCGCCGACGAGCACGGACACCGCTCGCCCGAGGTGGGCCTGACGGCCGCCGCCGCGATGGTCGGGCACAGCGCGATGGACGGCGTGGCGATCGGCGCGGCCTTCCAGGTCGGCGGCGGCATGGGAGCGGCGGTCGCGATGGCCGTCATCGCCCACGACTTCGCGGACGGCTTCAACACCTACATGCTCACCAGCCTGTACGGGAACGCCCGCCGCCGCGCCGTCGCGATGCTGTTCGCCGACGCGGTGGCCCCTGTGGCCGGTGCCGCGTCCACTCTCCTGTTCGAGATCCCCGAAGGCGTCCTCGGCGCGTATCTCGGCCTCTTCGGCGGCGCGCTGCTCTACCTCGCCGCCGCCGAGATCCTCCCCGAGGCCCACCACGAGCACCCGGCCCGCTCGACGCTGCTGTGCACGGTCGCGGGCGCGGCGTTCATCTGGCTGGTGGTGGGCGTGGCGGAGTGACGAGCCCCGGATCACAGCTTCCCGCCCCGCCCGCCCTCGCGCCGGGCGGGCGCGATGAGCGTCGAGAGGTAGGGCAGCGGCCCGCCGTCCAGCTCGGCAGCGGCCCGTACGGACTCCTCGGGCAGCCCCAGTGCCGACCCCCACACGGCGTCGTCCAGCCGCCCGGTCTCCCGCAGCGCCTCGGCCACCTCGGCGGCCTGCCGGCCGAACTTGTAGGCGACGACGGTCCCGGGCCCGTTCAGCGCGTCCTTGAGCACGGCCGCGCCCGCCGTCACCGGCACCAGCGTCAACGGCTCGGTGCCCTCGGTCAGTACGGCCCCCGACCGCGCCGCGAGGTCCTGCATCGCGGTGATCCCCGGCACGGTCTCCACGACGGTGCCCGGCACCAGTTCGCCGACGGTCTGCGCGAGATAGGTGAAGGTCGAGTACACGTTGGGGTCGCCGATGGTGGCGAAGGCGACGCTCCCGTACTCCCGCAGCAGCCCGGCGACCCGCTCCCCGGCCGCGTCCCAGGCCGCCTCGCGCCGCGCCCGGTCGGTGCGCTCGTTGAGCGCGAACACGACCCGTACGACCTTCTGGGCGGGGACGTAGTGCAGCACGGTCGCCTCTGCCCGCCCCTGCTCGCCCGTGTCCATGACGGGCACGACGACCACATCGGCGGCCCGCAGCGCGTTGACCCCCTTGACGGTCACCAGCTCCGGGTCCCCGGGCCCCACTCCGACCCCGACCAGTCTGCTGCTCATGACGTCCGGCACCTCTCCACGAACCGACGGGCGACACCGGGCTCGGACGCCCAGTGCGTGTGCAGATAGCTCGCGTGCACACCGCGCTCCACGAATCCCTCGACGCGCCGCTCGGGCGCCCGCATCCCCCACGCCGGCGCGGCCCCGGCCCCCGGCTCCACCACGGTCCGGTGGAACTCGTGCCCCCGCATCCGCGTCCCCGCCACGGCCAGCGCACTGTCGGTCACGGCGACGGCGTCCCGGTACCCCAGGGTCAACCGCTCCGACATCCGCGCCGAGGCGTCCAGCACCCCGCACATCGGCAGCCCGTCCAGCTCCCGGCACAGGTACAGCAGCCCCGCACACTCGGCCGCGACGGGAGCACCGCTCAGCGCCAGCTCGGCGACGGCCTTGCGCAACGGCTCGTTGGCGGACAGCTCGGCGGCGTACACCTCGGGGAACCCGCCCCCGACGACGAGCCCGGCGGTCCCCTCGGGCAGCTCCTCGTCCCGCAACGGATCGAAGGTGACGACCTCGGCCCCGGAGGCGGCAAGCAGCTCGGAGTGCTCGGCGTAGGAGAACGTGAAGGCCGCCCCGCCGGCGACGGCGACGCGCAGCGGTGACCTCTTGTCCGACCGAGTCGGGTGGTGGGTGGGCACAGGCCCGGGGGTCCAGGGGGCGGAGCCCCCTGGCAACGGTCCGGCAGCCCGCGCCAGCCCCACCAACGCCTCCAGATCACAACCGTCGGAGACCTGCGCGGCCATCGCCGCAACGGCGTCGACCGCCTCCGACCGCCGCTCGGCGACCGGCACCAACCCCAGATGCCGGGACGGCGTATCGACCTGCGGTGCCCGCCGCAACACCCCCAGCACCGGCACTCCGACGGAGTCCAGCGCCTCCCGCAACAGCCCCTCGTGCCGGTCCGACCCGACCTTGTTCAGGATCACGCCCCCGACCCGCACCTCCGGGTCCCACGACACGAACCCGTGCACCAGCGCCGCCACCGACCGCGACTGCGACGACGCGTCCACGACCAGCACCACCGGCGCCCCGAGCAGCTTCGCGACCTGCGCGGTGGACGCCAGCTCGCCTTCCCCGGCGGCCCCGTCGTACAGCCCCATCACGCCCTCGACCACGGCGATGTCGCACCCGCGCGCCCCGTGCAGGAACAGCGGAGCCACCAGCTCCGCCCCGCACAGGTAGGCGTCCAGGTTCCGCCCCACCCGCCCCGTGGCGAGCGAGTGGTACCCGGGATCGATGTAGTCGGGCCCGACCTTGTGCGGCGACACGGCGAGCCCGCGCCCGGCGAGCGCGGCCATCAGCCCCGTGGCGACGGTGGTCTTGCCGCTCCCCGAGGAGGGCGCGGCGACGACCAGCCGAGGCACGGACGAGGACGGAGACGAGGTCACCACTCGATGCCCCTCTGCCCCTTCTGCCCCGCGTCCATCGGGTGCTTGACCTTGGACATGTCGGTGACGAGGTCGGCGAACCCCACCAGCTTCTCCGGCGCGTTCCGCCCGGTGATCACGACGTGCTGGGTCCCGGGCCGCTCCCGCAGCACGGACACGACCTCGTCGGTGTCGACCCACCCCCAGTGCATCGGGTAGGCGAACTCGTCCAGCACGTACAGCTTGTACGTCTCGGCGGCCAGGTCCCGCTTGACCTGCTCCCAGCCCTCCCGGGCCTTCTCCTCGTTGTCCATCTGAGCGTCCCGCTGGACCCAGGACCAGCCCTCGCCCATCTTGTGCCAGTCGACGGACCCGCCCTCACCGCTGGCACCGAGCACCCGCAGCGCGTTCTCCTCGCCGACCTTCCACTTCGCCGACTTGACGAACTGGAACACCCCGATCGGCCACCCCTGGTTCCAGGCGCGCAGCGCCAGCCCGAAGGCGGCGGTGGACTTGCCCTTCCCGATGCCCGTGTGCACGACGACCAGTGGACGATTACGCCGCTGACGTGTCGTCAGCCCGTCGTCCGGCACGACACTCGGCTGCCCCTTCGGCACTACGCGGCCCTCCTGGTCCCCTGCACGTCCCTCACCAAGCCGGCGATGGAGTCCGCCCGCAGCTCGTCCAGCGTCACCGCCGTACCGCCCAGCTCACCCGCGAGCTGCCCGGCGAGCCCCAGCCGCACGGGTCCCGACTCGCAGTCCACGACCACGGACGCGGTCCCCTCGGCCGCGAACAGCCGCGCCGCCCGCCCCGCCAGCGCGACGGGCTCGGGACCACCCGTGGCCCGCCCGTCCGTCACCACCACGACCAGCGCCCGCCGCGCCGGGTCCCGCAGCCGCTCGACCCGCAACACCTCGTGCGCCCGCAGCAGCCCGGCGGCGAGCGGCGTACGCCCCCCGGTCGGCAGCGACTCCAGCCGCACCGCCGCCGCGTCCACCGACGAGGTCGGCGGCAGCGCGACGTCGGCCGCCGAACCCCGGAAGGTCACCAGTCCCACCTTGTCCCGCCGCTGGTAGGCGTCCAGCAGCAGCGACAGCACGGCACCCTTCACGGCGCTCATCCGCTGCCGCGCGGCCATCGAGCCGGAGGCGTCCACGACGAACAGCACGAGGTTGCCCTCACGTCCCTCACGGCTCGCCTGCCGCAGATCGTCCCGCCGGACCACCAGACCGGGCCCCGACCGTCCCCGCGCCCGCTGGTGCGGGGCGGCGGCCTGCACGGTGGCGGCCAGATGCAACTTGGTCAGCGCACCTTGCGGCCGCCGGGCGCCCGTGGTCCGCCCGTGCTCGGTCCGCGCCCGCGACCGCCGCCCGGCGGCACCCTCACCGAGCCCCGGCACGCTGAGCACCTTGGTCCGGAACGGCTCGGCGGCCCGCGCGGGCGACTGCTCACTGGCCCCGGACCCGGAAGGCTGCGGTTCCCCGCCCTCCCCGGCCTCGGGGCGCGCGGCGGCGTCACCGTGGCTCTGCGGGGTGTCGTCGGGCTCCGGCTGCCCACCCGGGCCACCGGGACCGTCGGGACCCGGGTCGGGATCGTCGTCCCCGCCACCGTCCCCGCCACCGTCTCCGTCCTGCCCGCCGAACTCCTCCAGCGTCTCGTCGAGCTTGTCCTCGTCGAGGCCCGGCGCGTCGAACGGATTGCGCCGCCGCCGGTGCGGCAGCGCCAGCAGCGCGGCCTGCCGCACGTCCTCCGCCAGTACGTCCGTGCGCCCGGCCCACGCCGCCAGCGCGGTCGCGGTCCGCGCCATGACGATGTCGGCGCGCATCCCGTCCACCTCGAAGGCGGCACAGGTCGCCGCGATCTGCCGCAGCGCCCCGTCGCCCAGCCGCACCGACGGCAGCAGTTCCCGCGCCGCCACGATCCGCGCCCGTACGGTGGCCTCCTCATCCGCCCAGCGCGCGGCGAAACCGGCCGGGTCGTCGTCGTAGGCGAGCCGCCGCCGCACGACCTCCACCCGCTGGTCGGGCTCGCGCGAGGCCGAGACCTCCACGGTCAGCCCGAACCGGTCGAGGAGCTGCGGCCGCAGCTCGCCCTCCTCGGGGTTCATCGTGCCGACGAGCAGGAACCGCGCCGCGTGCCGCACCGACACGCCCTCGCGCTCGACGTACGAGGCCCCCATCGCCGCCGCGTCCAGCAGCAGGTCCACGAGGTGGTCGTGGAGGAGGTTGACCTCGTCCACGTACAGGATGCCCCGGTGCGCGTCGGCCAGCAGACCCGGCTCGAAGGCCTTCACTCCCTCCGCCAGCGCCCGCTCGATGTCGAGGGCGCCCACCAACCGGTCCTCGGAGGCGCCGACGGGCAGCTCGACCATCCTGGCCGGCCGGGAACCCGAGGCCCCCGGCTCGTGCGGCCCGTCCGGGCAGGCGAGGTCGGGGGAGCCGGGGTCGCAGGAGAAGCGGCACCCGGAGACGACGTCCACCTCCGGCATCAGCGCCGACAGCGCACGCACGGCCGTCGACTTGGCGGTGCCCTTCTCGCCGCGCACCAGCACACCGCCGACGGCCGGCGAGACGGCGTTCAGCAGCAGCGCGAGCCGCAGGTCGTCCTGGCCGACGACGGCCGTGAACGGGAACGGGGTACTCACTTCTCGTCACCCTCCAAGTCGCCCTCGAGCTCCAGATACGTGGCGCGCAGCCGCTCCAGCGTCTCCGCGTCCGGTTCGGCCCACAGGCCACGGTCGGCCGCTTCCAGCAGCCGCTCGGTGATGCCCCGCAGCGCCCACGGGTTGGACTTCTTCATGAAGTCCCGGTTCTCCGGGTCGAAGACGTACTCGGCGCTGAGCTTCTCGTACATCCAGTCGTCCACGACCCCGGCCGTGGCGTCGTACCCGAAGAGGTAGTCCACGGTCGCCGCCATCTCGAAGGCGCCCTTGTAGCCATGCCTGCGCATCGCTGACATCCACCTGGGATTGACCACCCGCGCCCGGAAGACCCGGTGCGTCTCCTCGCCCAGCGTCCGCGTCTTGACCTGGTCGGGAGTGGCCGAGTCGCCGACGTACGCCTCCGGGCTCCGGCCCGTCAGGTGTCGCACCATCGCCACCATGCCGCCGTGGTACTGGAAGTAGTCGTCGGCGTCGACGAGGTCGTGCTCACGCGTGTCGACATTCTTCGCCGCCACCGCGATCCGCCGGAACGCCGTCTCCATGTCCCCCCGCGCCGCCCGCCCGTCGAGCCCGCGCCCGTAGGCGTAGCCGCCCCACACCGCGTACACCTCGGCGAGGTCCGCGTCGCTGCGCCAGTTGCGGGCGTCGATCAGCGGCAGCAGCCCGGCACCGTACGCGCCCGGCTTGGAACCGAAGATGCGCGCCGTGGCCCGCCGCCGGTCGCCGTGCTCGGCCGCGTCCTCCTCCACGTGCGCCCGTACGTAGTTGGACTCGGCGGGCTCGTCCAGCTCGGCCACCGCCCGCACCGCGTCGTCGATCAGCCCGACGACGTGCGGAAACGCGTCCCGGAAAAAGCCCGAGATGCGCACCGTGACATCGACGCGCGGCCGGCCCAGTTCCTCCACCGGCACCACCTCGAAGCCCGTCACCCGGCGCGACGCGTCGTCCCAGACCGGACGGCAGCCCAGCAGCGCCAGGATCTCCGCGATGTCGTCACCCTGGGTGCGCATCGCGGACGTGCCCCAGACGGTGAGCCCGACGGACCTCGGGTACTCACCCGTGTCGCTCAGGTACCGCTGGATCAGCGAGTCCGCCAGCGACTGCCCGACCTCCCAGCTCAGCCGGGACGGGATCGCCTTCGGGTCGACGGAGTAGAAGTTCCGGCCGGTCGGCAGGACATTGACCAGACCGCGCGTCGGCGAACCGGACGGTCCGGCCGGGACGTAACCGCCGTCCAGGGCTCGCAGGATGTGCCCGATCTCGTCCGTCGTCCGGGCCAGGCGCGGCACGACCTCCGTGCAGGCGAACTCCAGCACCGCGACCGCGTCGGGGAGTTCGGCGCCCAGCACCTCGCGCACCAGGCCAGGGGCCGCCGCCGTGTCCCAGGACCGCAGCTCCATGCCCTCCGCGATCCGCCGGCACAGCTGCTCCAGCAGGTCGATCGCGTCGGAGGCCGACCGCGCCGGGCCGTCCACCAGGTCCGTCAGCTCCACCGGCACCTTCACCGGCGCGCCCGGCTCGGCCAGCAGCTCCTTCTCCACCAGCCCGAAGTGCTCGGCGAGGGACGCCCGCAGGCCCGGCAGCGCGTTGGCCTGCCCGCCCCAGACCTGGGAGGCGCGCAGCACCGCCAGGACCAGGTTCACGCGCGGCTCGCCGACCGGGCCGCCGCCCAGGATGTGCAGGCCGTCGCGGATCTGCACGTCCTTGATCTCGCACAGGTAGCCGTCGATGTGCATGACGAACTCGTCGAACGCGTCGTCGTCCGGCTGGTCGTCCACGTGCAGGTCGTGGTGGAGCTCGGCCGCCTTGACCAGCGTCCAGATCTGCGCCCGGACGGCAGGCGCCTTCACCGGGTCCAGGTCGGAGACGAGCGCGTACTCGTCGAGCAGCTGCTCCAGCTTGGCCAGGTCCCCGTAGGTGTCCGCGCGGGCCATCGGCGGCACCAGGTGGTCGACGACCGTGGCGTGGCCGCGCCGCTTGGCCTGGGTGCCCTCGCCGGGGTCGTTGACGATGAACGGGTAGATCAGCGGCAGGTCGCCGAGGACCGCGTCCGGGGCACAGCCGGCGCTCAACCCCAGCCCCTTGCCCGGCAGCCACTCCATCGTGCCGTGCTTGCCCATGTGCACGATCGCGTCGGCGCCGAAACTGTTCTCCAGCCAGCGGTAGGCGGCCATGTAGTGGTGCGACGGCGGCATGTCCGGGTCGTGGTAGATCGCGATGGGGTTCTCGCCGAAGCCGCGCGGCGGCTGGATCATGACGACGACGTTCCCGAACTGGAGGGAGGCGAGGACGACGTCGTCCCCGTCCACGTACAGCGAACCCGGCGGCTCGCCCCACGCCTCCCGCATCGCGTCCCGCAGCTCCGGGTCCAGCTTCTCGAACCACGCCCGGTAGTCGGCCAGCGGAACCCGCGCGGGCGCCGCCGCGAGCTGGTCCTCCGTCAGCCACTCCACGTCGTGACCGCCCGCCTCGATGAGCCGGTGGATCAGCTCGTCGCCGCCGGCGGGGTACTCGGTGAGCGAGTACCCGGCGTCCTTGAGCGCGTCCAGGACCCGCACGGCGGAGGCAGGGGTGTCGAGGCCCACCGCGTTGCCGACGCGGGAGTGCTTGGTCGGATACGCCGTGAAGACGAGCGCGAGCTTCTTGTCGGCGTTCGGCTTGTGCTTGAGGGCCGCGTGCCGGACGGCGATCCCGGCGACCCGCCCGGCCCGCTCGGGGTCGGCGACGTACACCGGCACGTCGTCGGGGCCCTGCTCCTTGAAGGAGAACGGCACGGTGACCAGGCGCCCGTCGAACTCCGGGATGGCGACCTGCATCGCCGCGTCCATGGGGGAGAGGGCGGCGTCCGACTCGTCCCAGGCGGCCCGGGAGGAGGTGAGGCAGAGCCCTTGCAGCACGGGGACGTTCAGGTCGGCCAGCGCCCCGATGTCCCACGCCTCCTCGTCGCCGCCCGCCGACGCCTGCGAGGCGTGCGTGCCGCCGGCCGCGAGGACCGTGGCGACCAGGGCGTCGGTCCGGCCCAGCAGCTCGTACAGCCCGGCGTCCGCACCGCGCAGCGAACCGCAGTAGACGGGCAGGGCGTTGGCACCGTGCGCCTCGATCGCGTCGCACAGCGTGTCGACGAAGGCGGTGTTGCCGCTGAGCTGGTGGGCGCGGTAGAAGAGCACGCCGACCGTCGGACGGCCCTCGGCGAACGCCCGCTCGCCGTGGACGCCGTACTCCGGCATCTTGCGCGGCTCCTCGAAGCCCTCGCCGGTCAGCAGCACCGTGTCGGACAGGAACCGGGCGAGCTGGGTGAGGTTGGCGGGCCCGCCCTCGACCAGGTAGCGCAGCGCCTCCGCCACCACACCGGCCGGCACCGAGGACTCGGCCATCAGCTCGGCGTCCGGGACGCTCTCGCCGCCCAGCAGGACGGTCGGGACACCGGAGGCCTTGAGCGCGGCGAGCCCGTCCTCCCAGGCGCGCTTGCCGCCCAGCAGGCGCACGACGGCGATGTCCGCGCCCTCGACGAGGGACGGCAGCTCCTCCGTCACGTCGACCCGGGTCGGGTTGCCGATCCTGTAGGCGGCGTCCGACGCGCGGGCCGCCAGCAGGTCCGTGTCGGCGGTCGACAACAACAACACTGTGCTCATGCGGGCGCTCCCGGTGGAATGAAGGGCAGTCCTTGCGGCGCGCCGGACTCGATGAGCCGCCACAGCGCGTCCGTGTCCGCGTGGTGTTCGATCAGGTCGCCGAGCCGGTCGAGCTGCTCCTCGCGCAGCGCGGCGAACGAGGTGTCGGGGGCCGGCACGAAGCGGCGGCCCGCGGCGGCGGCCACCTCGCGCAGGAACGCCCGCCGGAAGCCGTCCGACTCCAGCGAGCCGTGCCAGTGCGTGCCCCAGGTCTGGCCGACCCGGCAGCCGTCCAAGAAGGGTGCGCCGCCCGTGACTTCGGCGACTCCGTGGTGGATCTCGTACCCCTCGACCCGCTCGCCGAGGGCCTCGCCCACCGGCCGGGTGAGGGTCTTCTCGCGGGCGAACCGCACCCGCACGGGCAGCAGTCCGAGCCCGTCCACGTGCCCCGCGCGGGACTCGACCTCGTCCTCGATGTGCTCGCCGAGCAGCTGGAAGCCGCCGCAGATCCCGAGGACGGGCCGCCGCTCGGCCACCCTGCGCGCGATGGCGTCCGCGAGCCCCCGCTCCCGCAGCCACTCCAGGGCCCGGACCGTCCCCCGCGTCCCGGGCACGATGACGAGGTCCGCGTCGGCCAGCTCCTCCGGCCGGTCCACGAACCGCACCACGACACCGGGTTCGGCGGCCAGTGCGTCCACGTCCGTGAAGTTGGACATGAGCGGGACCGCGCAGACGGCGACCCGTAGCACGTCCTCGCCGACCGGCGGCGCGACGACCGACTCGCGCACGGTCCCCCGCAGGGACACGCGCAGTCCGTCCTCCTCGTCGATGCCGAGTCCGTGCCGGAAGGGCAGGACGCCGTACGTGTGCCGCCCGGTGAGCCCGTGCAGCATCTCCAGACCCGGCTCCAGCAGCGAGACGTCACCCCGGAACTTGTTGACGAGGAACCCGGCGACCAGCGCCTGGTCCTCGGGCGCCAGCAACGCCACCGTCCCGAAGAACGAGGCGATGACCCCGCCCCGGTCGATGTCGCCCACCACCAGCACGGGCAGCCCGGCGCCCCGGGCGATCCCCATGTTCACGATGTCGGTCCGGCGCAGGTTGATCTCGGCCGGACTGCCCGCCCCCTCGCAGATCACCGCGTCATACGTGCCCCGCAGCTCGGCCAGACAGTCCAGCACGGTGCCGAGCAACTGCTGCTGCCGTCCGCCGTGGTAGCCGCGGGCGCTCATCTCGCCGACCGGCTTGCCGAGCAGCACGACCTGGCTGCTGCGCTCACCGCCAGGCTTCAGCAGCACCGGGTTCATCTGCGCGGTCGGCTCCACCCGGCACGCCTGGGCCTGCATGGCCTGCGCCCGCCCGATCTCGGCGCCCTCGCGGGTCACGAACGAATTGAGGGACATGTTCTGCGCCTTGAAGGGCGCCACCTTCACGCCCTGGCGCACCAGCCAGCGGCAGATCCCGGCGGTGACGACGCTCTTGCCGGCGTCGGAGGTGGTGCCGGCGACGAGGAGGCCACCGTTCATGACGTACGTCCCTTCCTGATGACCCCGCGGACGAGCAGCCGCGCGCCCGCGCACGCGCCGAGCGCCAGCCAGCCCACGCGCCGGGAGAGCCGCACGGCCCGTTCGATGTCGCCGGAACCTGCCCGTACGGGCCGTCCCGCCGCCCCGTTGAGGACGGGCCGGTGCTCGACCCGTCCGCCATAGGAGAGCGTCCCGCCGAGCCGCACGCCCAGGGCGCCCGCGAACGAGGCCTCCACAGGACCGGCGTTGGGGCTCGGGTGCCGCGCGGCGTCGGCGCGCCAGGCCCGTACGGCGCCCCGGGGATCACCGCCGGCCGCGGTGGCCAGGGCGGCGGTCAGGCGGGCGCCCGGCCAGCCCGCGAGGTCGTCGAGCCGGGCCGAGGCCCAGCCGTAGCGGCGGTACTTGGGCGACTTGTGGCCGACCATGGCGTCCAGGGTGTTCACGGCCCGGAAGCCGGCCAGTCCGGGCACCCCGCCCAACGCGCCCCACACCAGGGCGCCCACCACCGCGTCCGAGGTGTTCTCGGCGACGGACTCCACGACCGCCCGGGCGATCCCGTCGGCGTCCAGTGCCTGCGGGTCCCGGCCGCACAGGTGCGGCAGCCGCGCGCGGGCCGCCTCGACGTCGCCGGCCTCCAGGGCGCGGCCGACGGCGCTCGCCTCGCGGGCGAGCGAGGTGCCGCCGACGACCGCCCAGGTGGCGGCGGCGGTCAGCGCGACGGAGGCGGCGGGGGAGTGGCGTACGGCGCGGGTGGCGGCCAGCCCGAGGGCGGCGGCGCCACCGGCGCACACGGCGGTGTGCAGCGCGCCCCAGCCTCGGTGGTCGTGCCACAGCACCCGTTCCACGGCACCGGCGGCACGGCCGAACGCGGCGACCGGGTGTCCGCGGCGCGGGTCGCCGAGGAGGAGGTCACCGAGGAGGCCGGCGGCGGCGCCGTACGCGAAGACGCGTTCGGCGCGCACGGCTCAACCGACCGTGGGAAGGAGAAGACGAACGGTGTCGCTGGTGAGCCCGGAACGGCAGCCGCGCATGGCGATAGGTCCTCACTCAGGGTGTCCGCGCCCTGGTTAGAAGAGAACGGCGGTGGGAGTTCCTGGCTCCCGGGGATCGCTCCCCGGTCACAGTGGCGGGACCGCGCCGGATTCACACCGGGCTTCCTCTCCAGCCGCCGCATTGGCTCCGGCAGTCCACCACGCCCCGCGAACACCCGTCAACTTGCCGTTGACCTGCGAGGCCGGGTGTGCTGAGGCCCACACCGTCGATAGTTGGCCATGCCCGCGACATCGGCGCTTTCTGGGCTCTTCCCCGGCGGCCGGGCTGGGAAGACTGGAGAGGACGGCAGCGCGTGTACGCGGGCGGGTGGCAGCGGTCGGGCGGCGGGTGAGGGTGCCGGGGCCGCGTGACGGCCGGTGGGCCGGAGGAGGTTGGTGTGATCGGAAGTGAACTGTCGGAGCACACGTGGTTCAAGAGCAGCTATTCCGGCAATACGACTGAGTGCTTAGAGATGGCTGCCGGGGGTGGCCAAGTGCTGATACGTGACTCGAAGCAACGTCGACACGCTGTGCTCGCCTTTCGTCACGCGTCGTGGTGTGGTTTTCTGGCGGGGCTTGTGGACCCGGATTCGCGCGGCGCCTGACCGCCGCGCGGGGGGACGGGAGGTACACGCATGGCAGACCGAACCAAGGGGACCGCTTCCGCGCGTCCGGGGTGGCCCGGCACGCGTGGGCACCGGATGACCGGGGCGGTTCCGCTGGCACTCTTCTGCTCGGTGGTGGGGGTCCTCGCCGTCGGGCTGGGTGCATTGGCGGCGTTCCTGGCGCCGAGCGGTGCGGCGCGCGGCACGGTGTGGCTGGTGGTGACCGCCGCGGTGGCCGTGGGCGCGGGGCTGTGGTGGGGGCTCACTCCCGTCACGGACCGCCTCCGCGTTCTGAACCGCGCTCTGACGGCCGTGGAGCCTCGGCGGCGCCACCACTGACGGGCTGGGCGGGCGCCGACGCGGCTCGGCCGCGCAGCGCCCTGCCGAGTCCGGCGCCCAGGGCGGTGAGGAGGGCCGCGCCGAAGGCGCCGATGGCTGCGGTGGTGAGGGGGGACGCGGAGCCGTGCGGCAGGCTGGGCGCGACTCGTGTGGCCAGGGCGATGCTGAACAGCAGGACGCTGCCGCACGCCGTGCCCAGCAGGAGACGGGCGGAAATCAGCCGGATCTCCCCGGCCACCCGGGCGTTCTCCACGTCGATGAGGGCCTCGGCCCATTCGGGTCGCTGCATGGCGTACGCCTTGAGCGTGCAGTCGTCGAGCGGGGGAGGGCCCTGTTCCGCGTCGCCGGATCCCCCCGGCGGGTCGGCGGTGGGACCGGTGCCGGCCGGCGCGCGCCACCGCTGCCACCACGCTCGTACTCCGAAGACCGTCATGGGGCCTCCCCCGTCTCGTGCCGGGCCGTCCCGGCCCGGATTCAGCTGTCGGCCAGGCTCTCCCTGACCTCGTCGAGCAACTCGATCACCTGAGCGCCGGCGTACGCCTTTTCGCTGATGTCCTCGAAGCACTCCTGGTGGCGGGCGGTGAGTCCGAGGTCGTCACGGCTGGACAGGCCGCCGCCCGGGCCTTCGAGGTACAACAGGTCGTCGTCGTCCTTGAACTCGAGCAGGATGAAGGACGTGGAGACGCCGAAGTGAGCGCCTGCGGAGAAGGGCAGGACGCGGATGGTGAGCCTGGGGTGCGCCGTCAGGGACTTGAGGTGGTCCAGCTGCCGCCGCATCACCGCCGGGCCCCCGATCTGGCGCCGCAGGGCCGCCTCGTCGAGGACGATGTCGATCTCCGGGCCGTCGTCGCTGTCGAAGAAGCGCTCCTGGCGGGTGATGCGCAGCTCCACCTGCGGGCGCACCCGTGCTTCTTCGGTCAGCGTGGACATCAGCGCCGTGGCGTAGTCCTCCGTCTGCACCAGACCGGGCAACACCACCGGGTTGTACATGCGGATCGCGTCCGCAGAGCCCTCGTAGCCCAGGTAGAGGGCGTACGCGGGCGAGACAACCTCGCTGTACTGCACCCACCACGACACTCCCTTCGAGCCGCGGGCGGCCTCCTCCAGCTCCTCGACCCGAGCGGGGTCCGTGACCCCGTACAGCTGGAGCAGGGCCCTGAGGTCGGTGACGCTGAGGCTGACCGTGCCCTTCTCGATCCGGATCAGTTTGGAGAGTGACCATTCCAGCTGCTGCACGGCATCCCGTTGGGTCAGTCCGGCCTGATCGCGGGCTTTGCGCAGCTCGATTCGCAGCCTTCGTCGGTTGAGGCTCGGATCGATGTCCCTGGCCATGGTGCTCCCTGCCACATGTCGTCGTTGACCGGTCGGGTCGCCACCGTCGAAATAACAACTCTCGTTGAGGATAGGTTAGTTCGACACTGGCGACCAGAGGTGGTCAGTATGACATGTGTCTTTCCGGCAGGGTCGCCTCGCTAGCCCGAACGCTGACGAAGCCCCGCGAAATGACATCAAAGGGATGTGCCTTCTGAGGAGAAAGTTGCTCGTGTGGCAGGACCGGAGCAGTGGGTTCTCCGTCGGCTCCTGTAGGTCGGCGAAAATTCACAAGCGGAAGCCGTCACGCGCGGTTGACGGTGGGATTCCCTCCCAGGGGGTCACCGGAGCCGCAAGAGGCACCCGTCGCCGGTGTTGTCGGTGGAACGGGAACCGCCCTGCCCGGAGGCCGGTGGAGACCGGGTCCGGACAGGGCGGGTGAGTATGTGCGGGTGCGGCTCAGGCGACGATCAGGTAGATGCCGTACGCCACCGCCGCCGCGCAGGCCGCGAAGCACGCGTACGCGCCGGTGACCGCGAGGCCCGCGGAGCCTCCCTCGGCGGCGGCCCGCTCCTGGCGGGAGAGGCCGACGATGCCGAGGGTGAACAGGCCCACCAGGGCCACGGTGGCCACGAGGCTGACCCCGAAGACGGAGCCGAGAGCTGCCCAGTCGATGCTCATGGAGGTTCGTTTCCTTCGTGCCCGGGGCGCGGGCTCAGACGGTGGTGGTGGCCGAGGGGGCCTTGGATTCGGACGCGGAGGACGCGCCGGCGGCCGCCGGCTCCTCGGTCACGCCCGCCGGGGGCGGGGTCACGGCGGCCATCGCCTGGGTCACCACGCCGGACTGCTCGGGCTCGTCGGCGTCGATGACGTTGGTGTGGTCGACGACCTCACGCCGGGAGAGCTTCCAGATGGCGGCGCTGGAGCCGACCAGGAAGACCGCGACCAGGGCGGTGCCCCAGTCACCCAGTCCGCAGACCCACTCGGCGATCGCGGCGACCAGGGCCGCGGCCGGCAGGGTCAGGCCCCAGGCGACGAACATCCGGGTGGCCGTGGACCAGCGGACCACGCCGCCCTTGCGGCCGAGGCCCGCGCCCATCACCGCGCCGGAGACCGAGTGGGTGGTGGAGAGGGAGAAGCCGAGGTGCGAGGAGGCCAGGATGACCGTCGCGGCGCTGGTCTGGGCGGCGAAGCCCTGCTGCGGCTGGAGGTCGGTCAGGCCCTTGCCCATGGTGCGGATGATGCGCCAGCCGCCGAGGTAGGTGCCGAGCGCGATGGCGATGCCCGCGGACAGGATGACCCACATGGGCGGGTCGGAGTCGGGGGCGAGCGAGCCGCCGGCGACCAGGGCGAGGGTGATGATGCCCATCGTCTTCTGGGCGTCGTTGGTGCCGTGCGCCAGCGAGACGAGGCCGGCGGAGGCGATCTGCCCGGCGCGGTAGCCCTTCGCGGCGGCCTTGCCGTCGGCCTTGCGGCCGAGTTTGTACGTCAGGCGTGCGCCGAGCATCGCCGCGAGGCCCGCGACGAGCGGGGCGGCGATCGCGGGGATCAGCACCTTGGTGACGAGCGCGTCGCCGTTGACCGCGCCGACGCCCGCCGAAGCGACCGCGGCACCGATCAGACCGCCCATGAGGGCGTGGGAGGAGCTGGACGGGAGTCCGACCAGCCAGGTCAGCAGGTTCCAGAGGATCGCGCCGACCAGGGCGGCGAAGATGACCTCGGGACGGATGCCGGTCTCGTCCACGAGACCCTTGGAGATCGTGTTGGCGACCTCCACGGAGAGGAAGGCGCCGACAAGGTTGAGGACGGCGGACATCGCCACCGCCACCTTGGGCTTGAGCGCACCGGTCGAAATGGTCGTTGCCATCGCGTTGGCGGTGTCGTGGAAACCGTTCGTGAAATCGAACGCGAGAGCGGTCACCACCACAATCGCGAGGATCAGCGAGAAGCTTTCCATTTACCCAGGCAATCGTTCGAGGTCATTGGCTGGACGAACGTAGGTAACCATGGTGAACGGAAGATGAACTGAGCAGGGCGCCACGGTGACCGGAACCGGCGCCACCGCCTCCCTCCGCGTGTCCGCCCCGATGCTCTCCGGAGACGTGCCTGGCAGGATCGCCGCGACGCCGGTCGGGCGGCGGTCGAAACGGGCCCGGAGCGGGCGGGGAGGAGACGGTGACTGTGACGTATTCGCGGGCCGGACGGGCGGCCGGACAAGCGGAACCGGAAGAGGAACGGGACCGGAGGGCGGCCTGGGAGGCGCTCGTCGCCACGGCCCGGCGGACGGTGACGGACGGGCTGGTGGTCGGCACCTCGGGCAACGTCTCGGTACGCGTCGGCGACACGGTGCTGGTCACCCCTTCGGGTGTGCCGTACGACCGTCTGGCCCCCGGGGACGTCACCGGCGTCGACCTCGACGGCCGGCAGGTGCTCGGCACCCTCGTCCCCACCAGCGAGCTGCCCATGCACCTCGCCGTCTACCGCGCCACCGACGCCCGCGCCGTCGTCCACACCCACGCCGTGCACGCCACGGCCGTCTCACTCCTCGTCCCCGAACTCCCGCCGGTCCACTACATGACCGCGGCACTCGGCGGCCCCGTCCGCGTCGCCCCCTACGCGACCTACGGCACCGACGAACTGGCCCGCCACATGCTCGACGCCCTCACCGACCGCACCGGCTGCCTCCTCCAGAACCACGGCACCCTCACCTACGGCGCCTCCCTCGACCAGGCGTACGACCGCACCGCCCAGCTGGAGTGGATGTGCCGGCTGTGGCTGACGGCCTCCTCGGTGCCCGGCCGGTCGCCTTCCCTGCTGACCGAGGAGCAGCTGGCCGAGGTGGCGGACCGGCTGCGCGGGTACGGGCAGCGGACCTGACCCCCGGCACGGGCCCGTTGATCCGAACGGGCCCGCCCGCCCGCCGTCCCGGTGGCTTACTCCGCGGCCCCCCGGGAAACTGAAAGGCGTGCGCATCCTCCCCGCGACGGCCGCCGCCGTCACCGCAGCCCTGGCCGCAGGGGCGGCGAGCGTCGCCGCCGGACGGCTCGCCAGCGACGCCGCGCTCAAGGCGCCGCCCGGCCGGCCCCTGCCCACCGAACCGCGGCTCACCGTGCACGGCACCGCCGCCGGACAGATCACCCTCACCCGGGACCTGGCCGCGCTGCGCCCCGGCCGCTACGGCCTCGCCGGCGACGGCTCCCACGCGGTCGTCGGCCCGGTCCTCGGCACGGCCGACCACGACGCCGACACCGTCGTACGCCGCCTCGAACGCGTCACGCACGGCACCCTCACGACCGGCGACCGCGCCTGGTTCACGCCGAACCTGTACGTCGGCAACCCGGGCACCGCCCTCGACCTCGAGTTCGCCGACGTCGAGGTCCCCGGCGAACTCGGGCCGCTCCCGGCCTGGTTCCTGCCCGGGTCCCGGCCGACCTGGGTCATCGCCGTGCACGGCCTGGCCGCCACCCGCGAGCACGCCCTGAACCTCATCGCACCCCTGCAGCGCCGCAGCGTCCCGGTGCTCGCCCTCGCCTACCGCGGCGACGTCGGCGCCCCGTCCTCGCCGGACGGCCTGCACCACTTCGGCGAGACCGAGTGGCGCGACGTGGACGCGGCCGTCCGCTACGCCGTCGACCACGGCGCCCGCCAGGTCGTCCTGCTCGGCTGGTCCACCGGCGCCACCATGGCCCTGCGCACCGCCGCGCTGTCCGGCGTGCGTGAGCGCATCGCGGGGCTCGTACTCGACTCCCCGGTCCTCAGCTGGGAGACCACCCTGCGCGCCCTGGCCGCCGCCCGCCGCACCCCGGGCGCGCTCCTGCCGCTCGCCGTCCGCGCCGCCCAGGGCCGCGCCGGCCTGCACGCCGACCACGACGCGGGGACCGCCGGCCTCTACCGCCCGGCGGTCCCGACCCTGATCTTCCACGGCCCCGACGACGCGGTCTCCCCCTGGCGCCTCTCCCGCCGCCTCGCCGACACCCACCCCCGCCTGGTCGCCCTGCACCCCGTCAAGGGCGCCCCGCACGGCGCCATGTGGAACGCCGACCCCGACGACTACGAAGAGACACTGCGCCGCTTCATGACCCCACTGGTGTGACCCCGGCGTTCTCCGCACCGGTCGCCTCCGACGATCCGCACCGGACGTACTGGCGCGCGTCCGTGCCGGTATCTCCCTCCACCCCGTTCCATGTGCTTTCCCCGGCGGACCCGTGCGGCGCGCCTCCGATGGCCCTGCCGGCCCCGCCGCCGCCCCCCTGCCAGCCGCCCCCGGGCGGCCTCCGGCCGGGGGCTGCCGGTGGGGGCCCGCCCCTTGAGTGCCCGGCGGCGCGCGTGCCGTGTCCTGGCGGCCCCGTGCCCCCTGCTCCGTACCGGCTTGCTCCGGTACACGTCCCGGTCAGGAGCCTCCGTCGGGCCTGTGCCGTGGTCTCCGCCGGGCCAGTCGCGTACCGCCGGTGGCCCTCGTCATCCGCTCCGGATCCGCTCCGGGCGGTCCCCGGCCGGCGTCTCCGACGGACCCGCCCCGTGCCTACCCGGCGACGCGAGCCGTGTGGCCCGGCGGACCCCCGCCCACCCTGCTCCCTACCGGTTCCGTTTAATGCCGTACCGGTGGCTTGATCGTGCCCTGGATGGCGTTCCAGGCCGGTACGTCCCCGGCGTCGGACGGTGGTCGTCGCATTCCGTTTGGGTTTTCGGACGGTCAACCGGAAGACTGCACCCGTGACGTCCCGTATCCCGCGCGACTCCAGGCTCCGACTCGTCCGCCCGCGACCCCTGGCCGCCGCCCCTCAAGCGATGACCCAGCGGCGTCCGCGCCGCGCCGCGCCACGGCCCCCGGAGGGCACTCCCGCCCGGTCGGAGCTGGCCAGAATGGCGCGCTCCGGTCTGGCCGACGCGGCCCGCGTCGCCCGCTGGGCCGACACCGCACTCGGCCGCGGCAGCGCGACCGCCGACGGCAAGGCCACCCTCTCCGACGCGACCGCCGACCGCGCGGCCCGGGAGCTGGGCCTGACCCCGGCCGAGGTCCGCGCCGACTGGGACACCGCCCGTCTCGCCGGCCTGGTCGAGGTGCACGGCGACAGTGCTCGCCCCGGCTGGCGGCTGCGCGCCTGGAACCGTGACGACAGCGCCGTGCTGCGCGGCTGGGTCGCCCTCTTCGACGCCTGGTCGCTCGCCCACCCGGAGCCCGCCGGGCACGAGCCCGCCGCCGTGGCCGAGGTCATCTCCGCGATGCCGCAGGTGCTCTCCTTCCTCCAGCTGTCCGCCGGACCCGTTCCGGTGGCGCAGCTCCTGGACCTGCTGGAGCAGCGCGTCACCGAACTGCGCACCGAGCGCTGCGAGGTGCCCTACGGCCCCCGGCTCGAGCCGGGAACCCCGCAGCCCTCCGAGGCCGCCCCGGCCCCCGAAGCCGCCCCCGGCACTCCGCTCGCCCCCCTCCTCGACTGGGCCCTGCACGCCCTGGCCTCCGTCGGCGCCCTCACCTGCGGCGACGGTCACGCCACGCTCACCCCGCTCGGCAGCTGGGCGGTCTGGGTCAAACTGGAGCAGATCTGCGTCGCCGCGCAGAGCCCCGCCGGCAACATCGAGCAGCCGGCCGAGGACATGCTCCGCGGCTGCGGCCGGCTCCGCCCGAACGCCGCCCGAGCCGAGTACCGCGCCTGGCTCGCCGCCCGCCCCGTCGGCAGCGCCGTCGCCGAGCTGATCGGTGCCGCCCGCGGCGAGGACGCCCTGCTGCGCGGCCTCGCCTTCGACGCGCTCCGGGTCGTCGGTGCCCCCGCCGAGCCCGACGTCCGCGCCGTCGTCGACGAGCCGACGCTGCGGCCCTACGCCCTCCTGTGGCTGGCCGAGCACGACGGCGCCGACCCCGAGGACGCCCACCACGTCCTCACCCGCCGGGAGGCCACCTGGCTGTGGGTCGACACCGCCGCCGCCGTCGCCGACCACGGGGAGGCCCCGCTGCTCGTGCGCCACCTGGAGTCCGCGGTGCAGCCCACCGTCCCGGCCCTGCTCGACGAGGTACGAGCGGTCGGGCACCCGCGCACCGTGCAGGTCCTGGTCGCGCTCGCCGCCGCACACCCCGACCCCGCCCTGGCCAAGGCCGTGCGCCGGGCGGCGTTCCAGGTGCACACCGGAGGCGGCTGAGGGGCGGCCGGAGGGCGTCGGCCCGGGTTCAGGCGCGGATCTCCGGAGCGTAGGTACCGAAGCTCCAGATGTTCCCCTCCAGGTCCCGGGCCATGTAGTCCCGCGAGCCGTAGTCCTGGTCGGTCGGGGGCATCAGGATCTCCGCGCCGTGCTCCACCGCCCGGCGGTGGTGGGCGTCGACGTCGTCCACCACGACGTACACCCCCGTCGTCCCGGCGTTCTTCATCGCCTCGTCGAAGCGGCTGCCCGTGCCCTTCGAGCCGAGCATGACCGCGCCGTTGCCCTGGGCCAGCTCGGCGTGAGCCACCGAGCCGTCCTCGCCCTCGTACACGGCGAGTTCCGTGAAGCCGAAGGCCTGGGTGAGCTGGCGGACCGCCGCCTTGGCGTCCGCGTACAGCAGCGTCGGGTAGACGCTGGGACGGCCGCCGTCCATGCCTGCCATGCCGATCACTCCCTTGTGAGCCGGTGTCGGAGGCCGGACGCCGCGAAGACCCCGAGGCCCGGGGAACCCCGGGAAGCCTCAGGAGGCCTGTGAAGTCCCGGAATCCAGCCCTGTGGCCAGTCTGGCACCGCCCACTGACAACACCCCGGACCAGCGCATCCGAACAGCGGAGCCCCGAACAGGGGGCCGCTGACGGCCGGACCCGGGAAAAGTGCTTGCACGGCCCCGTTAGACTGGCCCCATGGCCATTCTCCTCGCGCATTAGACGGCGGGAACGTCCTCCAGCCGCCCGTCCCGCCACCCACCCGCCCAGGAGTCTGACCGTGATCTCCGCCTCCGGCATCGAGCTGCGCGCCGGTGCCCGCGTCCTCATCGAAAGCGCCACCTTCCGCGTCGCCAAGGGCGACCGCATCGGCCTGGTCGGCCGCAACGGCGCCGGCAAGACCACCCTCACCAAGGTCCTCGCCGGCGAGGGCCAGCCCGCCGGCGGCACCGTCACCCGCTCCGGCGAGGTCGGCTACCTCCCGCAGGACCCGCGCACCGGCGACCTCGACGTGCTCGCCCGCGACCGCATCCTCTCCGCCCGCGGCCTGGACGTACTGATCCGCAAGATGCGCGAGAACGAGCAGCGCATCGCCAACGGCCAGGGCGCCACCCGCGACAAGGCCCTGCGGCAGTACGAGCGCCAGGAGACCGAGTTCCTCACCAAGGGCGGGTACGCCGCCGAGGCCGAGGCCGCCACCATCGCCGCCGCGCTGAACCTGCCCGACCGGGTGCTCGGCCAGCCCCTGCACACGCTCTCCGGCGGTCAGCGCCGACGCATCGAGCTGGCCCGCATCCTGTTCTCGGACGCGGACACCCTGCTGCTCGACGAGCCGACCAACCACCTCGACGCCGACTCGATCATCTGGCTGCGCGACTACCTGAAGACCTACCGCGGCGGCTTCATCGTGATCTCCCACGACGTCGAGCTGGTCGAGACGGTCGTCAACAAGGTGTTCTACCTGGACGCCAACCGCTCGCAGATCGACGTCTACAACATGGGCTGGAAGCTTTACCAGCAGCAGCGCGAGGCCGACGAGAAGCGCCGCAAGCGCGAGCGCGCCAACGCCGAGAAGAAGGCCGCCGCCCTGCACTCGCAGGCCGACAAGATGCGCGCCAAGGCCACCAAGACGGTCGCCGCGCAGAACATGGCCCGCCGCGCGGACAAGCTGCTCTCCGGCCTGGAGGCGGTCCGCCAGTCCGACAAGGTCGCCAAGCTCCGCTTCCCCGAGCCCTCGCCCTGCGGCAAGACCCCGCTGACCGCCGAGGGCCTGTCCAAGTCGTACGGCTCCCTGGAGATCTTCACCGACGTCGACCTGGCCATCGACAAGGGCTCCCGGGTCGTCATCCTGGGCCTCAACGGCGCGGGCAAGACCACCCTGCTCCGCCTCCTCGGCGGCGTCGAGAAGCCCGACACCGGCCAGGTGGTCGAGGGCCACGGCCTCAAGCTCGGTTACTACGCGCAGGAGCACGAGACCCTCGACCCCGAGCGCACCGTCCTGGAGAACATGCGCTCGGCCAACCCTGACCTGGACCTGGTCGAGGTCCGCAAGACCCTGGGCTCGTTCCTGTTCTCCGGCGACGACGTCGACAAACCGGCCGGTGTCCTGTCCGGCGGCGAGAAGACCCGCCTGGCGCTCGCCACCCTGGTGGTGTCGTCGGCCAACGTGCTGCTGCTCGACGAGCCCACCAACAACCTCGACCCGGCCAGCCGCGAGGAGATCCTCGGCGCGCTGCGCACCTACAAGGGCGCGGTCGTCCTGGTCACCCACGACGAGGGCGCCGTCGAGGCGCTGCAGCCGGAGCGGATCATTCTGCTTCCGGACGGCGTCGAGGACCTCTGGGGCGCCGACTACGCGGATCTCGTCGCCCTGGCTTGATCGAATGGATGATCCACTGGGTATGGATCATTCAGTCGATCCGTGATCCACCATCTGTGTGAGATCTCCTCATCACGAGGTGTGTCCTACACGGATTTCGCGGCCGGACCCGCCATCGCGTGGGGTCCGGCCGCGACGCCTTTCTGACCTGGAACTTCGTGGAGAAACCCGTTCGGGTGTACGGACGCGATTCTCTGGAATCTCGCATTCCGTATGTGGGGACCCGCTCCTGTCGTCACAACCTTGTCTCATCGACCTTGCCGAATGGGTGGCCATCAGGGCCGGAAGGGGTGATCATGAGGAGACCAGAGCGCACTTCCCATGAGGAGGCACGGGTGGCCGAGACTCTGAAGAAGGGCAGCCGGGTGACCGGCGCCGCGCGCGACAAGCTCGCGGCAGACCTGAAGAAGAAGTACGACGCCGGTGCAAGCATCCGGGCGTTGGCCGAGGAAACCGGCCGCTCGTATGGCTTCGTGCACCGCATGCTCAGTGAGTCGGGCGTCACGCTCCGAGGGCGTGGCGGGGCTACCCGGGGCAAGAAGGCCACATCGGCCTGACGTTCCGGGCGACCCCTCGGCTTTCGAAAGTGAAGGTGGTCACCCGGTCGGTCGTCGGACCGTCCGGGTGGTTACTGTGCAGTCACTTAGCTCCCTCGTCGCACGGCGTGCAAGCCGGCGTACGACGGGGACGACGACCGCACCTTTCGGAGGCGCCCCATGGCTTCGCCCGCCCACGACCCCGGTCCCGCACTCGACAAGGACGGGGTGCGGCTCACCGTCGACGACGCGATCGCCACGGTGACACTGGCCAACCCGGCCAAGCGCAACGCGCAGAGCCCCGCTCTGTGGCGGGCGCTCACCGAGGCCGGCCGGCTGCTGCCGGGTTCCGTCCGGGTCGTGGTGCTGCGTGCCGAGGGCAAGTCCTTCTCGGCCGGGCTCGACCGGCAGGCGTTCACGCCCGAGGGCTTCGACGGCGAACCGTCGTTCATCGACCTCGCGCGGGGCGACGACGCCGAGCTGGACGCGACCATCACCGAGTACCAGGAGGCGTTCACCTGGTGGCGGCGCAGCGACATCCTGTCGATCGCCGCCGTGCAGGGGCACGCCATCGGGGCGGGCTTCCAGCTGGCCCTCGCCTGTGACCTGCGAGTCGTCGCTGACGACGTGCAGTTCGCCATGCGCGAGACCAGTCTCGGCCTGGTGCCGGACCTGACGGGCACGCACCCTCTGGTGTCCCTGGTCGGCTACGCCCGCGCGCTGGAGATCTGCGCGACGGGCCGCTTCGTCATGGCCGAGGAGGCCGTGAACACCGGGCTGGCCAACCTCGCCGTGCCCGCGGACCAGCTCGACGGTGCCGTCCACGACCTGGCCTCCGCCGTGCTCGCCGCGCCGCGCGACGCCATCATCGAGACCAAGGCGCTCCTCCAGGGCGCCCTCAGCCGCGACTACGAGGCCCAGCGCGCCGCCGAACGCGCCGCCCAGGGCCGCCGTCTGCGCGACCTGGCCGGGCTCGGGGAGTGACCGGGAACACCGGCGGGTCGGAGTAGGCGCTCGCTGGTCGGCCGGTTGGCCGGTTCGCAGGTCTGTCGGGCTGTCGGTTCGCTGGTCCGTTGGTCCGCCGGTCCGTCGCCGGTCCGCCGGTCCGGTCAGTCGACCGCCGTCACCAGTACCGCCACCGAGGGGCGGTCCGGCAGGGCCTCGGACACCGCCGTGCGCACCTGCCGGGCCACCTCCACCGCGTGGTGCCCGGCGTGCACGGCCAGTTCCACCCGGACGTGACGGCGCGGCAGGGCGGACTCCCGCGACAGCTCCGCGATGTCCACCGGACGGCCCAGCGTGGCCGTCAGCCGGGACACGCCCGGGACCGCCAGCGCCACGTCCGCCACGCGACCCGCCTCGCCCTCCCCCCGGCTGGCGGCGCCGCCCGGCCCCGGTTCGCGGCCCGGTGCCGGAGCCGGTTCCGCGACCGGCCCCGCAGCCGTCTCCAGCAGGGCCGTCGCCCGCAGATCCACGTCCGTCACCGTCAGGCCCAGCCCGCGCGCCGCCGCCGCCAGCGCGGCACGCAGCCGGGCGGCCGTCACCGGCAGCGGCTCCGCCGCCGTCGCCGCGAAGTCGGCCGTCACCCGCAGCGGCCCGGGCGGCAGGGCACTCGGCGGTGCCGGCACCACCGGTTCCCGCGCGTCACCCGGATCGGCGGCTGCCACGCGCAGACCGTCCGGGCGTACACCCGCCACGGCCCCGGCAGCGGCCAGCAGCACTTCGCGCACCGCCCGCTCGGCGATCCACGCGCCGTCCCGCGGCCCGCCCAGCGGCAGCAGCCTGCCGAGCCCCAACTGTTCCCGCACCGCCCGCGCCCACCGGTCCGCCGTCGTCATTGCTCCACCCTGCCGCATCCCCGGCGCGCGATCGCGCAACCTTGCTTACGGTGGTCGAAGAAGGACGGACCGGGAAAGGAACTGCGGCGATGAGTGACCTGACGGAGAAGGACACGCCCGAGACCGGGGCCCAGCGAGCACAAGGCGTCCGGCGCGGCGGGGGAGCCCCCGGCGAGCGGGGCCGCACCACCATCGCCGACGGCGTCGTGGAGAAGATCACCGGAATGGCGGCACGCGACGTCGCCGGTGTGCACGCCATGGGCAGCGGCATGTCGCGCACCTTCGGCGCCGTGCGCGACCGGGTGCCGGGCGGGACCAAGTCGGGGGTGACGCGCGGCGTCAAGGCCGAGGTCGGCGAGAAGCAGACCGCCCTCGATCTCGAGATCGTCGTCGAATACGGCGTGTCGATCTCGGATGTGGCCCGCGACGTGCGGGAGAACGTGGTGGCGGCGGTGGAGCGGATGACCGGCCTCGAGGTCGTCGAGGTGAACATCGCGGTCAGCGACGTGAAACTGCCCGACGAGGAGGACGAGGAGCCGGAGCCTCGGATCAAGTGACATCAAGCGACAGCACGTGACAGCAAATGACGCGGACGCGGACTGAGGGGAGCGCACCATGAGCATGGCCGTGGTCGGCCTGATCGCCGGCATGGCGCTGGGTTTCGCCGGGTACTTCGGCGGCTTCGGGGCCTTCGTGCTGGTGGCGGCCCTGGGAGCCGTCGGCTTCGTCGTGGGCCGCCTGCTGGAGGGGGACATGGACCTCGGTGACTTCTTCCGCTCCCGCGACGACCGGCGGCGGTGACCGGCGTGAGCGGTGGGGCCGGTGAGCTCCTCGAACCCCTGACCGGCGTGCCGCCGGGCGAGCGCGGTGCCACGCGGATCGCCGACCGGGTCGTCGCCAAGGTCGCCGCGCGGGCGGCGCGCGAGGCGGTCGGCCCGCTCCACCCGGACGCGGCACGCCCGTACGCCACCGTCGCGGTCCATCACGACACCGCCCGAGTCCGGGTCCACCTCGAACTGGACTACCCGTGCGACATCGGCGCCCGCTGCGGGCAGGTGCGTCACCAAGTCGTCCAGCGGGTACGCGCGTTGGTGGGCATGGCGGTGCCGGAGGTCGCCGTCCAGGTGGAGCGGCTGCACCTGGCGGCGGAGTACGGCGCGAAGCAGGGGAGGGCGCGATGAGCGAGCCCCAGGGCGCCGAGGGCACGGAGGGCAGCACCCGGCGGCTGTCCGTCATGGAGCCCGGCACGGAACAGGAGACACCCGGCGGCGGATCGCCACCGGCGCCCGGACCCGGCACCGCCGACGGACGGGCCGGCCGCTTCTGGTCGGTACGCCGCGTCCCCGCGGGCATCGTCGCGCTGCTGCTCCTGCTCGTCGCGGGAGCCTTCCTCTACGACATCGTCGCCGTACGCACCGGCCGCTCGGCCCTGGGCTGGCGCCGCGACCTGGCCCGGCAACTGGCCGAGCAGCCCCTCGACGACACGTGGGTCCTGGTCGGCGCGGGAGTCGCCGCGGCCCTCGGGCTCTGGCTGCTGCTCCTGGCCCTCACACCCGGCCTGCGCAAGGTGCTGCCGATGCGGCGCACCCTGCCGGACGTACGCGCCGGGCTCCACCGGGACGCCGCCGCGACGGTGCTGCGCGACCGGGCCATGGAGGTCGCCGGGGTGCAGGCGGCGCGCGTGCGGCTGCGCCGCCGCAAGGCACGCGTGCGCGCGCTGGCGCACTTCCGGGAACTGGACGACGTACGGACCGATCTGGACGGCGTGCTCGACGACGCGGTGCGCGGGCTGGGGCTGGCCCGGCCGCCCGCTGTGTCGGTCAGGGTGGCGCGCCCCGGGAAGAAGGGGTGAGGGCGGTGCTGAGAACCGTAGACCGGGTGCTCCTGGGGCTGGTGGGCCTCATCCTGCTCGCCCTCGGCGGCTCCGTGCTGGCCATCGGCTTCGGCGCCCCCGCGCCCTCCTGGTGGCTCCGCCAGGGGCCGCACGACGTGCTGCTCAGCACCGCCGAGCGGACCAGGTGGCGGGAGGCCGACTGGTGGTGGCCGGTCGTCATCGCCGCGCTCGCCGTTCTCCTGCTGCTCGCCCTGTGGTGGCTGGTGGCCGTGGTGCGCCGCCGCCGGCTCACCGAGGTGCTCGTCGACACTGGTGACGGCGAGGGCGCGGCACTGCGCGGCCGGGCCCTGGAGGCCGTCATCGCCCAGGAGGCCGACCGCGTGGACGGGGTCGAACGGGCCAGGGTCCGGCTCACCGGCCGCCGCGCCTCCCCGGCCGCCCGCGTCCGCCTCCTCCTCGCCCCCCACGTCGACCCCGGCACCGCCCTGGACGACCTCACCACCCGCGCCCTGACCCACGCCCGCACCTCGGCGAACCTCGCGGCCCTCCCGGCCGAGGTCCAGCTCCGGGGCGTCAAGCACGGGGCCGAGCGGGTCAGCTGACCGCCGCGAGCCCGGGGGCCGTGCCCCATGGTTCCGGGCTGCCCACCGCCATGAGGAACGTCCGCGGAGGGGCACTCGGCGGTACGTCCCGACCGCCGCCGTGGACCCCGCCCATCGGCGGCGGACCGGGGCAACGGCCGGAAGGAATTCCCGCCGAGGGTGCCCGGTCCCGTCGCGGCGGTACGCGCCGACTGCCGCCGCGTGGATTCCGCCCGTCGGCGGCGGACCGGGGCAACGGCCGGAAGGAATTCCCGCCGAGGGTGCCCGGTCCCGTCGCGGCGGTACGCGCCGACTGCCGCCGCGTGGATTCCGCCCGTCGGCGGCGGACCGGGGCGTCGACCGGAAGGGATTTCCGCCAAGGGTGCTCGGTCGTCTCGCGGCGGTACGTGTCGACCGGCGCCGCGCGGACTCCGCCCACCTGCGGCGGACCGGGGCAGCGGCCGGGCGGGCCCCGGCAGGCGCCGTCTAGAACCCGTGCCGCATCCCGCCGTCCACCGGCAGCATCACGCCCGTGACGTACGACGCCGCGGGGGACAGCAGGAAGGCCGCCGTGCGACCGAACTCCTCCGGGGCGCCGTAGCGGCGCAGCGGGACGCGGGACTCGGCCGCCGCCCTCGTCGCCTCGGGGTCGGCGGACATGCCGTCCAGCTCGCGCACCCGGTCGGTGTCGATGCGGCCCGGCAGCAGGCCGACGACACGGATGCCGCGCGGGCCCAGCTCGTCGGCGAGGGACTTGGCGAAGCCCGCCAGGCCGGGCCGCAGGCCGTTGGAGATGGTCAGGCCCGGGATCGGCTCGTGCACCGAGCCCGACAGCACGAAGCCGATGACGCCGCCGCCCTCCAGTTCGGCCGCCGCCGTCCGGGCCAGCCGCACCGCGCCGAGGAACACCGACTCGAACGCGGCCTGCCACTGCGCGTCCGTGTTGTCGGCGACGAACCCGGGCGGCGGCCCGCCCACGCTGATCAGTACGCCGTCGAAGCGGCCGAAGTGCTCACGGGCGGCCGCGATCAGCCGGCCGGCGGCCTCCGGGTGGGCGTTGTCGGCGGCCACCCCCACCGCGTTAGGCCCCAGCGCCGAGGCCGCCTCCGCGACGGTCTTCTCGTCCCGCCCCGTGACGACCACCTTCGCCCCGTCGGCGACCAGCTCGCGCGCGGCGGCGTTGCCCAGGCCCCGGGTGGCTCCGGTGACGACGTACACCCGGTCCTTCAGTCCAAGATCCATGGCCCTATCCTGCCCCCTCGTCCCCGAACAGGGCGAGGGCCGTGTTCACCAGGCCGACGTGGCTGAACGCCTGCGGGAAGTTGCCGAGCTGATGGCCGGCCACCGGGTCGTACTCCTCGGCCAGCAGCCCCACGTCGTTGGCGAGCCCCACCAGCCGCTCGAACAGCGCACGGGCCTCCTTGGTCCGGCCCGTCGCGTGCAGCGCGTCCGCGTACCAGAACGAGCACACCAGGAAGGTCCCCTCGCTGCCCGGCAGCCCGTCGACGGGGTCCCCTTCGGTGCTGTACCGGCGCACGAGCCCGTCCCGGGACAGCTCCGCGCCGATCGCGTCGACCGTCCCCACGACCCTGGGGTCGTCCGGCGGCAGGAACCCCACGCGCGGGATGAGCAGCAGCGAGGCGTCCAGCTCCCGCGAGCCGTAGGACTGGGTGAAGGTGTTGCGCTCGGGGTCGTAGCCCTTGTCGCACACCTCCCGGTGCACCTCGTCGCGCAGCGCCCGCCAGCCGTCCGGGTCGCCGCCGCTCAGCTCGGGATGGTTCTCCAGGGTGCGCACCGCGCGGTCCAGCGCCACCCACGTCATCACCTTCGAGTGCACGAACTGCCGGCGCCCGCCGCGCACCTCCCACAGCCCCTCGTCGGGCTCGCGCCACGCCGTGGCCAGGAAGCCCATCAGCGCGCACTGCAGCTCCCACATCTGCGGCTGCGGACGCATGCCGGCCAGCCGGGCCAGCGACAGGGAGTCCATGACCTCGCCGTACACGTCCAGCTGGAGCTGGTTCACCGCGTCGTTGCCGACCCGTACGGGCGTGGACTCGGCGAAGCCGGACAGCCACGGCAGCTCGAACTCCGGCAGCCTCCGCTCACCCGCCAGGCCGTACATGATCTGCAGGTCGGCCGGGTTGCCCGCGACCGCGCGCAGCAGCCAGTCGCGCCAGGCCTCGGCCTCCTCCAGGTACCCGGCCGACAGCAGGGCGCCCAGGGTGAGGGTGGAGTCGCGCAGCCAGCAGAAACGGTAGTCCCAGTTGCGCACGCCGCCCGGCTCCTCGGGCAGCGAGGTCGTCGGCGCCGCCACGATGCCGCCGGTGGGCTTGTAGGTGAGCGCCTTCAGGGTGATCAGCGAGCGGACGACGGCGTCCCGGTGCGGGCCGTCGTAGCGGCAGTGCGCGGCCCAGGCCCGCCAGTCCTCGACGCTGTGCTCCAGGGCGATGAACGGGTCGACCAGCGGAGGGCGGGGCTCGTGCGAGGGGTGCCAGGTGAGGACGAAGGCGACCTTCTCGCCCTCGGCGACCGTGAACTCCGCGTGCGTCCCGAAGTCCTGCCCCCAGCTGCGCACCTCCGGTTCGCTGCGCAGCCACACCGAGTCCGGCCCGGCGACCGCGACCCGGTGGCCGTCGGCCCGGCGCATCCAGGGCACGACCGAGCCGTAGTCGAAGCGCAGCCGCAGCACGCTGTGCACGGTGACCTCGCCGCGCAGGCCCTCCACGACGCGTACGAGGTCGGGGGCGCGGTCGCGCTGGGGCATGAAGTCGGTGACCCGTACCGCGCCGTCCGCGGTCTCCCACTCGGTGTCCAGGACCAGGGTGTCCGGCCGGTAGGCGCGCCGAGTGCAGCGCTCGGCGCCCTTGGGGGCGATGCGCCAGTGGCCGTTGTCCTCGTCGCCGAGCAGCTTGGCGAAGCAGGCGGCGGAGTCGAAGCGGGGCAGACAGAGCCAGTCCACGGAGCCGTCCGTGGAGACCAGGGCCGCGGTCTGCTCGTCGCCGATGAGCGCGTAGTCCTCGATTTCGGGGTGCACGGGATTCCGTCTTCCCGACGGGGCGCGGAGCAATCGGGTCCGTCCGCGTGCTTCGTCGGGGCGCGACCGGCGGGCGGCTACACCTTCGCGGGTTCCGCCTGTGCCGGTTCCACGTCCTCGGCGGTCTCACGTTCGCGCTTCTCGCGGCGGACCAGGAACCACCAGCCGACCGGTACGGCGGCGGCGAACAGCCACCACTGGATCGCGTACGCGAAGTTCAGCGCGGCGTCCGCGTTGCCGGGCCTGCCGATCCGCTCCGGGGTGTTGCCCTTCGGTTCCGGCTTGATCAGGGCGACGTACCCGCCGAGCACCGGGGCGTCCAGGCGCTCGGCCTGCTGCTCGCTGTTGATGAGCATGATCTGCCGGTCCGGGAGGCCCTCGAGGTCCTTGATGCCGCTCGCCTCGGTCGTCTCGTCGGGCATCAGCCGCCCGGTGACGGTGATCTCTCCGCGGGGCGGTGCGGGAACGTCGGGGAAAGCGGTCTGGCTCGGACCGTCCGCGGGGATCCAGCCCCGGTTGACCAGCAGGATTTTGCCGTCGTTCAGCACGAACGGGGTCAGCACGTGGTAGCCGATGTTGTCGTCGGAGTCGGTGCGACGGCGGACGACGACCTCGCGGTCCGTGTCGAAGCGGCCCTTCGCGGTGACGGTCCGGTACCGCTCACTCGTGGTGATCTTCTTGCCGGGAGCGGTCAGCGACTCGGCGGGCACCGGCGCGGCGTCGAGCGCCTGTGCGACCAGGTCGTTCCGGGCGGTGCGTTCCTCGTAGCGGTGCATCTGCCAGAAGCCCAGCCGGATCATCGTGGGGATGAGCAGCACGGCGACCAGGGTGAGGATCACCCACTGGCGGGACAGGAGGAAGCGGTACACCCCACGACGGTACAACTCGGTCGTGGGGTGTCATGCGGCGGGTACGCCTTCGGGGGACTAGACCTTGTCGACGATCCCCGCCCTCCCCTCCGCGCGGGCGCAGTGGGCGCCGCAGTACCAGTGGCCCTCGACCTCGACGCCCTGGCCGATGATCTGCACCCGGCAGTGCTCGCAGATGGGGGCCATCCGGTGGATCGCGCAGGAGAAGCAGTCGAAGACGTGCACCGCTCCCTGGGCGTGGATCTCGAAGGTCATTCCGTAGTTGTTGCCGCAGACTTCGCATGTCGCCATGCGCCACAGGGTGAGCCGTCGCCGCGACGCGGGCGAGCGGGCGCCGGGCGAGTCGCCCGGAATCACCCGTCCGTACGGCTCGTCCGCGCTCCCCGCGCGGCCCGGCTCACGGCTCGGAGTCCGCGGGCTCGACGTCCCCCAGGAGCTGGCCGAACGCCGCCTCGTCCACCACCGGCGTCCCGAACTGGCGCGCCTTGACCACCTTCGACGTGCCCGAGTCCGGGTCGTTGGTGACCAGCAGGCTGGTCAGCCGGGACAGGCTGGTGGCGACATGCAGCCCGGCCTCGGTGGCGCGGTCCTCCAGCAGGTCCCGCTCGATGGAGGTGTCACCCGAGAAGGCGACCCGCATGCCCTGCTTGAGTCTTTTGCCCTCTTCGTACCGGCCCGGGTTGGGATAGGGGCATGCGGGCCTTTTGCGGGACGGGCGCCAACTCGTCGGCCGGTAGCCGCCGTAGCCGGCCTGCTGTCCGATCCGGGGGGCGGGCGCGTCCGACCACTCGGTCAGCGGCCGGCACTCGTGCAGCGGCAGCCGCAGCCCTCCCGCCGCCGCGGCGAGCAGGCTCGGCCGGAACGCCTCCGCCAGTACCCGCGCGTCGTCCAGCGCGTGGTGCGCCCGCTGCTGTACGACGCCGAAGTGGGCGGCCAGCGACTCCAGCTTGTGGTTGGGCAGCGGCAGGGCCAGCGCCTTGGAGAGCGCGATGGTGCACAGCCGGTGCCGCACCGGAGCCTCACGCCTGGCGCGGGCGTACTCGCGGGCGATCATCTGCCAGTCGAAGACGGCGTTGTGCGCGACCAGGACCCGCCCGTCGAGACGGGCCGCGAATTCCTCGGCGACGTCCGGGAAGAGCGGCGCGTCCCGGAGCACCTCGCTCGTCAGACCGTGTATCCAGACCGGGCCCGGGTCCCGCTGAGGATTGACCAGGGTGTACCAGTGGTCCTCGACCTCGCCGCGGGCGTCCAGACGGTAGACGGCCGCGGAGATGATGCGGTCGTCGCGGGCCAGTCCGGTGGTCTCCACGTCGACGACCGCGTACCCCTGCGGATACGCGGCCGGCCACGCCGTGGCGGACGGCGCTGCGGTCGTGCGGTCTTCGAGCATGGTCCATGAGGATACGGGCCACGACCGACACTCGGGTGCGGCAGGTGCCCCACGAAGCCGAGGCGAAACGGTTCCTCCGTCAAGCGGCCCACCGGAAGCGGGCGTTGCGGAACTCACCACCGGATTACCACCGGATCGGAACCGGAAGGGCCGTCAGCAGTCCCGAGACCGCGACCACCACACCGAGGGCGGCGACCTCCGCGCGCGCGGGTGAGCAGGCGGCCAGCGGGTCGGCCGCGCGGCTCAGCCGGACCCTGGCCCACAGGGCGAGAGCCGCCACCGCGACCATGAGGATCACCTTGGCGAGCAGGACCCGCCCGTACGCCGTGTCCGTCAGCTGGTCCGCGATCGTGCCCGGCGGCATCCGGCGCAGCGAACTGCCCACCCCCGTCGCCGTGATGGCCGCCAGCAAGGCGGCCGCCACGCGCGCGTAGAGGCCCAGCAGCGCCGGGCCCGCCTCGGCGTCCCGCCAGGTGCGCAGGGTCCGCAGCACGTACAGCAGGCCGCCCACCCACAGCGAGGCGCAGGTCAGATGGACGAGGGTCAGTCCCGATCCGAGCAGCGGGCTGTACTCGGTCGTGGGGTGCGCGCGCAGCGCCTCCGCGACGATCACCGCGGCCAGCGGCCAGACCTGGAGGCCGGGGCGCCGGGAGGTGGCGCACAGGCCGGCCGCGAGGAAGCCGTTGACCTCCAGGAGCGCGAGTTTGCCGTCCCGGGACGAGTACAGCCCGCCGACGTCGATGTCGACGGCGCTGTCCGGCACCAGATTGCCGGTGGCCACGACCGACGCCAGGCCCAGCGCGGCGACGAAGCCGGCGGCGGCCGCGTACGGCGCCCAACTGCGGGGGCGTTGCGGGGGAGCGCCGGGGAGCGACTTGGCGAGCCGGTTCACGAAGAGTTCGCCGACCGGGACGCTCAGGGCGGCGAAGAGCACCGTGCGCAGCAGGGCTATGCCGCCGGTGCCGGGTGCCTCGGCCTCCCCGGTGCCGTGCAGGGCGGGGGACGGGCCGAGGACGGGTATCAGCGCGGCCAGCACCACCAGCACGAGCACGGCCGCGGCCCGGCCGGTGCCGGAGGGCCGCGCGTGCCGTCCGGTGCCGGTGGTCCGGGACGGGGGTCTTGTCAAGGTCACCTCGAGATCTTCACCAGCTCCCCCAGATCCGGGCAAGTTCCGGAAAAGAACTGGCGGTCCGGCATTCCGTACATGAGGACGTTTTCGGCCGCCGTACGGTTCGAGGGAGCCGGGAAGAGAGTGAGTGACGCGTCACACCCCGGTACGCACACGGCGGGCCGGGAGATCACTCCCGGCCCGCCGCACGTACGCGCGCGTGGTGACCGCCGTGGTCACCGAGTACCGGTTACCAGGTCACCGCGTCCAGCGCGTCGGTCATGCCCCATCCGTAGAAGCCGTTGCGGTTCTTGGAGCCCTCGCACACCGCGTCGACCTTGCCGTCGCCGTCGATGTCGTACGGCTTGGTGCACGCGGTGGCGTCGGCCTGGGCGTACAGCAGGGCCTTGACCATGGCCGGGGGAGCGTACGGGTGCGTCGACTTGATCAGGGCGGCGACGCCCGCGACGTGCGGGGACGCCATCGACGTACCGGCCATGTAGCCCCACTTGCCGCCGGGCAGCGTGCCCAGGATCAGTCCGCTGGTCGCGGGCGGCTCCGGCGTCTGGTAGGCCGTCGAGTCGCCGCCGGGCGCGGCGATGTCGATGACGCCCAGACCGTGGTTGGAGAAGGACGACTTGAGGCCCTTGGCGCCGGTCGAGGCGACCGTCACGACGCCGGGCAGCTGGGTCGGGATGTCCAGGCACTCGGACGGGTCGACGACCCGGTCGCCGGGCGTGGTGTCGTTCGGGGAGGACGGGTCGGTGATCTCGTCGGAGGAGAGGTCGTAGTTCTCGTTGCCGGCCGCGGCGACGTTGACCGCGCCCTTCCGCTCCGCGTACCGCGCGGCCCGGCTGACGGCCTCGAGGATGGCCTTCTGGTCCGGGTCGCTCTTGCAGTTGAAGTACCAGGGGTCGGTGTAGTAGCTGTTGTTGGTCACGTCCACGTCGTGCTCGGCCGCCCACACGAAGCCGCAGACCACGGCCTCGGCGTAGAAGAAGCCGTCGGGGTTGGACACCTTGATGCCGGAGACCTTCACCCCGGGCGCCACGCCGGTCATGCCGACGCCGTTCTTGGCGGCGGCGATCTCCCCGGCCACGTGGGTGCCGTGCGGGCTCTCCGCCGCGCTCGGCCGCCAGGCGCCGTCGGTGGTGTCCGGCTTGCCGGAGACGCAGTTGACGGAGGCGTCCCGGTCGAAGTTCGGGGCGATGTCCGGGTGGGTGTCGTCGACGCCGGTGTCGATGACCGCGACGGTGACGTCCTCGCTGCCCAGCGTCTTCTCGTGCGCCTTGTCCGCCTTGATGGCGGGCAGGTCCCACTGGAGGGACTGCAGCGGGTCCTGGCCCTCGGCGGCCTCGGCGGCGGCGATCTCCTCGCCGCTGAGCACCTTGGGCGCACCGGTGTCGGTGGTGGCGGCCGACGGCAGCGGCGCGGTGCGGGTGGCGCCGGCCGACTGCACGCCGCGCGCCTTGCGGACGGTCTTCGCGAAGTCCGCGTTCGAGGAGTGGACGACGACCACACCGATCCGGTCGTACGACGTCACGATCGTGCCCCCGGCCTTGGCTATCGCCCGCTTCACGTGCGCCGAGGGGCCGTGCCCGGGGCGGACGTTGACGACGTAGCTCATCGAGGCCGAGGACGACGAGTCCGCCGAAACGGTGGGAGCGGCCTCGGCGGCGGAGGCCGGGACGCCCGGCAGGAAGGCCAGCGACGCGGCCACGGCCAGACCGGCCGGGATCGCGAGGGCACGGCGGTGACGCGGGTGAGGAGCTGTCATGTGCGGTGTCTCCAGTTCGTTCGTGGAGTCGTTGCCGGAAGGGAGGGGAAAGTCTCGTGAGCGGTGGACCGGGCGGATCACTTCACCGCGCGGAGCGCGTCGACGATGCCGAAGCCGTAGAAGCCGTTGACCCGCTTGCCGCCCTCGCAGTCGGCGTCCTGTGTGCCGTCGCCGTCCTGGTCGTAGGAGGCCGGGCAGCCCGGGTTGTCGGCCTGGGCCTTCAGCAGCCACTGGAGCGTCGCCGGGGACGCCCAGGGGTGCTCCGACTTCAGCAGCGCGGCGACGCCCGCGGCGTGCGGGGAGGCCATCGAGGTGCCCTGGAGCCAGGCGTACTCGTTGTTCGGCATGGTCGACAGGATGCGGCCGTTCTTCGACGGCGTGTCCGGGGTCTGGTAGCGCCCGTCGCCGCCCGGCGCCGCGACGTCGACGACGCCCTTGCCGTACGAGGAGTAGTAGGACTTCTCCTTGTCGACGCCCGTGGCGCTGACGGTGACGATGCCGGGCAGCTGGGTCGGCACGTCGAAGCACTCGTGCGGGTCGATGGTCCGCGTCACCGGCGTGGAGTCGTCGGGGCTGGAGTCGTCGACGATGGCGTCGGAGTCCAGGTCGTGGTTGGAGTTGCCGGCGGAGGCCAGGTGCAGGGTGCCCTTGCGCTGGGCGTACAGCTGGGCCCGGTTGACCGCGTCGACGATGGCGCGCTGGTCCGGGTCGTCCATGCAGTTGTACAGCCAGGGGTCCACGTAGTAGCTGTTGTTGGTGATCTCCACGCCGTGGTCGGCGGCGAACATGAAGGCGCAGACGACGCTCTCGGGGTAGAAGAGCCCGTTGTCCGGGTCGCTCACCTTGATGCTGGAGACCTGCACGCCCGGTGCGACACCGGCGACGCCGATGCCGTTGCGGGCGGCGGCTATCTCACCGGCGACGTGGGTGCCGTGGTAGTCGTCGGCGGTGTACGGCCGCCAGGCGCCCTCGCTGGTGTCCGCCTTGCCGCCGACGCAGTTGGCGGACTGCGAGGCGGAGAAGTTCGGGGCGAGGTCGGGGTGGGTGTCGTCGACGCCGGTGTCTATGACGGCGACGGTGACCCGGGAGCTGCCCGGGTTGATCTTCGCGGCCTTGTCGGCGCCTATCGCGCGCAGGTCCCACTGGTCCGCTTCCAGCGGCTCGCTCGCCCCGGCGGCCTTCGACGCCTTCGCGGTCCGCGCGGCCTGTGCGGCGGTGAGCATCTCGGCGGCGCCCTGGTCGGTCGTCCCGGCGGCGGTCAGCGGCGCGGTGCGGGTCGCGCCCGCGGACTGCACCCCGCGGGCCTCGCGTATCTCCTCGCCGAAGTCCGGGTTGGCCGAGTGGACGACGATCACGCCGATCTTCCGGTAGGTGGCGACGACGCTGCCGTCGGCCTCGGCTATCGCCCGCTTCACCGACGCGATCGTGCGGTGGTCCGTCCGCGTGTTGACCACGTACGCGAGGTCGGGCGCGTCCGTGGTCCCGGCGTCCCGGGCGGACTCCTGCGCGGACTCCTTCGCGGTGCCCGCGCCCGGGGCGGCCGAGGCGGCGGCCGGCAGGAAACCGAGGGACGCGGTGAGCGACAGCACGACCGGTACGGCGAGAGCGAGCCGTCGTCTGGAACGCGGCGACCGCGACGAACGCGTCGAACGCAGATGATCCATGGGGTCTCCACATCATCCGGAAAAGGGACCGGCCCGAGACACGGGTGGTGACCGGGCAGGTACATGACGGAGTGGTGCAGGGTGAAGCTATCCCTCGTAGCCGCCGGCCAGCAATGACCCGCCACGGGTGACTTCGGAAAGTGCCACGCGGGTTGAACCGGTGCCGGTGGGGCGCCGTGTCGTTGGTCAGGGAGTCCGAGCACGATCAGGCCCCCGCGAGAAGACCGAGGTCCAAGCCGTCATGTCCGTCGTACGAGGAGACTCCGTGGCCACCGACGCACCGCCCCCCTCGAAAGAGGAACGCCATCTTCCGTCACCCGAGGAGTTCTCCGAAGTGCAGCAGAGCGCTGAGTTCGCCGAACTGCGCCGCTCCTTCCGCTCCTTCGCCTTCCCGCTGACGATCGCGTTCGTCGCCTGGTACCTGCTGTACGTGCTGCTGTCGAACTACGCCGGCGGCTTCATGGGCACCAAGCTCTTCGGCAACATCAACGTCGCCTTCGTCTTCGGCATCGCCCAGTTCGTCACCACGTTCCTCATCGCCTGGTGGTACTCGCGGCACGCCGCCGCGAAGCTCGACCCCAAGGCCGAGGCCATCAAGTCCCGGATGGAGGGCGGCGCATGAGCCCCGCACAGACCGTTCTCGCCGCCGAGCTCGCCGCCAACGAGGCCAGCGAGCACCGGCCGCTCATCATCACCCTCTTCGCGATCTTCGTCCTGGCCACGCTCGGCATCACGGTCTGGGCGGGCCGCCAGACCAAGGACGCCGCCGACTTCTACGCGGGCGGCCGGTCCTTCAGCGCCTTCCAGAACGGCCTCGCCGTCTCCGGCGACTACATGTCGGCCGCGTCCTTCCTCGGCATCGCCGGCGCCATCGCCCTCTTCGGCTACGACGGCTTCCTCTACTCCATCGGCTTCCTCGTCGCCTGGCTGGTCGCCCTGCTCCTGGTCGCCGAGCCGCTCAGGAACTCCGGCCGCTACACCATGGGCGACGTCCTCGCCTACCGCATGCGCCAGCGCCCCGTGCGCACCGCCGCCGGCACCTCCACCATCGTCGTCTCGATCTTCTACCTGCTGGCCCAGATGGCGGGCGCGGGCATCCTCGTCTCGCTGCTGCTGGGCATCACCTCCGACGCGGGCAAGATCCTCATCGTCGCCCTCGTCGGCATCCTGATGATCGTGTACGTCTCCATCGGCGGCATGAAGGGCACCACCTGGGTCCAGATGGTCAAGGCCGTCCTGCTGATCGGCGGCACCATCCTGATCACCTTCCTGGTGCTGCTGAAGTTCGACTTCAACATCTCCGACCTGCTGGGCACCGCCGCGGAGCGCAGCGGCGAGGGCGCCGCCTTCCTGGAGCCCGGACTGAAGTACGGCGCCACCGGCACCACCAAGCTGGACTTCATCTCCCTGGGCCTCGCCCTGGTGCTCGGCACCGCCGGCCTGCCGCACATCCTGATCCGCTTCTACACCGTGCCCAACGCCAAGGCCGCCCGTAAGTCCGTGAACTGGGCCATCGGCATCATCGGCGCCTTCTACCTGATGACCATCGCCCTCGGCTTCGGCGCCGCCGCCCTCATCGGCAAGGACGAGATCATCGCGTCCAACGCCTCCGGCAACACGGCCGCGCCGCTGCTCGCCCTGCACGTCGGCGGCGTCGACTCGGCCTGGGGCGCGATCCTGCTCGCCACCATCTCGGCGGTGGCCTTCGCGACCATCCTCGCCGTGGTCGCCGGCCTCACCCTCGCCTCGTCCTCGTCCTTCGCGCACGACATCTACGCCAACGTCATCCGCAAGGGCAGGGCCACCGAGAAGGAGGAGATGCGGGCGGCCCGCTGGGCGACCGTGTTCATCGGCATCGTCTCCATCGCGCTGGGCGCCCTCGCCCGCGACCTGAACGTGGCCGGCCTGGTCGCCCTGGCCTTCGCGGTCGCCGCGTCCGCCAACCTGCCGACGATCCTCTACAGCCTCTTCTGGAAGCGGTTCACCACCCAGGGCGCCCTGTGGTCGATCTACGGCGGCCTGATCGTCGCCGTCGGCCTGGTGCTGTTCTCGCCCGTGGTCTCCGGCGATCCGAAGGCGATGTTCCCCGACGTCGACTTCGCCTGGTTCCCGCTGCAGAACCCGGGTCTCATCTCCATCCCGTTCGGTTTCCTGATGGGCTGGCTCGGCACGGTCCTGTCGAAGGAGGAGCCCGACACGGCGAAGTACGCGGAGCTCGAGGTCCGGTCCCTGACCGGCACCGGAGCCCACTGATCCACCCCGCCGTACGTCGTAGGGATCGGCCCGCTGTCGATGTCGGACCCGTCACGTAGGCTCGCAGGTGTCGGAGGAGAGAAGTGCTCCGCCGATCCGCGTCGAGGGAGGGGGCCCACGTGCTCATCGACACCTACAACCGAGTGGCCACCGACCTGAGGGTCTCGCTCACCGACCGCTGCAACCTGCGCTGCACCTACTGCATGCCCGAAGAGGGCCTCCAGTGGCTGGCCAAGCCCGACCTGCTCACGGACGACGAGATCGTCCGCCTCATCGACATCGCGGTCACCTCCCTCGGTATCGAGGAGGTCCGCTTCACCGGCGGCGAGCCCCTGCTGCGCCCCGGCCTGGTCGGCATCGTGGAGCGCGTCGCCGCCCTCGAGCCGCGCCCCCAGATGTCGCTGACCACCAATGGCATCGGTCTGAAGCGCACGGCGCCCGCCCTGAAGGCGGCGGGCCTGGACCGGGTCAACGTCTCGCTGGACACCCTCCGTCCCGACGTCTTCAAGACCCTCACCCGCCGCGACCGCCACAAGGACGTCCTTCAGGGACTGGAAGCGGCCCGCGAGGCCGGCCTGACCCCGGTCAAGGTCAACTCCGTCCTGATGCCGGGGCTCAACGACGACGAGGCCCCCGACCTGCTCGCCTGGGCCGTGGAGCACGACTACGAACTGCGCTTCATCGAGCAGATGCCCCTGGACGCCCAGCACGGCTGGAAGCGCGAGGGGATGATCACCGCCGGTGACATCCTCACCTCCCTGCGCACCCGTTTCGAGCTGACCGCCGAGGGCTCCGAGGAACGCGGGTCTGCCCCCGCCGAGCGCTGGCTCGTGGACGGCGGCCCGCACCGGGTCGGCGTCATCGCCTCCGTCACCCGCCCGTTCTGCTCGGCCTGCGACCGCACCCGCCTGACCGCCGACGGCCAGGTGCGCACCTGCCTGTTCGCCACCGAGGAGACCGACCTGCGGGCCGCCCTGCGCTCCGACGCCCCGGACGAGGAGATCGCCCGGATCTGGCGGCTGGCCATGTGGGGCAAGAAGGCCGGCGCCGGCCTCGACGACCCGACCTTCGTCCAGCCCGACCGGCCGATGTCGGCGATCGGGGGATAGGACAGGGGGACAGGACAGCCCAATAGGGCGGCCCCTAGGAGCCCGCGGGGGCTTCCCACTCGTCCAGCGGGACGACGTCCTTCAGGAAGCCGCGCACCCCGAGGAACTGCGACAGGTGCTCCCGGTGCTCGTCGCACGCGATCCACGTCTTGCGCCGCTCCGGCGTGTGGATCTTCGGGTTGTTCCACGCCAGCACCCACACGGCGGCGGTACGGCAGCCCTTGGCGGAGCAGATCGGGGCGGTGGCCGGGGTGGTCTCCGGGGCGGTCTCGTCACTCACAGGTTCGTCTCACAGGTCCACACAACAAGGCGACGCCGAGCAGCCACGGGGGGAGCTGCCCGGCGTCGGTCCGTCGCTCCGACGGGGGATGCGGAGCGCGTACGAAGTATGTCACGGGTCACCCATCGCCCGGCACCGGAACCACATGATTCATCTGAGCATTTCTTCGGCCTGGCGAGGAATCGACGTGCGTTCCTCGGTCAGGCTCGTGCGCGGGGCTCACCAGCGGCGTCCGGAGCCCCTCCGGACGGGGCGTCCTCCGGGTCGGATTCCGCCGGACCGTCGTCGTCGCGCGGCGGCGTGATCATCGGGGCGGTCGGCATCGTCACGAACGTCGACGGCAACGATGGCGCGTTCTCGCGCCCGGCGTTCGCGAGCACCACGGCGACGTACGGCAGTACCGCGCCCAGGACCAGCGCCACGATCGCCACGTGCCGTTCCACGTTCCACAGGCAGGCCGCGAGCACCACCGACAGGGTACGGATCGACATCGAGATGATGTACCGGCGCTGCCGGCCGCGCACGTCTTCCTGGAGGCCCGCCCGGGCCCCGGTGATCCGGAACACCTCGGCCTTGCCGCCGGCACTCTGCTTCCGCATCTGGTTCCACCATCCGCCCGCATCGGACTCTCCCCGCCCCGCTCCCGTCCGCGGCCGCACGGGGACTCCGGTCCCGGACAACTCACCACGTTACGCCGCACCTGCGCCGTACACGAGACCGGGGCACCCACCGGCCCGCCCGCAGGACCTGCGCCGCACCGCGCAGCCCGGTACCCCATTCGGCCGTACCCGCCATGCGCCGTACGCGGTACGGCCGAAGACTGGCGGTAATGCTCGCGTGGAGCCGAATGAGGAGGCAGCCATGGGCTGGTTGTGGGCGATCATCGTCGGATTCGTGCTGGGTCTGATCGCCAAGGCGATCATTCCCGGGAAGCAGCACAGCCCCCTGTGGCTGACCACCATCTTCGGCATGCTCGGAGCCATCGCCGGAAACGCGATCGCCCGCGCCGTCGGCGTGGACGCGACCCGCGGCATCGACTGGTGGCGGCACCTGTTCCAGCTGGTGGCCGCGATCATCATCGTGGGCGTCGGCGACGCGCTCTACATGGCGGTGCGCGGCAACAAGCGGCGCGAACGGGCCTGAGCGTCCGCACGGTCCCGTACGGCGGTCTCGTACGACGGGTCCCGCACGGCGCAGGGGCGGCCTCCGGCAGCCGCATGGCACCGGAGACCGCCCCTGACGCGCGCGCTCAGCCGCCGGTGACCTCGACCGCGGCCAGGTTCTTCTTGCCGCGGCGCAGCACCAGCCAGCGCCCGTGCAGCAGGTCCTCCCGGGCGGGAACGGCGTCCTCGGCGGCGACCTTGGCGTTGTTCACGTAGGCGCCGCCCTCCTTCACCGTGCGACGGGCGGCGGACTTGCTGGCGACCAGGCCGACCTCTGCGAACAGGTCCACGACCGGGGCCGGCTCGGCGACCTGGACGTGCGGCAGCTCGGACAGGGCGGCGGCCAGCGTCCGCTCGTCCAGCTCCGCCAGGTCGCCCTGGCCGAAGAGGGCCTTGGACGCGGCGATCACGGCGGCCGTCTGGTCGGCGCCGTGCACCAGCGTCGTCAGCTCCTCGGCCAGCGCGCGCTGCGCGGCCCGTGCCTGCGGACGCTCCTCGGTCTGCTCCTCCAGCTCCTCCAGCTCCGTACGGGAGCGGAAGGACAGGATGCGCATGTAGCGCGAGATGTCCCGGTCGTCCACGTTCAGCCAGAACTGGTAGAACGCGTACGGCGTGGTCATCTCCGGGTCCAGCCAGACGGCGCCGCCCTCGGTCTTGCCGAACTTGGTGCCGTCCGCCTTGGTCATCAGCGGCGTCGCGTAGGCGTGCACGGACGCGTCCGGCTCCAGCCGGTGCAGCAGGTCGAGGCCGGCCGTCAGGTTGCCCCACTGGTCGCTGCCGCCCTGCTGCATCGTGCAGCCGTAGCGCCGGTAGAGCTGGAGGAAGTCCATCGCCTGGAGGAGCTGGTAGCTGAACTCCGTGTAGCTGATGCCCTCGGAGGACTCCAGGCGCCGGGCGACGGAGTCCTTGGTCAGCATCTTGTTGACCCGGAAGTGCTTGCCGATGTCCCGCAGGAACTCGATCGCGGACAGGCCCTCGGTCCAGTCGAGGTTGTTGACCATCAGGGCCGCGTTCTCGCCCTCGAAGGACAGGAACGGCTCGATCTGGCCGCGCAGCCGCTCGACCCAGCCCGCGACGGTCTCCGGCGAGTTCAGCGTGCGCTCCGCGGTCGGCCGCGGGTCGCCGATCTGGCCCGTCGCGCCGCCGACCAGCGCCAGCGGCCGGTGACCGGCCTGCTGGAGCCGGCGCACGGTGAGCACCTGCACCAGGTGCCCCACGTGCAGGGACGGCGCGGTCGGGTCGAAACCGCAATAGAACGTGACGGGACCGTCCGCGAGCGCCTTGCGCAAAGCATCCTCATCGGTGGACTGGGCGAACAGCCCACGCCACTTCAGCTCGTCGACGATGTCCGTCACGGTTCTCGTGTCTCCTACATGCTCATGATCTTCGGCGGCCAGGTGGCAGCCGACTACGAGGTTATACGCCCTGACTGACAGAGCTCATATTGAAGTCCGGCACCCTCAGGGCGGGCATCGCAGCCCTAGTGAACCAGTCACCCCACTCCCTGGGCAGCGTCTTTTCCGTCCGCCCGGCCTCGGTGGCCCGGCCCAGCAGACTCACCGGCGACTCGTTGAACCGGAAGTTGTTCACCTCGCCGACCACCTCGCCGTCCTCGACGAGGTAGACGCCGTCCCGGGTCAGCCCGGTCAGCAGCAGCGTCGCCGGGTCGACCTCGCGGATGTACCAGAGGCAGGTCAGCAGCAGCCCGCGCGAGGTGCCGGCGACCATCTCCTCCAGGGACCGGTCCGGGTCGCCGCCGTCCAGGACCAGGTTGCCGATGGCCGGCGCCACCGGCAGCCCGGTCAGCCCGGCGCTGTGCCGGGTGGTGGTCAGCCGGTGCAGCTCGCCCGCGCGGATCCAGTCGGTCGCCGCGACCGGCAGCCCGTTGTCGAACACCGACTGGTCGCCGCCCGACGAGTGCGCCACCACGAAGGGCGCGCACTCGAGCCCCGGCTCGTGCGGATCGCTGCGCAGCGTCAGCGGCAGCTCGCCCAGCCGCTCGCCCACGCGCGTGCCGCCGCCCGGCTTGGAGAACACCGTGCGCCCTTCGGTCGCGTCCCGTCCCGACGCCGACCAGAACTGGTAGATGAGCAGGTCGGCGACCGCGGTGGGCGGCAGCAGCGTCTCGTACCGCCCGGCGGGCAGCTCCACCCGCCGCTGGGCCCATCCCAGCCGTACGGCCAGCTCCGCGTCGAGCGCGGCCGGGTCGACGTCCTTGAAGTCCCGCGTGGCCCGCCCCGCCCACGCCGACCGGGTGCGGTCCGGAGACTTGGCGTTCAGCTCCAGCGTCCCGTTCGGCTGGTCGTGCCGCAGCCGCAGCCCCGTGGACGTACCCACGTACGTGGACGTCATCTCGTGGTTGGCGAAGCCGTACAGCTCCCGGCCGCCCGCACGCGCGCGTGCGAACGCCTCCCCGAGGGCCGGCGCGAAGTCGGCGAACACGGCCGACGAGGTCTCGGCGGGCGCGTCGGTGAAGTCCGGCGACGCGGGCACGTCCGCGACCAGCGGCCGCGCGTCCTCGGCCGGTCCGGCACCGCGCGCGGCGGCCTCGGCGGCGCGCACCAGGGGCTCCAGTTCGTCCACGGTCACCGCCGAGCGCGACACGACGCCGGACGCCGTGCCCTCCCGCCCGTCGACGGTGGCGACGACCGTGAGCGTGCGCCCGCGCGTGACACCGTTCGTGGTGAGCGCGTTGCCCGCCCAGCGCAGGTTGGCGGTGGACTCCTCGTCGGCGATCACGACGCAGCCGTCGGCCCGGGACAGCTCCAGTGCCCGCTCGACGATCTCGTGCGGCCTGCTCGTGCGCGCGCTCATCGTCCCGCCTCCTGGGTGGTGTTGAGGATGTTGACTCCCTTGAAGAGGGCGGACGGGCAGCCGTGCGAGACGGCCGCCACCTGCCCCGGCTGCGCCTTGCCGCAGTTGAAGGCGCCGCCCAGGACGTACGTCTGCGGGCCGCCGACGGCCGCCATGGAGCCCCAGAAGTCGGTGGTCGTCGCCTGGTAGGCCACGTCCCGCAGCTGACCGGCGAGCCGCCCGTTCTCGATCCGGAAGAACCGCTGACCGGTGAACTGGAAGTTGTAGCGCTGCATGTCGATGGACCAGGACCGGTCCCCGACGACGTAGATCCCGCGCTCCACGCCCCCGATCAGGTCCTCCGTGGACAGCCCGCCGGGATCCGGCCGCAGCGACACGTTGGCCATGCGCTGCACCGGCACATGGGCGGGGGAGTCGGCGTACGCGCACCCGTTGGACCGCTCGAACCCGGTGAGCCGCGCGATCCGCCGGTCCAGCTGGTAACCGACCAGCGTCCCGTCCTTCACCAGGTCCCAGGACTGGCCCGCCACGCCCTCGTCGTCGTACCCGATGGTCGCCAGCCCGTGCTCGGCGGTGCGGTCGCCGGTGACGTTCAGCAGCTCCGAGCCGTAGCGCAACTTGCCGAGCTGGTCGAAGGTGGCGAAGGAGGTGCCGGCGTAGGCGGCCTCGTAGCCGAGGGCGCGGTCCAGCTCGGTGGCGTGGCCGATGGACTCGTGGATGGTCAGCCACAGGTTCGACGGGTCGACGACCAGGTCGTACAGCCCCGCCTCGACGCTCGGCGCCCGCATCTTCTCGGCGAGCAGCTCCGGGATCTGGGCCAGCTCGCCGTCCCAGTCCCAGCCGGTGCCGGTCAGGTACTCCCAGCCGCGCCCGGCGGGCGGCGCCAGGGTGCGCATGGAGTCGAACTCGCCGCTGGAGTCGTCCACCGACACGGCGGTCAGTACCGGGTGCAGCCGCACCCGCTGCTGTGTCGTCACGGTCCCGGCGGTGTCGGCGTAGAACTTGTTCTCGTGCACGGTGAGCAGCGAGGCGTCCACGTGATCGACCCCGTCGGCCGCCAGCAGCCGCGCGCTCCAGTCGGCCAGCAGGGCCGACTTCTCGGCGTCGGGCACGGTGAACGGATCGATGTCGTACGCCGAGACCCACGTCCTGTCGGCGTGCACGGGCTCGTCGGCCAGCTCGACGCGCTCGTCGGAGCCGGCCGCCTTGATCACCTGCGCGGACAGCTTCGCCATGGCCACCGCCTGGGACGCCACCCTGGCGGCGGCGTCCATGGTCAGGTCCACCCCCGACGCGAAGCCCCAGGTACCGCCGTGCACCACGCGCACCGCGTACCCGAGGTCGGTGGTGTCCGAGGTCCCGGCGGGCTTGGCGTCCCTCAGGCGCCAGGAGGCGCCTCGCACCCGCTCCAGCCGGAAGTCGGCGTGCTCGGCGCCGAGGGCACGCGCGCGGGCCAGGGCGGCGTCGGCGAGGGCGCGCAGGGGGAGTGCTGTGAAGGCTTCGTCGATGCTGTGAGGCACCTGCGTCTCTTTCTGTCGACTGGACGAGGTCGGGGCGCACCGGGCCGGTGTGTCCGTGGTCGCTCCGATCATGTCGCCCATCCCGCCCCCGGACCAGAGGTTTCCGCCCGGTGCGCGCACGGTTCTGTAGGGATCCGACAGTCACTCCCGTAAGCCACTGTGGGTGCCCGAATGTCCCCGGCCGGTCCCCGACCGATAGGTTTTCGAGGAAGCCGCCTGCTCTCCACGGGTCCGGGCGGGTGTGCCAGACCGCTATCGAAAGGGTGATCCGTTGAGCCGCTCGGTTCTCGTCACCGGAGGAAACCGGGGCATCGGCCTCGCCATCGCCCGCGCATTCGCCGACGCCGGCGACAAGGTCGCGATCACGTACCGCTCGGGTGAGCCGCCGGCCGGCTTCCTGGCCGTCAAGTGCGACATCACCGACAGCGAGCAGGTGGAGCAGGCCTACAAGGAGATCGAGGAGACGCACGGTCCCGTCGAGGTCCTCGTCGCCAACGCCGGCGTCACCAAGGACCAGCTCCTGATGCGCATGTCGGAGGAGGACTTCACCTCCGTCGTCGACACCAACCTCACCGGCACCTTCCGCGTCGTCAAGCGCGCCAACCGCGGCATGCTGCGGGCCAAGAAGGGCCGCGTCGTGCTCATCTCGTCGGTGGTCGGGCTCCTCGGCTCCGCGGGGCAGGCGAACTACGCCGCCTCCAAGGCCGCCCTGGTCGGCTTCGCGCGCTCCCTCGCCCGTGAGCTGGGGTCGCGCAACATCACCTTCAACGTCGTGGCGCCCGGTTTCGTCGACACCGACATGACCCGGGAGCTCACCGAGGAGCAGCAGACGAAGATCCTCGCGCAGGTGCCGCTGGCGCGGTACGCGCGGCCCGAGGAGATCGCCGCGACGGTGCGGTTCCTGACCTCGGACGACGCTTCGTACATCACTGGAGCCGTCATCCCCGTTGACGGCGGACTGGGAATGGGTCACTGATCACCATGAGCGGAATTCTCGAGGGCAAGCGCGTCCTGATCACCGGTGTGCTGATGGAGTCCTCCATCGCCTTCCACGCCGCCAAGCTGGCCCAGGAGCAGGGCGCCGAGATCATCCTGACCGCGTTCCCGCGGCCCACGCTGACCGAGCGCATCGCCAAGAAGCTGCCCAAGCCCACCAAGGTCATCGAGCTCGACGTCACCAACGACGAGCACCTCGGGCGCCTGGCCGACGTCGTCGGCGAGGAGCTGGGCGGCCTCGACGGAGTCGTCCACTCCATCGGCTTCGCCCCGCAGGACGCCCTCGGCGGCAACTTCCTGAACACGCCGTTCGAGTCGGTCGCCACCGCCATGCACGTCTCGGCGTACTCCCTGAAGTCGCTGACCATGGCCTGCCTGCCGCTGATGCAGAACGGCGGCTCGGTCGTCGGCCTCACCTTCGACGCGCAGTACGCCTGGCCGCAGTACGACTGGATGGGCCCGGCCAAGGCCGCGCTGGAGGCCACCAGCCGCTACATGGCCCGTGACCTGGGCAAGCAGAACATCCGCTGCAACCTGGTCTCGGCCGGCCCGATCGGCTCCATGGCCGCCAAGTCCATCCCCGGCTTCGGGGAACTGGCCTCGGTGTGGGACAGCCGGGCCCCGCTGGAGTGGGACCTCAAGGACCCGGAGCCGGCCGGCCGCGGCATCGTCGCGCTGCTCAGCGACTGGTTCCCGAAGACCACGGGCGAGATCGTCCACGTGGACGGCGGTCTGCACGCCATCGGCGCCTGAGCCGACGCCCCCGAGGGCCCGCATCCACCCGGGTGCGGGCCCTTGGCGTGTCACCGTCGGCGTGTCACCCGTTTGGCTCAGTCGGCCGGGCGCCCGGACCAGCCGCCGCGCACCCTGAAGTACGAGTTCACCACGCGCTTTCCCTCCCCAGCCGGCCGAGGAGGTCCCTTGTGCGTCCACTCCACCGTCTGGCCCCGGCGGCCCTCGCCGTCGCCTGCGTGCTGATCCTGCCGTACGAAGCGGTGTCCCACGCGCGCGTGCCGGTCATGAAGGCCGGGAACGCCGAGCCGTTCGGGGCCGCGTGCCGGGTCCGCGTCGACGAGTCCGACGTGACCGCCCACTGCCACAACCCCTACCCGGAGCCCGACCACGTGCGCCTGCACATCGAGTGCGAGCGCTGGTGGGACCTCGACACCGACACCTCGCCGGTGGAGGCCGCTCCCGCGCAGACCGTGCGCCTGGACGGCCGGTGCTGGAAGGAGGTCCGGGCGGCCTGGGTCAGCCACGCGCGGGGGAGCTGATCAGCTGATCCGGCCCGCGCGGCACTGGAACGGGTAGCCCGCTGCCTCCGTGTGCGCCGTCTCGGCGTCCCCCGCGCGGATCGCGTCCACCAGCCTGGTGTGGTCCATGCGCGTCTCCGGGGTCAGCTCGCCGCCGACGTCCACGCGCAGCCAGTCCCGCATCACCTCGCCGAGGTCCGCGTACATCGCGGTCATCACGTCGTTGTGCGAGGCCGCCACGACGGCCAGGTGGAAGGTCGAGTCCGCCGTCACGTACGCCTCCGCGTCGCCCGTCTGCCAGGCGTCCTCCCGGCGCGCGAGGAGCGCGTCGAGCTGCTTGAGGTCCTTCTCCGTGCGCCGCTCGGCGGCCAGCCGGGCGGCGGCGGACTCCAGGGTGGAGCGCAACTCGGCGATGTGCCGCGGGTCGGCCTCGGCGAACCGGCGCTGCATCACGCCGGCCAGTTCGCTGGTCGCCACCACGTACGTGCCGGAGCCCTGGCGGATGTCCAGCAGACCGTTGTGGGCCAGCGCGCGGACCGCCTCGCGGACCGTGTTCCGGGCGACGCCGAGCTGGTCGACCAGCTCGGGCTCCGTCGGGATGCGGGAGCCGACCGGCCACTCGCCCGAGGCGATCTGCTGCCGCAGTGCCGCGATGACCTGCTCGGACAGGGCCGAGCGACGGGGATGGCTCAGGGGCATGGCTCACCTTCACGCGCGAGTCGACAAGCGAGTGGACAATCAATCATCCCATGATTCTATGATGGGTCTCATGGCTAGTGACGAAACCCGGACCGACACACGGACGGAGACGCGGACGGAGACGCGGACGAAGCGGCAGACGGAGACCACGCGGTCGGCGACCGGCACGCGCGCGTGGACGCCGTGGATGACCCGTCTGCTCGTCCTCGGCATCGTGCTGGCCGCGGTCAACCTGCGCCCCGCCATCACGAGCCTGGGCGCGCTCCTGGAAGAGGTCCGCGACGGACTCGGCATGAGCGGCAGCGTGGCCGGACTGCTCACTTCCGTGCCCCCGCTCTGCTTCGCCGTCTTCGGCGTCGCCGCCCCGCGGCTGGCCCGCCGCTTCGGCCCCGGCGCGGTGGTCTTCGGCGGCATGATCGCCATCACCGCCGGCCTGCTGATACGCCCGTACGCGGGCGGTACGGCGGGCTTCCTGGCCGCCACCGCCCTCGCCCTGATGGGCATCGCGCTCAGCAACGTGCTGATGCCGGTCATCGTCAAGCGCTTCTTCCCCGACCGGGTCGGCTCCATGACGGGCCTCTACTCGATGGCCCTCGCCTTCGGCACCTCGATCGCCGCCGCGGCGACCGTGCCCGTGACGAACGCGCTGGGTGGGCACTGGCAGCCCGGCCTCGCGGTGTGGGCCGTGCTGGGCGCGGCGGCCGCCCTGGCGTGGATCCCGTTCGTACGGGCCCGGAGGGCGTCGGCGTCCGCCGAGACCGCAGGGTCCGCCGGGTCCGACGATCGGCGTGCGGACGCCGACGGCCGCCAGGCCGAGCAGCCCCCGCTGCGCATCACCCGCAGCCGTACGGCCTGGGCGCTCGCCGTCTTCTTCGGCCTCCAGGCCACCGCCGCCTACATCACGATGGGCTGGATGGCGCAGATCTTCCGGGACGCGGGCGTCTCCGCCGGCACCGCCGGTCTGCTGCTCGCCGTCATCATGGTGATGGGCGTGCCGCTCGCCTTCGTCATCCCGCGCGTGGCCACCCGCCTGCCCCACCAGGGGCCGATCGTGGTCGTGCTGGGCGTGTGCGGACTGGCCGGATACGCCGGACTGTACTTCGCCCCGGCCGGCGGCGCCTGGGTCTGGGCCCTGCTCCTCGGCGTCTCCAACTGCGCCTTCCCGCTCGCGCTGACCATGGTCGGGATGCGGGCCAGGACCGGCGCGGGCGTCGCCCAGCTGTCCGCCTTCGCGCAGAGCACCGGCTACCTGATCTCCATCCCGGGGCCGCTGCTGGTGGGCGTGCTCTACCAGCACAGCGGGGGCTGGGGCCTGCCGATCGCGCTGATGAGCGCCCTGATGGTGCCGCAGATCCTGGTGGGCGTGCTCGCGGGGCGCGACCGCACGGTGGAGGACGAAGCCGTCCGCTGACCCCGGGCCCCTGTCCCGGGCGCGGGCGGCGGATGCGAGACTTGCCGTATGCCAGTCCTCGACCCGAACCCCCAGCACGGCCAGAAGAAGATGCTGATCGTCTTCGGCTCCTTCCTCGCGATCTTCGTGATCATCGGCATCGTGGCGACGATCGCCTCACCGTGACGCCGCCCGGGGGTGGGGTTAACCCCCCGTCCCCTAGGGGGTGAGGGTCAGGGTCAAGTGGGTGGACCTCCGGATGGGACGGGGCCCGCGGATTCCGTAGCTTCGAGATGTGCCCGCTTCAGGCGGGCCGCGCAGCACGGACCAGGGACGCCCGAAGACCCGCGGAGGCACTCATGTCGGCCCCTACCCACACCCGGCCTCCCCAGGCGACCAGGGGCGGTGTCGACATCCGGCTGCCCTGGTGGGCCCTCGCGCTGCCCGTGCTCGCCTTCGTGATCCTGCTCCTGCTGATACTCAACCCCGCCGACGCCCACGCCGCCGCGGGGGAACCCGGGATCGCGCACCTCGTGGAGTGGCTGCGGCAGCTGATCGCGCGCTGAGGACGGACCACGTCACCGGACGCGCGCCGGTGGGGGTGAATCCGCATGTCAACTCCCTGCGCCCCGTGGCCTGTTTCATGCGAAGCTGGATGCCATGAGCGTCGCAGAATCCCGCAGGATCGTCCTCTTCCGGCATGCGAAAGCCGACTGGCCACAGGTGACCGACCACGAGCGGCCGCTCGCCGAGCGGGGCCGTAAGGACGCCGCAGAGGCCGGACGCCGGCTCGCGGACACCGGAGTCCCCTTCGACCAGGCCCTGTGCTCCACCTCCACCCGGACCCGCGAGACCTGGAAGCTCGCCGTCGCGGAATTCCCGCATCGGCCGAAAACCGTCTACGAGGAGCGGATCTACGAGGCCTCGCCCGGCGAGCTGATCGCCGTGCTCAACGAGACCCCCGACGACCTGCGCAACGTCCTGGTGATCGGCCACAACCCGGGCATGGAAGGACTCGCCGAGATCCTGGCGGGCTCGGCCGAGGACGACGCCCGCGAGCGGATGGGCCGCCGCGGATTCCCGACCTCCGCCTTCGCCGTGCTGACCTTCACCGGCTCCTGGAAGGACGTGGAGCCGGGCATGGCCTCCCTCGTCGACTACTGGGCGCCGACCGACTGACCCGACCCCGCGCGACAGGGCCCGGCACCCGCCCCAGGTGTTCCGGGCCCTCGCCGCAGTGGGCTGCCCGCCCGTCAGCCGGTTGCGGCCAGGTGCCAGGGGAGAAGGCCGGTCAGATCCGGTCGAGGGGCTTGCCCAGGCTGTCGCCGAGGCCTTCTTCCAGCGTGTCCGCCGCCTCGACCTCCTCGCGTGTGATGCCCAGCAGGTACAGGACGGTGTCCAGGAAGGGCACGTTCACCGCGGTGTGCGCCGCCTCGCGGACCACCGGCTTGGCGTTGAAGGCGACGCCGAGCCCGGCCGCGTTCAGCATGTCCAGGTCGTTGGCCCCGTCACCGATCGCCACCGTCTGCGACAGCGGCACGCCCGCCTCGGCGGCGAACCGCCGCAGCAGCCGGGCCTTGCCCGCCCGGTCCACGATCTCCCCGGTGACCCGGCCGGTCAGCTTCCCGTCGACGATCTCCAGCGTGTTGGCCTGGGCGAAGTCCAGCCCCAGCTTCTCCCGCAGATCGTCGGTGACCTGGGTGAAGCCGCCGGAGACGACCCCCACCTGGTAACCGAGCCGCTTCAGCGTACGGATCAGCGTGCGGGCACCCGGCGTCAGCCGCACCTCGCTGCGCACCTTGTCCACCACGGAGGCGTCCAGCCCCGCCAGCAGCGCCACGCGCGCGTGCAGCGACTGCTCGAAGTCCAGCTCCCCGCGCATCGCGGCCGCCGTGACCTCGGCGACCTTGTCCTCACAGCCGGCGTGCGCGGCGAACAGCTCGATGACCTCGTCCTGGATCAGCGTGGAGTCCACGTCCATCACGACCAGGCGCTGCGCCCGCCGGTGCAGACCCGCCGACACGACCGCGACGTCCACACCCAGTGCCGCGGCCTCGGTGGCCAGCGCGGTGCGCAGCGGCTCGGTCTCCACACCGGACACCGCGAACTCGACGGCGGTCACGGGGTACTTGGCGAGCCGGAAAATACGGTCGATGTTGCTGCCGGACTCGGTGATCCGGGCCGCTATGGCGGCCGTCGCCTCGGCGGTGAGCGGGTGGCCCAGCACCGTGACCAGGGAGCGGCCGAGGCCACGCGGCCGGTTGTCACCGATGCCGGAGATGATCTCCGCCTGCAGCTTCAGCGACTCCGCCCAGCTGTGGACGGTCGCCCGCAGATCGCCCTCCAGTCCCCGGGGCGGCTCGGTCACGAGCGCGCACAGGACGATCCGGCCACGGGTGACGACCTGCTCGATGTCGACGACATCGACGGAGTAGGCGGCGAGGGTGTCGAACAGGCCGGCCGTGATGCCCGGTCGGTCCTTGCCGAAGATCTTGACGAGAAGCGTGGGAACGTCAGAGGTCTGCGAAGCGCTCATGGTGCTCCAACCGTATCCGGCACGCGGTGCCTTCCGCCCGTGAGGTCCGCCTGACGGACAGCACGGTCGTGGCGGGCCCGCGCACCAGCAGTACGACAGCGGTTGCCCTGCCGCCGCGGCGGCTCCCGCGGGCGCCTCCGCAGTCCGCCGCCGCCCGGTCATCCGCCCTTCGGCCGCCGAGGGGGCGCCGGAGGCGGGGGAGGAGGCGGTGGCGGGCCCTCGCCCCAGCGGGACGTCGGCCTGCCGGGCCGCTCCCCGGGGCGCGGAGGCCGCCGCGGCGTTCCCGACGGTGGTCCCAGCGGCCCGATGACGGTGGGAGCGCCGGACACGTCCTCGTCGCCGGGATCGTCCTTGCCGCTTCCGGACGGCCCGTCTCCACCGCCGGGCCACCGCTCCTCGCCGGGCGGCCCGTCTCCACCGCCGGGCCACCGCTCCTCGCCGGGCGGCCCGTCTCCACCGCCGGGCCACCGCTCCTCGCCGGGCGGCTCGTCTCCACCGCCGGGCCACCGCTCCTCGCCGGGCGGCTCGTCTCCACCGCCGGGCCACCGCTCCTCGCCGGGCGGCCCGTCTCCACCGCCGGGCCACCGCTCCTCGCCGGGCGGCCCGTCTCCACCGCCGGGCCACCGCTCCTCGCCGGGCGGCCCGTCTCCACCGCCGGGCCACCGCTCCTCGCCGGGCGGCCTGTTTCCGTCGCCGGGCCACCGGTCTTCACCGCCGGGCTGCTGGTCTGCGCCGTGCGGCGGCCACTCAGGGCTGCCGTGCGGCTGAACGCCGCGTGCGGGCGGCCCGCTCCCCGCGGCGCGGCCCGCACCGGACGGTGGCCAGATGCGCGCCCACTCCGGCCGTGCGTCCTCGGGTTCCCCCGCCCCCTCCGGTCGCAGGTACGGATTGGTGTCCGGGTTCGGCGGCCGGTGCGGGGGCTCCGGCCAGTACGGCCCCGGGGTCGGTCCTGCGTACGCCGCACCGCCGGGAGCCCTGCCACTGCCACGCCCACTATCGGCGTTGCCGCTTGCGTCCGGTGCCCCGTCTGCGGCCTCGGTGGCACCCGCGCTCCCGCGTGGGACACCGCTCCGCTGGCCACTGGCGTGGCCGCTCCCGTCCGGGACGCCGTCTCTGGCCCCGGCGATTCCGCTGCTCCCGCGCGGGGTACCGCCCCGCTGGCCACTGGCGTGGCCGCTCCCGTCCGGGACGCCGTCTCTGGCCCCGGCGATTCCGCTGCTCCCGCGCGGGGTACCGCCCCGCCCACCACCGGAGTAGCCGCCGCCCGGGACACCACCCCCGGCACCAGCGAAACCGCCACCCCCGCCGATACCCAAGCCACCCCAGCCCCTG
>NZ_JAGMUF010000119.1:0-6552 GCF_019049125.1 Streptomyces sp. AC602_WCS936 | reverse complement strand
GCGCTTCCCTTCGGTCTTGCGTTTCCGACTCTATCAGATCTTTCCGATCCGATTTCCTCGGTGCTTTCCAGGTTCCCGCTTTCGCGTTTCCCTTTCCGACGGTTCCGACTCTATCAGATCCTTTCGGGCTCTGATTCCCCGTCAGAAGGGGGTTGTCTTCGCGGCTGTTGGGCCGTTCCGACGGAGTGAGACTTTAGCGGATTCCCGGCCTCCGAGCTAATCGGGGGCCGCGTCCTGTCGGACGTGGATTCCTCATTCCGTAAATACACGCACCGACAACGCGACAGCTCGTCGAGGAGTGGTTGGTACTTGCGGAATCGCTGTCCGGGGACCGACCGGAGTCGGCGCTCACGTCGGACAACTCGGAGAACACTACGAGTGCGCACACGGGGTGTCAAATCGCATGCACGGCGGACCGCCGAGGGGTAGCGTGGAGGGCGTGATGACGCGTACGTGTACTCAGCTCTGGTGGGCCGCCTGACGGCGGCCGTACACACGTATGCACTCGACGGCCGCCGCTTCGGCGGCCGTTCTCGTATCTCCCTCCAGGAGGGGCGGCCGGCGGATGGCGGCGGTCCTGACCAGGAGGTGGAGAGATGACACGGGTCTTCAGTGGGGTCAAGCCGACCGGGCACCTGACGCTGGGGAACTATCTGGGCGCAATGCGGAAGTGGGTCACGGTCGACCAGCATCGGTCGGACGCGCTGTTCTGCGTCGTCGACCTGCACGCGCTGACCGTCGACCACGACCCGGGGCGGGTGCGCAGACTGAGTCGGCAGGCGGCGTCGCTGTTGCTGGCCGCGGGGCTGGAGCCGGAGCGGTGCACGGTTTTCGTGCAGAGCCACGTGGACGAGCACGCGCGGCTGTCGTACCTGCTGGAGTGCGTCGCCACCGACGGGGAGATGCGGCGGATGATCCAGTACAAGGAGAAGGCCGCGCGTGAGCGGGTGCGGGGTGGGAGTGTGCGGCTGTCGCTGCTGACGTATCCCGTGCTGATGGCGGCGGACATCCTGGCGTACGGGACGGACGAGGTGCCGGTGGGGGACGATCAGGCACAGCACGTGGAGTTGGCGCGGGACCTCGCGGTGCGGTTCAACCAGCGGTACGGGCACACGTTCGTGGTGCCCCGGGCGACCCTGCCGGGGGTGGCGGCTCGGGTCATGAACCTGCAGGAGCCGACGTCGAAGATGGGGAAGAGCGACGACGTCGGGCCGGGGATCGTCTATCTGCTGGACGAGCCGGACGTGGTGCGGAAGAAGGTCGCGCGGGCCGTGACCGACAGCGGGCGGGAGGTCGTGTACGACCGTGAGGCGCGGCCGGGGCTCGCGAATCTGCTGGAGATCCTCGCCGCCTGCACGGGTGGGGAACCGGCGGAGCTGGCGGGTGGATACGACTCGTACGGGGCGTTGAAGAAGGACACCGCCGAGGCCGTCGTCGAGGTGCTTCGTCCCGTGCGGGATCGGCACAAGGAGCTGTGCGCGGATCCCGGGTACGTGGAGGGCGTGCTGCGGGACGGGGCGGACAAGGCTCGGGCGATGGCCCGGCCGACCGTGGATGCCGCCTACCGGGCGATCGGGCTACTGCCTCCTGTGAACGCGGCTCGGTAGGCGCGCGGACTGGTGGCGAGGCGCGATGCGAAGTGCTGGCGCATCGTGACCTCGCTGCCGAAGCCGGCTCGGCGGGCCACCTCGGGCATGGCCAGGTCGGTGCGCTCCAGGAGTTTCTGGGCGGCGGCGACGCGCTGGTCGAGGAGCCAGCGGAGCGGGGTGGTACCGGTCGCCGCCGTGAAGTGGCGGGCGAAGGAGCGAGGGGACATGCCCGCGCGGGCTGCCAGGTCGGCGACGGTGAGAGGTTCGTGCAGGTGGCGCAGGGCGTGTTCGCGGACGTCGGCGAGGGCGTCGGCGTCCCGGTCGGCGCGGGGTGTGGGGTGCTCGATGAACTGGGCCTGGGTGCCGGTCCGGAAGGGGGCGGTGACCATCGAGCGGGCGATGGTGGCGGCGGCCTCGGCACCGTGGGCCAGGCGGACCAGGTGGAGGCAGAGGTCGATGCCGGCCGCCGTGCCGGCGGCGGTCCAGATGTTGTCGTCCTCGATGAAGAGGGCGTCCGGGACGACCTTGGTCCGAGGGTGCCGGGTCCGCAGGAGGTCGACCAGACGCCAGTGGGTGATGGCGCGGCGGTCGTCGAGGAGGCCGGCCTGGGCGAGGGTGAAGGCGCCTCCGCAGAGGGCGGCGACAGTGGTGCCGCGGGCGTGGGCTTGGCGGAGGGCGTCGAGGACCGGGGCAGGTGCCGGGGTGAGGTGGTCGTCGAGACCGGGGACCACGACCAGGGCGGCGCGGTCCAGCCAGTCGAGCGGGCGGTCGGGGTGGAGGGCGAGGCCGCCGCGCATCGGGACGACGGTGGTGCCGTCGGCGGCGGCGCGGCGCAGCTCGTAGGCGGGGGCGCCGCGGTCGGTGCGGTCGGCGCCCCACACTTCGGTGATGACGGAGACGTCGAAGGCCCGGATGCCGGGGAAGGCGACCAGGGCGACGCGGTAGGGGGCTGCCATGGGTGGCATGGGCGGCATGAGTGGCAGTAAACCATCGGTCGCTGACTTCTGTACCTCTGTGGCCCGGTACCGCGGGGCGCGACCATCGGGGCATGGACATCCTGGAGAACGCGGCACTGGTGGTCGTGGACGTGCAGAAGGGCTTCGAGGAAGCCGACTTCTGGGGTACGCGCAACAATCCGGCGGCGGACGACAACATCGCCGCACTCATCGACGTATGGCAGTCGTCCGGGCGGCCGGTCGTCTTCGTGCGGCACGACTCGGTCGAGCCGGGATCGCCGTTGCGGGCCGGGTACCGGGGCAACGGGTTCAAGGAGTACGTGGAGCGGCGGCGCGGGACGGGGAGGGGGGCCGAGCTGCTGGTCACGAAGACCGTGAACTCGGCGTTCCTGGGGTCGCCGGACCTGGGCGCCTGGCTGCGCGGGGCGGGAATCTCGCAGATCGTGCTGGCCGGGATCCAGACGAACATGTGCGTCGAGACGACGGCGCGGATGGGCGGGAACCTCGGGTACGAGGTCGTCGTGGCCTTCGACGCCACGTACACCTTCGGGCTGGAGGGGCCCTTCGGCTGGCGGCAGAGCGCCGACGAGCTGGCCCGGGCGTCGGCGGTTTCGCTCCACGGGGGCGGCTTCGCGCTGGTGGCGACGACCGGGGAGGTGCTGGCAGCGGCGAAGTGAGTCCCGCCCCCGGTGGAGAGGGGGGCGGGACGGACGGGGCAGGTCAGTCCTTGGTGCCGGAGGCCAGTTCGCGGCTGCGGTCGCGGGCGGCCTCCAGGGCGGCGATGAGGGCGGCGCGGACACCGTGGTTCTCGAGTTCGCGGATGGCGTTGATCGTGGTGCCGGCGGGGGACGTGACGTTCTCGCGGAGCCTGACCGGGTGTTCGCCGCTGTCGCGGAGCATCTTCGCGGCGCCGATCGCGGACTGGACGATCAGGTCGTGCGCCTTGTCGCGGGGCAGGCCCAGGAGGATGCCGGCGTCGGTCATGGCCTCGACCAGGTAGAAGAAGTACGCCGGGCCGGAGCCGGAGAGGGCGGTGCAGGCGTCCTGCTGGGACTCGGGGACGCGCAGGGTCTTGCCGACGGCGCCGAAGATCTCCTCGGTGTGGGCGAGGTGGTCGGCGGTGGCGTGGGTGCCGGCGGAGATGACGGACATGGCCTCGTCGACGAGGGCCGGGGTGTTCGTCATGACGCGGACCACCGGGGTGCCGGGGGCGAGACGTTCCTCGAAGAAGGCGGTGGGGATGCCCGCGGCGCCGCTGATGATCAGACGGTCGGCGGGGACGTGCGGGGCGAGTTCGTCGAGGAGGGTGCCCATGTCCTGCGGCTTGACCGTGAGGATCAGGGTGTCGGCGGTCTTGGCGGCCTCGGCGTTGGTGACGGGGGTGACTCCGTGGCGGGCGCGGAGTTCGTCGGCCCGTTCCGGGCGGCGGGCGGTGACCAGGAGGTCGGCGGGGGCCCAGCCGGCTCCGATCATTCCGCTGAGCAGGGCTTCGCCGATCTTGCCGGTGCCGAGGACTGCGACTTTCTGGGTCATGGGTTCGGGTGCCCTCCGGTGACCTGTTCGGGGTGCGTCGTCCGTTGGCGTCATCCTCGCATTCGTGGTGGCGGGTGGGGTGTCGTGTCCAGTCCGCGGGACGTGGTGGCCGTCGGGGTTCTTCGCCCCCGCCGCCCCTTCCCTTCCCGTCCCTGAGGGCTGCCGCCCCCAGGCCCCCGCTTTTCGGCCTGGACGGCCTCGTCCTCAATCGCCGGACGGGCTGTTATGCCGTTCGGCGTTTCAGAGTCGCCGCGCCCAGGGTCAGGACCAGCACAGCGCAGCCCGCGACGATCAGGGCGTCGCGGACGAAGGCGGTGGTCATGTCGGTGTGGCGGAGGACCTCGTTCATGCCGTCGACCGCGTACGACATCGGCAGGACGTCGGAGATCGCCTCCAGGGCGGGGTGCATCTTGTCGCGCGGGGTGAAGAGGCCGCAGAGGAGGAGCTGAGGGAAGATCACGGCCGGCATGAACTGCACCGCCTGGAACTCGGAGGCCGCGAAGGCCGAGACGAAGAGGCCGAGTGCCGTGCCGAGGAGGGCGTCGAGCAGCGCGACCAGGAGCAGGAGCCAGGGGCTGCCGGTCACGTCGAGGCCGAGGAGCCAGACGGCCAGGCCGGTCGCGAGGGCCGACTGGACGATGGCGAGGGCGCCGAAGGCCAGGGCGTAGCCGGCGATCAGGTCGCCCTTGCCCAGGGGCATGGCGAGGAGGCGTTCGAGGGTGCCGGAGGTGCGCTCGCGCAGGGTCGCGATGGACGTGACCAGGAACATCGTGATCAGCGGGAAGATCCCGAGGAGCGAGGCGCCGATGTTGTCGAAGGTGCGCGGGCTGCCGTCGAAGACGTAGCGCAGCAGGAAGAGCATCACGCAGGGGATCAGCATCAGCAGGGCGATGGTGCGCGGGTCGTGGCTCAGCTGGCGCAGGACCCGGGTCGCGGTGGCTGTGGTGCGGGAGAGGCTCAGGGGGCGGGTGGGGGCCGGGGCGAGGGTGGGTGCGGGGGCCGTGGGTGTGGTCATCGGGTGGTCTCCTTCGTGCGGGTCGCCGCCTTCGCCTTCGCCTCGTCGACCAGGTGGAGGAAGGCTCCCTCGACCGTCTCGGAGCCGGTGCGGGTGCGCAGGGCGTCGGGGGTGTCCTCGGCGAGGATCTCGCCCTCGCGCATGAGGAGGAGGCGGTGGCAGCGCTCGGCCTCGTCCATGACGTGGGAGGAGACCAGGAGGGTGGCGCCGCGGTCGGCGGCGAGGGAGTGGAAGAGGGTCCACAGGTCTCGGCGGAGTACGGGGTCCAGGCCGACGGTCGGTTCGTCGAGGACCAGGAGTTCCGGGTCGCCGAGGAGGGCGACGGCGAGGGAGACGCGGCTGCGCTGGCCGCCGGAGAGGTTGCCGGCGAGGGCGTCGGTGTGGGTGGTGAGGTCGACGTCGGTGATCGCCCGGGTGACGTCCTCCCGGCGGCGGTCGGAGGCGGCTCGGCCGGGGGCGAGTATCGCGGCGAAGTAGTCGAGGTTCTGGCGGACGGTCAGGTCGTCGAAGACGGACGGGGCCTGGGTGACGTAGCCGATGCGGGTGCGGAGGGCGGGGTGGCCGGCGGGGCGGCCGAGGACGTCCAGGGTGCCGGTGACCTTGGCCTGGGTGCCGGCGATCGCGCGCATGAGGGTCGACTTGCCGCAGCCGGAGGGGCCGAGGAGGCCGGTGATCCGGCCGCGGGGGACGGTGAAGTCCAGGTCGCGCAGGACGGTGCGGGGGCCTCGGACGACGGTGAGGTCCTCGGCGTGGACGGCGGGTGGGGCGGGTGGGGCGGGGTCGCCGCCGGGTTCTCCGGGTGGGACGGAAGAGTAATTCATCATGTGATGAATACTCCTCCGCGGCCCTCCCGTCGTCAAGCGGTCGCGGGGGTCCTGGCGAGCAGGAGGACGACGACGTACGTCTCCTCGACAGCTCCGTCCGGGAAGGCGGTCAGGAGGTGGCGGCGCTCGTCGGCCAGGAAGGCCGCACGGCGTTCGGCGGTGTCGGTCAGGAAGACGGAGTGGCTGGTGAGGTTGGCCAGGTGGGTGTCGACGGGGACGCGGCGGCTCCAGCGGATCTCGCGGCGGGTGAGGCCGAGGCGGCCTGCGGGGTCGGCGACGCCCGGGCCGAGTTCCCGTCTCTCGGCGGACAGCTCGTGGTCGAAGTGGCGGTCGATGCGCCGGGCCGCCGCGGCGATCCAGGGCACGTCGATGGCCTCGGTGTTCCACCACAGCGCGAGCGTGCCGCCCGGACGCAGCACGCGGAGCGCCTCCGGGATCGAGAGCGCGGGGTCGGTCCAGTGCCACGCCTGGGCGCAGGTGAGGAGGTCGGCGCTGTGGCCGGCGAGGGGGAGGGCGTTGCCGTTGCCCCGGACGATCGGCACGTCGGGGAGGGTGCGGCGGAACTCGGCGGCCATGCCGGCGCCGGGTTCGACGGCGATCACGTCGGCGCCGCGCGCGTGCAGGCGGGCGGTGGC
>NZ_JAGMUF010000118.1:0-495 GCF_019049125.1 Streptomyces sp. AC602_WCS936 | reverse complement strand
GACGAAGAACCCGACCAGGTCGTCCAGCGCCTCGTCGGTGCGGCCCGCGACGGGAGAGCCGACGGGGATGTCGGTGCCCGCCCCGTGCCGGGTCAGCACGGCCGCGAGGGCGGCGTGCAGCACCATGAACAGGCTGGCGCCGCCGGAGCGGGCGAGTTCGAGGAGCGCGGTGTGCAGGCCGGCGTCGAGGGTGCGGAAGACGGCCTCGCCGCGGTGTCCGGGGGTGGCCGGGCGCGGGCGGTCGGCGGGCAGCTGGAGTTCCTCCGGCAGCTGTGCCAGGGCCTCGCGCCAGTACGCGAACTGCCGTGCGGCGGTGCTCGCCGGGTCGTCGGCGTCGCCGAGCAGCTCGCGCTGCCACAGCGTGTAGTCGGCGTAACCGACGGGCAGTGGCGCGAAGTCGGGGGCGCGGCCCTCGCGGCGGGCGGCGTAGGCGGTGGCCAGGTCGCGGGTGAGCGGGGCCAGGGACCAGCCGTCGCCGGCGATGTGGTGCAGCAG
>NZ_JAGMUF010000013.1:0-44229 GCF_019049125.1 Streptomyces sp. AC602_WCS936 | reverse complement strand
TCTCGCAGCTCTCGCAGCTCTCGCAGCTCTCGCAGCTCTCGCAGCTCTCGCAGCTCTCGCAGCTCTCGCAGCTCTCGCAGCTCTCGCAGCTCTCGCAGTGTCCGCAGTGTCCGCAGTGTCCGCAGTGTCCGCAGCGCCCGCAGCCCCCCGCAGCCCCCCGCCGTCCCCGCCGTCACACCGCGGCGTCCAACGGCCGCGCGCACATCGCGCACCGCCCCCGTTCCTCGGCGCCCGACACGCCCGCCGCCCGAGGACGCGCCGGCCGCCGGGTCTCCACCGACCGCCCGGCCTCCCACGGAGCCCCGCCCCCGCCCTCCGCCACCGGCCGCGTCACCAGCAGCTCGGCCAGATCCGTACGCTGGACGACCCCCAACTTGTGGTAGACGCGGTGCAGATGGTTCTCCACCGTCCGCACCGACACCACCAGCCGGTCGGCGATGTCCCGGTTGGACAGCCCGCCCGCCGCCAGCGCGGCCACCTCCCGCTCCCGCGTGGTCAGCGCCGCCGCGGCGTCGGACCGCCGTTCCCCGGGCACCGCCCACGGGGGCAGCGCACCCCCGTACCGAGCGCACAACTCCTGTGCCGCCGCGCTCGCCAGCCGCCCCTTGCGCCGCCGCCCCGCCGCCCGGTGCACCCGGCCCGCCTGCTCAGCGGCCTCGGCCGCGGCCGGCAACGCCGCCAGCGACCGGAACCCCGCGGCCACCGCCACCAGCGCCTCGGCGTCGCCCCGGGCCAGCGCCCGCACCTGCTCCGCCTGCAACCGCGCCGCCTCGGCCCGGCAGCGCGACGCCAGCCGCTGCGCCCGGGCCGCCATCGGCGCCGCGTCGGCCACCCGGGCCGCCAGATGCAGCGCGGCGACCGCGGTCGGCAGCCGCCCGCCCGCCTCCGCCCGGTCGGCGACCTCCAGCGCCTGCGCCGCCGCCCCCGAACGGTCCCCGGCGTGCGCGAGCACCACCGCACGCTCGAATCCGATCCCGTCGTCCAGCAGGGGACGCCGCACACCCGCCCGCTGCGCGGACCGTGCCTCGGCCAGTGTCCGCAGCGCCTCACCATGCCGCCCGGCCTCCGCCAGGGCCCCGGCCAACTGCGCCAGGACCCACGGCGGCGAGGTCAGCCAGTCGTGCCCCGCCCGTACCGCGCCGGCCTGCCACAACAGCGCCGCCGCGTCCTCCGGACGCCCTCGCCGGCGCAGCAGCCGCGCCTGGTACACCCAGGCCCGCAACTGCCCCAGCCGGCCGGCGTGCGCGGCCCCGCGGACCAGCCGGGCGACCGCCGTCCCCGCCGCCCGCAGGTCGCCCTGCGCCAGCGCGCAGTGCGCCGCCACGGAACGGAAGTCCAGCAGCGCCTCCTCCGGCCACTCCTCGGCGTCCCGGGCCCAGGAGGCCAGCAGGGCCGAGGCACCGCCCGGATCACCGAGTTCCGCATGGGCGAACGCCACCACGGGCAGCAGCCCGGGCACCCCGACCCCCACCGGGCCCGCCCCGCTGACCCCCACATCCCCCGACCCTCCGGACTCCACATCCCCCGACCCTCCGGACTCCACGCCCCCCGGCTTTCCGGGCTCCGTGCCGCCCGGCCCGTCGCCCGCCGGGCCTCCTCCGAACCTCGCGCCCCCCTGCCTTCCGGACCCCACGCCCTCCGGCCCGTCGGCCACCGGGCCCCCACCGGACCCCGCGCTCCCTAGCCCGCTCAACATCGGGCCGCTCCCGGCCTCCGGACCGCCCGCGGCCGAGGGGTCCCCGCCGACCGAGGGGTACCCGCCGGCCACTGAACTCTCCTCAACGCCCGAACTCCCCGTGGCCGGCGCGTTCCCGGCGACCGGCGAACCCCCCTCGACCACGGGGCTCCCGCCGACCCCCAGTACTCCGCCGACCCCCAGCCTCCCGCCTCCCGCCGCCCCCCGGTTCAGCACCGCCCCCCGGTTCAGCACCGTGTCCCCGGTCGTCACCGCCTCCGGGAGCCGGTCGGCCAGCACGGCGAGCACCGCCCGGGTGGCGTGCAGGGACTCGGCGTCCGCACCCCCGAGCCGGCCCTGTTCCCCCTCCAGCACCGCGGCGGCCGCCTCGACGCGCCCGAGTCCGAAGGCGATGTTCGCCACCCTCGCCCCGACGGCCGCGGCGGCCCCCTCGCCGGCCCCGCCCGGGCGCCGCTGTACGGAGGCGAACACCTCCTCCGCCTCCTCGTGGCGGCCCTGCCCGGCCAGCACCTGCCCCAGCAGCAGGGTCACCTCCCCGGCCCCGCCGCCGCCCTCCTCGCCCTCCTCGTCCAGCACCAGCCGGCACAACTGCTCGGCGCGGGCGAATTCCTGTCGCCGTACCGCTGTGCGCGCCGCCTCCAGCAGCAGACGCCGCTCCGGCACGAGCCCCGCCGCGACCCGCAGGGTGACCGTCCGCAGCACCTCGTCCGGGCCGGGCCGGCCACCGTCCTGGATCGCCTCGGCCGCCTGCAGCCGCAGCCGGCGCGCGGTCAGCGCCGGCATCCGCGACACCACCGTCCGGCCCGCCAGCGGCAGCGCCAGCCGCAGCCGTACCCGCCGGCCCGTCTGCTCCACGCGGACGACACCGCGCCGGCTCAGCGCCTCGGCGGCCGACGCCAGACCGCACCGCGCGACTGCGTCGGCCTGCAGCGGCTCGGCGACCGCCAGCATGCCGACCAGTTCCTCCTCCTGCGCGGACAGATCCCGCAGCCACAGCAGCAGTACGTCGGCCAGGCGCCGGGGCGGATCACCCACCAGCCCCGACCAGCTCCACACCTCCCGCTCACGCCGCAACGAGCCGTCGTCCAGGGCGTGTTCGACCAGCTCGCGCAGGAGCAGCGCGTTGCCCCGCGTCGCCGACCACAGCCGCTCCAGCGAGCCGGTGTCCAGCCGTCCGCCGAGCCGGGCCCGCAGCACGGCCGCCGTCGCGGCCCGGTCGAAGGGGACCACCTCGATCCGTTCCACCAGCTGCTCCACCCACAGCCGGTCGACGCCCACCGGATGCCGGGCGTCCTGCCGCACGGTCGCGGCCACCACCAACTGCCCCGCCGCGGCCGTCCGGTACACCCGTTGGGCGTCGGCCTCGTCGAGCAGATGGGCGTCGTCGCAGCCGAGCACCACCCCCTGCCCGTTCCCGGCCGCGTCCCGCAGCCACCCCAGGCACTCCGCGAGGGAGCCGAACGCCCGCACCGCAGCGGCCCCGGGCCCCTGCCGTCCGCCCACCCCGCCGACCGTCACCACCGTGCGCCCCGCCGCCGCGGCCTCCTCCAGCACCGCGGCTAGCAGCCGGGTCCGGCCCACGCCGGAGCCCCCGGTGAGCAGCACCCCGATCCCCGTCCCCAACGCCTCCCGAGCAGAACCGAGTTCACTCTTGCGTCCTGCCAGCAGCCACTGCTGCCCCGTGTCGATCGGCATGTGTCTCCCCGTCCGGTGAACCGGCGTCAACGCGGCACGGGTGGTGGCCGACGGTCACCCCCGCCCCGGACCCTGACTAGGCGACCCGGCTCTCGGCCCGCTCGAGATCGCCTCGACCCCCCCGGGGCTCCACCGGCACACCAACGCCGCGCCGTACAACGGCGGTCATGGACTCCGCATTCGTCGAGGCACTGCTCGGGGCGCGACGCCCGCTGGTGATGGAGATCAAGCCCCGCGACGCCCACGGCGCCGACCTCGTGGCGGGCCGCACCCCCGCCGACCTCGTAGCCGCCTACGAGAAGGCGGGCGCGCCCTGTCTGTCGGTGGTGACCGGCCGCTGGTTCGGCGGAACCCCCGCCCTGCTGGGCGAGGTCGCCCGCCACGCCTCGGTGCCGCTGCTGCAGAAGGACTTCATCACCCGCCGCGACCAACTGGTCAGCGCCCGCGAACTCGGCGCGTCCGCCGTGCTGCTGACCGCGGGCCTGCTGCCCGTGACGGCCCTGCGCACCCTGGTCGACGCCGCGCTGCGCGAGGGCCTGACCCCGTTCGTCGAGATCACCTCCGAGGCGGAGCTCGAACGCGTGCCCCGACCCGGCGACTGCGTGATCGCCGTCAACAACAAGGACATCAAGACCCGGGAACGCGACGCGGCCGACCTCTCCCGCAGCCACGCCCTGCTGCCCGCCCTGCGCGCCGCCGGCACCCCCTGCCCGGTCAGCGCCAGCGGCATCGAGACCCCCTCGGCCGCGGCCGAGCTGCTGGCGGCCGGTTACCGGGGCCTGCTGATCGGCACGGCCCTCCTGCGTTCCGGAAACCTCGATGCCTGGCCCACGGCCCGGCCCCGCCTTTTGGCGAACAGCGGAATCCCGTCTAAGCTGAACCTGTAGTCAAACTTGATGAGTAAGACCGCACCACCGGGAGCCCGCGTGACCCTGCCCCACACCGGCTACACGCCCACCGCCGAGGACCGCGCGAGCCTCGATGCCTGGTTCGAGGAGTACGACGCGCTGTGCACCAAGTGCGACGTCGAACGCATGGCGGACCAGGCCGTCTTCCCGCTCAACCTGATCAGTGACGACTCCGCGGGCAACGGCAGGTCGGCGCAGTGGGACCGTCGCCAGTTCGTCGACACGATGTCCCACGTCATGGGCGACGGCAGCCAGGAGGTCACCTTCCGCAACACCCGCACGCCGGTCTTCCTCTCCCGGTCCATGGCCGTGGTCTTCACCCACTCCGTCGTCACCGCGGGCGACCAGACCTACGAGACCGACTACGCCGACGTACTCGTCCGCAAGGACGGCGCCTGGGCCTTCCAGACGATGATCCAGGGCGGTTGGGGCGACAACCTCTGACCGCCGGGGCCCACCGGCCCCCCTCCTGCTCCGGCAGGGCCGCGATCCCCCCGTCCGCGGCCCTGCCGGACACGTCCGTCCCTAGGTGTGCTGATCGGACAGGTTGGTGACGCGGGGTCTGGCACGCCCATCTGCCGCGTTGTCGTCGGTTGCCAGGGCTCCGCCCTGGCGCCCTCCTCCGCCTTGCAGCTGCACGCTCCCCCACGCTCGGCTTCGCTCGCGCGGGAGGGGCCCCCATCGCCCCCGCTCACCGGCACTGACCAGCACCGTCTCTTCCCTGCGACCTGATCCAAACGACAGCCCCCAGCGCCCGGCCGCACTCACGCTCAAGAACCGCTCGAGGCGAGTGGCCTCCACCGCCCGTACGGCGTTTGACTGGGTGTCATGGCTGGACTCGCGCACTCGCCCTGGCGCTCGGCCCCGTTCAGGTCCCGGCTGCGCGAGGTCGAGGACCTGCTGAACGCCGGGCATCCGGACCGGGCCGCGGCCCACTGCGCGGGTCTTCGGCGCCGCGCCGTCCAGGCCGGCTGTCCCGCCTGGGCCGTCGCGTTCGGCGCACTGCGCGCCGAAGCGCTCCTGCGCCGCGGCGAACTGGCGGCGGCCGAGCACCACGCCACCGTCGCCCTGCGCACCGCCGAGCCCCTGGGCCCGGCCCACCGCCTGCGGCCCGCCGCGGTCCTGGCCGAAACCCTGACGGCCCAGGGCCGCCTCACCGAAGCCACCCACCACCTGCCGGCGACCGACCCGGCCGACCTCGCCCGCCTCCGCCACCGCACCGACGCCCTCGCCCTCCTGCACGCCCGCGGCCGGATCCATCTCGCCGCGGGGCGACACCGGGCGGCGCTCGCCGTGTTCCTGCTCATCGGCCGACGGCTCCGGGACCGGGGCCCCGGCCCGACCCCGGTCGCCTGGCGCACCGGCGCGGCCGAAGCGCTGCTGGCCCTCGGCAGGGCGGCGACCGCGGCCGCCCTGCTGGCCGAGCAGCTGAGTACCGCCTGCCGGGCGGGGCCGCGCGAGCGCGGCATCGCCCTGCGCCTGCGCGCCGCCACCGAGAGCCCCGCCCGCAGGCCGGCGACCCTGGCCCGCGCCGTCACGCTGCTGCGCGCCGCGGGCGACCGGCTGGAACTCGCCCGTGCCTACGCCGACCTCGGCCACGCCGTGGACCTGCGGGGCGACACGGAACTCGCCGCCGCCTTCGACGTACGCGCCCGCCACCTGACCGACACCTGCGGCGCCGCCCCCACCCGCCCGCACCCGAATCCGCCCCGCCGGCTCCCGGGACCGACCGACCGGCCCCCGGCCACCCCCGCGCTCCCCGGCGACACCGCGCCCCTCGCGGACCTCGCCCCCGCACGGTGACCGGTGCGCCCACCCCAGCCCCCCACCGCCAGGACGGCGACGGTCTCAGCCCCCGCCCCCGTCCGCCCCGGTCACGAACACCCCGTCGGCCGCCCCCAGCGCGACACCCCGCGCCACCTGCCGACCCAACCCCGGATCGACCCCGCCGCGCACCAGCACCAGTTGCTGGTACACGGGCGCCGTGGCCGCGACGAGCACCCGGCGCGCACACGTCCCCTCGGGACACTCGCCCCGCCGGACCGCCCGCTCGACGACGACGGCGCACCGCGCGTACCGCTCCTCCCAGAACCGCCGCAGCGCCGCGGCGGCCTCCTGGGAGCGGAACGACGCGGCGATCAGCGAGGCGGTGACCGGCTCGGCGGCGAGGGCGGCCTCCACCTCGGCGTTGACCGCCACCAGGTCCCCTTCGAGCGTCCCGGTGTCCGGCGGCCGCCAGTCGTCACCGCCGGCGGCGTCGAGCACATCGGCGAGCAGCCCGCCCACGTCCCGCCAGCGCCGGTACACCGTCGTGCGGTGCACTCCCGCCCGCTCCGCCACGGCGTCCATCGTCAGCTCGTCGTACCCCCGCTCCACCAGCAGCTCCCGCGCCGCCTCGAGCACCTGCGCCCGGATGCGCGCGGTACGGCCCCCCGGCCGCCGCACCGGGGCCGGGGCCCCCGCCCGCCTCCCGCCGACCGCCCGACCAGCCCCGGGTCCCGCGCCGGAATTTCCGCTTGCTCTCACCGCCGCCACCATGACAGCATCTTAATGCAACTGTTGTCGCAGTAAGGAGTGGACATGCTCTTCCGGGGCGCTCACCCGACCCCGCGGCCCGCCGGGGCCGCCCTTCACACGAACGTCTCGGAGCACCCCCATGCCCACGCAGATCAGCGCCCGCGCCGTCACGAAGTCGTACAACGGCCGTCTTGTCCTCGACTCCGTCACCTGCGCCCTCACCACGGGTGAGCGCACCGGCATCATCGGAGAGAACGGCTCGGGCAAGACCACCCTGCTGCGCCTGTTCGCCCGGGCGGAGCAGCCGGACGCCGGCGAGGTCACCGTCCAGACCGACGGCGGCGTCGGCTACCTCCCGCAGGACGGCCGGCTCCCCGCGCACCACACCGTCCAGCAGGCCGTCGACGACGCCCTGAGCGACCTGCGCGCCATGGAGCGCCGCATGCGCGAACTCGAGGCCGCCATGACCGACGGCGCCGGCGACGACCGGGTCCTCGCCGAGTACGGCGACCTGCTGACCGCCTTCGAACTGCGCGGCGGCTACGAGGCCGACGCCCGGGTCGAACGCGCCCTGCACGGCCTCGGCCTCGGACACCTGCCGCGCGACCGTACCGTCGGCGCCCTCTCCGGCGGCGAGCAGGTCCGCCTGCGCCTGGCCGCACTCCTCGCCGCGTCCCCCGAGGTCCTGCTGCTGGACGAGCCCACCAACCACCTCGACGCCGCCGCCCTGACCTGGCTCGAGGACCACCTGCGCATCCGGCGCGGCACGACCGTCGCGGTCTCCCACGACCGCACCTTCCTGGACCGCGTCGCCACCACCCTGCTGGAGGTCGACGCCGACCGCCGCACCGTCACCCGCTACGGCAACGGCTACACCGGCTACCTCGCCGAGAAGGCCGCGGCCCGGCAGCGCTGGGCACAGGAACACGCCCGCTGGGAGGCGGAGGTGGCCGCCCAGCGGGAAGCGGCCTCCACCACGGCCCGCCGCGTCGCCCCCGGCCGGGCCATGACCGACGGCAACAAGATGGCGTACGACCGTGCCGCCGGCCGCGTCCAGCAGTCCCTGGCCAGCCGGGTCCGCAACGCCGAGGAACGCCTGCGCCGCCTGCTCGCCGACCCCGTGCCCCGACCGCCCGAGCCGCTCCGTTTCACGGCCGCACTGCGGTCGGGCCGGCTCACCGGCACGGCCCTGGACGCCACCGGCGTCGCCGTCACCGGCCGCCTCGCCCCCACCGACCTCACCGTCCGGGCAGGGGACCGCCTCCTGATCACCGGGAGCAACGGCACCGGCAAGAGCACCCTGCTGAGCGTCCTGGCCGGGAGGCTCACCCCCGACGCCGGCGGCGTCACCCGCCGGGGCCGCATCGGCCACCTCCCCCAGGAGCCCGCCCCCGGCCGCCCCGGCGAGACCCTGCTCCACGCCTACGCCCGGGGCCTGCCGGGCCACCCCGAGGAGCACACCGAACGCCTGCTCGCGCTCGGCCTGTTCACCCCCGAACGCCTCACGGCCCGCGTCACCGAACTCTCCACCGGCCAGCGCCAGCGCCTGGCCCTGGCCCGCCTGCTGAGCCGTCCCAGCGACGTCCTGCTGCTGGACGAGCCCACCAACCACCTCTCCCCAGCGCTCATCGAAGACCTGGAACAAGCCCTGGCCGACTACCCCGGCACGCTTCTCCTGGTCTCCCACGACCGCCGCCTGCGCACCCGGTGGCAGGGCGACCACATCGCCCTCCCGCCGCGTGACACCGTCCCGTCCCTGACCAACTGACCAGGAGCCGACACATGACCGACACGCCCACGTCGCAGAACCAGCCGGAGACCCAGCCGGAGAACGAGATGCCGGAGAACGAGAAGCCGGAGAACGAGAAGCCGGAGAACGGCGCGCCCACGAACGAGAAGAAGACGGCCGGGACCGAGACGGACGCCAAGCGGAGGTTCCAGGAGGCCCTGGAACGCAAGGCAGCCGTCAGCCGCTCCCGCCAGGCCCACGAGGACGGCCGCCTCAAGCTCAAGGGCTTCAGCGGGCCCAAGGGCCAGAACCGCACCTTCCGCCGCAAGTCCGGCTGACCGCGGGCCACAGAGAGCGGGCCGCCGGCCGGCCAACAGGCCGTCGGCCCGCCCTCCGGTCGTTCAGGAGCCGTTCCAGGCGCGCAGCCGACGGCCGATCAGGCCGACGCCCAGTGCACCGGTGGCGGCGTCCCGCACCAGGGCGACCGCTTCCTTCGGCGGGTAGTCGAGCGGGCGCCCGTTCAGGGCCAGGTAGGCATCCGTGGTGTGCCAGGCGAAGGCCTCGTTGGAGTGCTCCAGACACGGCAGCCTCGCCAGAGTCTGGAGGAGTGCGGCCGCCTTCAGATACACCGACCCGTAGATGTCGCGTTCCATGGCCCGGGCGTTGACCCGGGCGACCGCCGCGTAGAGCGGTCCGTAGTCGTCCACCTGGGGATCACCGGGCAGCAACTCGGCCGCATGCAGGAGGAAGCCCACATTGAGCGGGTGGAGCGGATCGTTCTGGCTCACGCGGCGTGTCCCCGCTCCTGCCGCTCCTCGAGACCGCGCCGTGCCTCCAGCTCCGCGGACCGCTGCTCCGCGGTGCGACCGGCCGTGCCGGCCTCCTCGGCGAACGCGTCGCCGCTGCGGGACATCGAGGCCCTGAAGGCGTCGAGGAAGCGCTCCTCCACGGCGGTGGCCCGGGCGTAGGCGGCCGAGAGGATGTACTCCTGCAGGCTGACGCCTTCCTGCCGTGCGGCGGCCTCGATCGCGGCCCGCTGGGCCGGGTCGGGGAAGCGGAGGTTCATGGCCTTGGGATGCGACATGGTACCGATGGTACCGCCGATACCAGGCAGTGCTCCGTCCCTCTGTCCGCAGTGGCCAGATTCTTTCACTCTGTGGCCATCTGGTCACTGATGCTGTGCGGGGACGGACGTACATGCTTGGGCACATGAACATCCTCTGGGTCTTCGCTCACCCCGAGCAGCGCTCCCTCAACGGTTCCCTGATGTCCGACGCGCTCGGCGCCCTCGACGAGCTCGGGCACGCGTACCAGGTGTCCGACCTGTACGCGATGAAGTGGAAGGCGGTCGTCGACGCCGACGACTTCGGCGGGAGGCCGCCCGGCGGTGAACGGCTGTTCGTCGGCGACGAGCAGGAACGCGCTTACACGGAAGGTGAGTTGAGCGCCGACATCCGCGCCGAGATCGAGAAGCTGCTCTGGGCGGACGTGGTGGTCCTGCAGTTCCCCTTGTGGTGGTTCGGGCCTCCGGCGATTCTCAAGGGCTGGTTCGACCGGGTCCTGGTGCAGGGTCTCGGGTTCGGTGTGAAGGCGCCGGACGGGCACACCCGCCGGTACGGGGACGGCGGTCTGGCGGGCAAGCGGGCCCTGGTCGTCACGTCGGTGGGCGCCCGGCCCTCCGGGTTCGGGCCGCGCGGGATCCACGGGCACATGGACGAGGTGCTGTTCCCGCTGCTGCACGGCACGTTCTGGTACACGGGGATGGCGCCGCTCAGGCCGTTCGTTGCGTACGGCGCGGACCGGCACGACGCGGCGGACTACGCCCGTACGTCCGCCGCGCTGCGGGAGCGGCTGCGTGCGCTGCCCGATGAGGCACCGCTGCTCTACCGGTCCGAGGCAGGCGGTGAGTACGACGAGGAACTCGTCCTGAAGCCCGACCTCGCGCCGGGCCGCGAGGGCCTGGGTATCCACGAGCGGTGAAGACGCGGGACAAAGACGCGGGACCAACGCGGAGTCCCCGTCAGCAGGCTGACGGGGACTCACTGACGGCCGAGGCCGGCCGTTCACGCCGTGAGGACACCGCGGTTGAAGCGGCAGGTCCAGCCGACGACGGCGACGGCGATCGCCGTGATGACGGACGTCGTCGCGACCGAGCCGGTGGTGGCGAAGATGCCACCGAACCCGGCCACTCCCAGAGCCGCTCCCACCGCGAGGCTGGTCTCCTGGAGAGCCGCCGCGCGTGCGACGTCCTTGGGTGAGACGCTCCCCAGCAGGTAGGAGTCGCCGGCCGCCATCGCGACCCCCACTCCCAGGCCGATCAAGAGGCTGGCCAGCCACAGGCTGACGAAGGCAGCCGTTACGAGGCCGAGAGCGCACGCGGTCAGGCTGACCTGCAGAATCTGCACCGGGGGGAACCGGGACTGCAATTTGTGGAAGGCGTACCCTCCGAACGACACCCACAATGCCAGGACGGAAACCGGCAGGATGGCCAGCAGCGAATCGGCCTCCGCGCTGAAGAGGAAAACCGATCCCGTGTAGCACGCTGAACCGAAGACGAGGGCGAGTGAACAGACGCCCAGTCGGGAGAAGCTCAGCATGCGGACATCGATGAGCGGGTCCCGGGAGCGGAGTTGGCGCATGCAGAACACCGCCAGGATGACACATCCGAGAACAGTCGCCATCAGGCGTACGAGTGCACCGCCGTGACTCTGCAGACCGGCCACGAACAGTCCGAATCCAAGAAATGCCAGGACTGAGGAAGCGACATCGATCTTGGCCGACGCGGCCTGCCCCAGATTGATGCCGCGCAGGAGCAGCAAAGCCAGGAACGCGCACACCAGAGCGACCGCGGCCGGCAACCAGAACAGCAGGGTGTACGCACCGATGTCGACGAACGCCCGGCCGATCAGTGGCCCTGTGCCGGCCCCGAGGCTGTATGTGCAGATCCACAGGGTGTAGCCCAGTGTGCGCTCGGCGGTATTGGGCAGGGCGCCGATGACCGAAGCGACACTGGCGACAATCAAGGCGTAGCCGAAGCCCTGTACGAACCGAGCCGCTGTCCAGGTCTCTGGTGAATTCAGCAGGGCAGGACTGGCGCCCGCGACCGTGAACACGAGAAGTCCTGCGGTCAGTGTGACGCCAGGGCCCGTTCGCGCCCCCAGACGGGACCCCAGGACAACACTCGAGGCGAGTGCGATCGAATATCCGTCAATGAACCAGAGACGCCATGAGTCGGTCAGTACCGGCAGGTCGTAGGAGACGGAATTGAACAGCGTGGAGTCCACGCCGCCCAGAAACATCGGTATGAGGAGCAGAGGGAAGAGAACCTTTTTGGACACAGTAGGCCGTACTGGAAGAAGAATGGCCTTGGACATAGCAGCCTCGTCTCAGTAGGCATGTATCCGTGCTGGGTTCATGTGGAACCGCCTAAGACGGTTCTAGCACGCCGTCGGGGAGGTCGCAACCGGCTGAGGTGGTTCCAGGCCAGACGCTCGTGCAGGTGTCACCGAGCCGCGGGCGGGCCAGGGCCGGCCGGGCCCGGCCAGCCCGCGTCGGCCGGCCGGCTAGTTGGCCGAAGGGTGCGGAAACTCGCGGTTGCTCAGGTGCTGCGGTCGCGGCTTGGGCGCGGAGAACGGAGCCTCCAGCGTGTTCTCCACGCTGTTGTACACAATGAAGATGTTGGAGCGCGCGAAGGGCGAGAGGTTGCCGTTGGAGCCGTGCAGCAGGTTCGAGTCGAACATCACCGCAGATCCGGCCGGACCGGTGATCTGCTCGATTCCATGCTCGTCGGCCATGCGCGTCAGGTGCTGCCGGTCCGGTGATCCAACGGTGGGACTGGCCACGCGGAGCGACTCCTTGTGGTAGTCCAGCGGCGTCGCGCCGATCGTGGGAATGAACTGCTTGTGGGTGCCGGGCATGACCATGAGCGGACCGTTGAACGGGTGATTCTCGGTCAGCGCGATCGAGACGCTGAACGCACGCGGCCGGGACATGCCGTCTTCGGAATGCCAGGTCTCGAAATCAGAGTGCCAGTGGAACGGAGCACCGCCGAAACCAGGCTTGTAGTTCACTCGGCTCTGGTGGATGTACACCTCGGAGTCGAGGACCTGTCGGGCGATGTCGGTGAGCCTGGAGGACTGAAGCAGTTCCGCGAAGAGTTCGCTGACCTTCTCGACCTCGAAAACCGACCGCACCTGGTCGGAATCCGGCTCCAGAATCACGCGCTCACTGGCGCGCAGCACCGGATCCTCGCCCAGTCGCTGCAGTTCGGCGCGGTACTGCTCCACTTCGTGCTGCGACAGCAGGTTGTCGAGGACCAGGTAGCCACCGGACTCGTACTGATCCAACTGCCCCGTGCCGAGCGGGCCCGGAGCCCGTCCCCACACAGTGGGATCGGTCCGCGGCTGAGGGACGGACTCACCGATGACCCGGGTCGGATACAGGTCGGGGCGCACAGTGGTACTCATACAAAGGTGTCCTTTGCGGTGTGGTGGGGGTTTGTGATCTCGATTCTGTGAGATCCCCCGCGGTGAAGGAAGAAGCGACGGGTGGACTGAATCGGCCCTGACCCCTTCAGGCCCGTGGCCGGACCGAGATCCCTTGCGTCGCCAAGGGGAACCATCTATGGTGGTTCTATGTCCGTTGTGCATGTTCCGGAGTTCCGTCTCGGCAAGGTGCTGGCGACCAGCTTCACGGCGACCCTGACGGAGCGTTGCGGCGAGCCGGTGGAGCGCATTCCTGTGCCGTCCCGGCTCGTGGACTGGCTGGCGGTCAACGGGCTCGTGGTCGACTCCTGCACGGAGTCCCAGCTCGCCCACGCGCGAGAGCTGCGGGAAGCGATCCACGTGGCTGCCACCGCCGTGGCGAACCAGGAACCGCTTCCGGCCCCGGCCGTCAAGATCATCAATGATTGCAGTGCGCGAGGTCAGGCCTCGACGGTCCTGACGCCCGAGGGCGGCTGGGAGTGGCGGCTGGGCTCTTCCTCCGTGGAAGACGCGCTCAGCGTGATCGCCGCCGACGCGATCAGTGTCATCGCGGGGGAGCGGCGTGGAAAGATCGCCTTGTGTGCGTCACCGACGTGCCGGGCCGCGTTCTTCGACACCAGCCGGGGCGCCACTCGCAGATGGTGCGAGATGAACACGTGCGGGAACCGCGAGAAGAAGGAACGCTTCCTCGCCAACCAGCGCCAACGCTCCGGTTCGGCCGGCTGACGGGCTGACCACCAGGACACGCGACCCCACCGACGTTTCCCGCACCCGACGTCGGCCTTCGCCGCCTGCAAGCGGGCGGTGGAGGCCGACGTCACGCGGGGGGAGGGGGCGAGCCGTTCGCCGGCGGTGGGCGCGGCCTAGACGTCGGCGGTGGTCACGTCGGCGGTGAACACCGGCCGGTTGTCCTGGGTGAGCGTGACCCGAGTCGTCCGGTTCCGCTCCGCACCGCCGGGCGCTGTCGGCAGCGGTGTCGCGCTGACCAGGCACGGTACGTCGAACTCGGCGTAGCGAATGAACCTCGTGGTCATACCGGTCACGGTGGCCGTCTGCGGGCACCTCGCCAGTGCCGCCTGCCGGGCCGCCTCGAGCAGCAGCATGCCGGGGGCGTGGTCGACCGGGTGATCGAAGAGGACGGGGTGGCTGAGGTCGGCACGCAGTAACCAGTGGTACGGAGGGTGCCCCGGAGCCTGCGCCAGCACCACGTCGCTGTCGTGGCGCCGGCCGACCAGCGCCGGGGAGATCGGACGGCCCGGCGCCAGCGCGCTCGCGTGGGCCTTCGCCACGTCGCCGTTGGCGCCCCGAAGGCGCTGATAGACCACCGGAGACTGGTTGTTGAACTTGGTGCGGACGGTCGCCGCGGTCAGGCCGTGCCAGGACGCCCGTACACCCATCGTCATGCCGCCGACTCGCGCTCCGCGGCGCATGACGTCCGAGCACCTGATGTCCAGCCGTATCTCTGGATCAGCATCGGCATCGGCCTCGCCGAGCATCGAGGGCTCCACGGCGAAGTGCAGATTCTCCCAGGCCTGCCGGAAGCCGAAGGGAGTGTCGTAGGCGGAGTGGCAGAGCAGCGGTATCGACTGGCGCACGCACTCGATGAGCATGAGGGCGTCGCGCCGACCGTGCGTCTTCGTGTAGAAGCGGTGCTGCGCGGGCCAGCGTGCCGAGACGCTGAAGTGATCGGCATCGATGTGCCGCCAGTCGGTGAGCAGAACCTCGTTCGCATCCAGCTTGTGCACCTCGGCCGCGGACACCGGCCGATCATTGATCAACGTTGCCGACGTGGTGGGCATGCTGACTCCCCTCCCGGGGGTGCGGGAACGAACATCGGACTGAGGAGGCCCGTGGACTCGGTGGACCGCCCCGCTCGCCACAACATAGAGAGTGTTCGGTTTCTTAGGAAGTAGGAACGCGCTATTCCTCTGCTTGAATCGCGCTTGAGCCGTGGCTCAGACAACGAAGCCTTCAGGGAAGTGCGAGGTGAAGCGGGGCTTGCTGCGGCATGTCGGCGGACGTAACATAGGAAGCGTTACGTTTGGTGGAAAGTGAGATACGCCGTGGCAGAGCCGAAACAAGAACGCGCGATGCAGACCCGCAAGGCGCTCCTGCGGGCGGCGGCCGAGGCCTTCGACGAGTACGGGTACGCGGGCGCCAGCGTCAGCCTGATCCTCAAGCGGGCCGGACTGACCACGGGTGCGCTCTACTTCCACTTCGACTCGAAGGAAGACCTGGCGCACGCGGTCATGAACGCGCAGCCCGACCTGGTCGTCCCTCAGCTTCGGTCTCGCGGACTCCAGCGCTTGGTCGACATCACGCTCCTGTGGTCCCACATGCTTCAGGTCGATCCGCTCCTGAGGGCCGCGGTGCGCTTGACGGGTGAGCAGTCGTCCATGGGAACCCGGGACGCCACGCCGTATCAGTCCTGGGCCAAGGTGATGTCGGAATGCCTGCGTGACGCCCAGGAGGCCGGCGAACTGCAGGCCGGTGTCTCCCCGGACGAACTGGGCGAGTTCGTCACCGAGGCGTGCACCGGTATGCAGATGTTCTCCACCGTGGCCACGGGCCGCGACGACCTCAGCGAGCGCACCATGCGCATGTGGCGTCTGCTGCTCCCCGGCATCGCGGTCCCCGCGATCGTCGCCCGGACCGAGGTCAGCCACCAGCGTCTGAAGGTCCTGATCGGCTGACGCGCGGCAAGCAGCGCGAAGTGACCCTGCCCGGCCCTTCGCCGATCTGGTCCTGCCCGCTCCCCATGAGCTGGACATGCCCAGTTCTGACTCGATAGCATAAAGAACGTTCTGATTGTTAGTGAGCGCGGCCGCTGCCGATCGCCGACGCTCTCGGGGGGAGATCACACGCCGGCGTACCTCGGTGTGCGCACGCCCCGGGACGGAGACCGGCGTGCCCGATCCCCGACGGGAGAGTCACAGATGACGAACGTGCAGGGTTTTGCCCGACTGCGGTTGGTGGCGCTGAACATCGACGGTGTGCTGCTCAACGACACCTTCAGCCCCGTCATCCACAGGTACCTCACCACGCGTGGCGCCGCCTACACCGCCGACGTCGAGCGGACCGTCTTCTCCCAGCCGCAGAAGATCGCGGGGGAGCGCATGGCCGATGTCCTCGGTGACGGACGCAGCGGCCCGCAGGCACTGGCCGAGTACTTCGAGGAACGCGACGCCTACCTGAAGGAACACCCCGTCACGGTCCAGCCCGGAGCCGTCGAACTGCTCACGCGGCTGCGCGGACTGGGCCTGCGCACCGTCTGCTACGGAGGCCTGGCCAAGGACCACTTCGACAGGTTCCTCGGCGCTCACGCGGCCCTGTTCGACGACCCGGGCTATGTGTGCACGGACGCCGTCCGCCCCGGCCTGCGGGAGATCACGGACCTGTTCTCCCTGCGCCACGGCCAGGTCCTGTTCGTCGACGACGTCGCTCGAGTGGCCGAGGCCGCGCGGAACGACGGCCTGCCCTTCATCGGCTTCCCCACCCCGTTCGAGCACAGCTTCCAGGCCCACCTCATGAAGGAGGCCGGAGTCCGTCACCGGATCCACTCCCTGGACGACATCACCGAGGAACTGCTGCTGGCCGTCGACGACGAGACCGCCGCCGGCACCCTGTGGGAGGCCTGACATGCTCCACGGCAAGGTGGCGATGATCACCGGAGCGTCCAGCGGCATCGGTGCGGCCGCGGCCCAGCTGTTCGCCGCCGAGGGAGCCTCCGTCGTCCTCGTGGCCCGGCGCGAGGACCGACTGGAGGAGCTGGCACGACGGATCCGCAAGGACGGGGGGCGTGCCCTGCCCGTCGTCGCGGACGTGTGCCGCCCCGACGACGTGGAGCGGGCCGTGGACCGCGCCGTCGACGCCTTCGGCAGTCTCCACGCCGCCTTCAACAACGCCGGGTTCGCCACCGCGGGAACCCGGCTTCACGAGATCGACGCCGACACCTACCAGCGCACCATGGACGTGAACGTCCGGGGCGTGTGGAACTGCCTCGCGCGGCAGATACCGGTGATGCTGGCGTGCGGGGGCGGCGCCGTGGTCAACACCTCCAGCGTCGCCGGAGTCGCGGCGACCGGTGCCTCCGCGGCGTACGTCGCCGCCAAACACGCGGTCATCGGCATGACGAAGGCCGCCGCCGCGGACTACGGACGACAGGGAATCCGGTGCAACGCCCTGGTCGTCGGAGCCACCAGGAGCGAGATGATGCAACAGGTCATCGCCGCGCACCCGGAGCTCGAAGAGGACTTCATGGCCGAGTCGGTGCAACGGCGCATGGCGGACCCGGCCGAGGTCGCCCAGGCCGCCGCCTGGCTCTGCAGCGACCGGTCCTCGTTCGTCACGGGCGCGGCCGTACCGGTGGACGGAGGCGCCACGGCGACGTCCTGACGCGGCGTGCGCGACCGGAGGAACGCGCGGTGCCGGCCCCCGGCCACTCTCGTCCGGGAGCCGGCACCGCGGGCCGCCCCACGCGTGCGCCACGCGTGCGCTACGAGTGCACGGACCTGCTCTCCCGCTCGGCACGCTCGCGCCGGGCCTGCGTGTGCGGAAAGACGTGCCGGTTGTCCACACTCCACTGGATCGACTCGTCACCACGGGCCGTGGACCCGGAGAAGCGCGGCGCGACCTGCTCCGCGAGCAGCTCGTAGCTCCGCTTCGTCTTCTCGAAAGAGGCCCAGTTCATGGCGTAGACGAGGAAGGTGCCGAACCCGCCCGTCTCGTCCTGGAGCCGCTGGATGGCGTCGGCCGCGTCCTCGACGGACCCGACGATCGCCAGGCCCTGCTCGACGCCGGCCTCCAGCTCCTGGGAGGACTTGACGCCCTCCATGCTCGAGGCCACGTCGAATCCCGCGGCCTTGCCCCAGTAGTCCCACAGCCACTGCGAGAAACCCTCACGGGCGTCGCGGTACGCCTCCTCGCGGGTCTCGGCGATGTACAGCGGCGCCACGACGCGCCACTTGGCACGGTCCATCGTGTTGCCGTGCTCCTCGGCCGACTCCTCCGCGTAACGCCACTGCTGCGCCAGGTCCACGGCCGGTGCCCCGGGCGGGGGAGCGCCCCAGGAGACCAGGCTCAGACCGAACTGGCCCGCGACCTTGGGGCTGTTGGCCGACCCGACGCTGGAAATGGCCATCTCGATGCCCGGCTTGCTGTAGCGGGGGAGCTGCATCTTGGCGTCCTGCAGCACGAACCAGTCGCTCTTCGCGCTGACCCGCTCCTCGCCGTTGACGAGCTCGCGCACCGCCGGGATCGCCTCACTGGCCATGCGCTTGAGCTCGTTCTGGTCGACCCCGAACTGGTGGGCGTCGTTGGGCGTGGCGCCCGGGCCCACACCGAGGATGTAGCGACCGCGAGAGAGGTGGTCGAGCATGACGGCCCGGCTTGCGACGTTGTACGGGTGGTGGAAGGGCAGCGGGACGACACCGTTCGCCAGCTTGATCTGGCGGGTCCGCTCCGCGGCGGCGGCGATGAAGGTCTCCGGCGCACCGATCGTCGGCCAGGCCAGGGAGTGGTGCTCGCCGACCCAGCACTCGTCGTAGTTCAACTCGTCGAGGTGCTCCACCAGTTGCAGGTCGCGGCGGACGGTCAGGTGCGGGTCCTGGCCGGGCGCGTGCAGCGGTGAGAGGAACGCTCCGATTCCGGTGTGCAAGGTGTCTCCTCGGCTTGGCGGGGGCGAAAGGGGATGACGGCGGTCGGGTGCCGGAGCCGGGCAGCGGCTCGCGCCTGCTGCCCGGCCGGGCGAGGGCCGGACGGGCCCTGAGTGTCAGGCGGTGGAGTCGGACACGCCCGGAATGCTCAGGATCTGGTTCAGACGCTCCTCGAAGCTCCCGGTGACGACGTGCACCGGGATGTCGAGCGTCTTGAGGATGTCGAGCATGAGCTCGTCGGACAGCGTCCGGAAACTCTCGCTGATCGGGTCGTGGCCCTCGGGCAGCGGGAACTCGACGGGACAGTGGACGAACACGTCGTATCCGGTGCGGGCGTGCTCCTTCGCCAGCAGGCCCAGCTGGTCCACGACCTCTTCGAAGAGCCGCGTGCGGGGCTCGCGCACCGCGGCGTCCAGGGTGTCCGTCGGCTCCGGGTACCGGCCGACGGCCAGGCGGACCTTGCTGTACACCCACTCGTGCAGCACGGAGCCGTCCGACAGGAAGCCCTCGGGATGTGCGGCCTCCTCGACGGCCCGCTCGGTGAAGCGGCGCACGGCGAGCTGGATCAGCTCGGGCTCACTGGTCTCCTCCAGCGCCTTGGGCGTGCCGCCGGCCGGGTCGCGCATGGCGCTGCCGTGGGTGCGCTCGAGGCCGAGCTTCCTGGACAGTTCGGTGGTGAGGCTCGTCTTTCCGTTGCCGTACGCGCCGACGAAGGCGATGCGCATGCGTACCTCTCAAAGTCGCTGGTGAGTGCAGGCGCGGTGCCTGCCTGAATGGAATGCCAGTGGTGGTGGGGGGAGGAGGGGGGAAGCGGGCGGACGTCGGAACGGTCAGGCGGCGGCGTCAGCCATCCGCTCCAGCTCGTTGCGGGTGTCGAGCTGCGCGTACTCCTCCTCGGCGCGGGCGATGGCCTGCTCGATGGTCATCACCTGGGGGAAGTCGAAGATCTCGACGATCCGGGCCAGCCGCTGGGGAATCGTGCCGCCGACGATGTGCACCGGAATCTCCAGCTCCTCCAGGGTGTCCAGGAGCAGCTGCTCGGCGAGCTGGCGGAAGCGCTCGTTCACCGGGCGGTGACCGTCCTCGACGATCGGGAACTCGATGGGCAGGTGGACGAAGGCGTCGTAGTTCTTCTTGGTGTGCTGCTTCGCCGGTATCGCGATCTGCTTCATGACCTCGGCGTAGAACCGGACCTCGTCGGTCATCTCGACGTTGTCGAGGTCGACGGAGTCGTTCGGGTTGATGCCGACCTTGACCCGGACATTGGCGTACGACCACTCGTGCAGGGCGGAACCGTCGGAGATGTAGCCGCCCGGCAGGTGGCTCTCGGCGACCGCCCGCCCCTGGATGCGCCGGGTGATCAGCATGATCAGCTCGGCGCCGTTGCACTCCTCGAGCGTCTTCCCCGGGAGGGAGATGGGGAGCAGCTCGCGCATGGTCGGGGCCGCGGTGCGCGGGATCCCGGTCAGGTGGGCGATCGCCATGCTGGTGATCGTCTTGCCGACGGAGTAGGTGCCGGAGATGGACAGGTTCACTGAGGCTCCCGGTGGAGTCGTGAGGGGCGAGACGAGGAAAGTGGGGCCGGACGTGGCCAGGCGGACGGCTCTCGCTGCCCCACGTGAGAAGCATGGCAACGGCCCTCGGGGGTGCCCAGACTCCGCATTCAACAGTGTTGGCGGGCCAGTCGTCGCGCACACCATTGCCGACACCAACAGGACGCCCCGCCCCGCTGTCGCGCGTCGCCTACGTGCCGGGGGAGAACGTCGAGTGACGGCCGGCCAGGCCGGCGAGGACCAGATCCCATACGTCGGCCAGCGCGTCCACGGGCGCCGTGGAGCAGTCCGGCAGAACGGACTCCTCCAGACCGGAGACGAGATGGCGGGTCAGCGTCACGACGGTGTCCGAGGACACGCCCGGTGCGAACTCGTGGCCGTCGCGGGCCTGGTCGATCAGCCGGCGTACGCAGGGCAGCCAACTGTCCCGCCAGTCCTCCGGCCCCATGGTGCGCTCGCGGGACAGGCGCGCGGACGCACGGACCGTGGCCTCACTCGCCAGAAGCTCCCCCAGGGTCAGCGTGATCCGCACGATGCGCGGCAACGCGGGTTCGGAGCCCTCGGGCCGTGTCGGTGCCGCGACGCGGGACACGGCCTCCCTGGTACGGGCTGAGCCGTCGGCGAGGATCGCGTGCGCGAGGTCCCGCTTGGTCGGGAAGTGGAACGTCAGAGCGCCCATGGTCACGCCGGCCGCCTTGCAGATGCGCTGCAGTGACGAACCGTCGTAGCCGAACGCTGCGATCTCCGTGGCTGCGGCCTGGAGCAGGCGCCTTCGCGTGTGCTCGGCTCGTTGCTGGCTCGCCATCATCATCTGTCTCCCTAGGGCCGGGCACCGACCTCTTAAAAAACCAATCGCTCTCTATAATTATCGACGGTCGTGTAGAGGTGGCAAGCAGGCGCAAGCATGATCAAAAACTAACGATCATACTAACCGATTTGTTTTCAAGCCGGGATGCGGCTATTGGCGCACCGCCGAACGGTGCACAAAACGGGCAATAGAGCCACAAAATGCAACCCCAAGAGTGACGACGACGCCCTCGTCGACCGACAGAAGAGAACGATCTCTCTGTTTGGGGTGGAGGAAAAAAAGATCATTCGCTATGTTGTTGGTGGGCCCCGCGCCGAGTGATGGACGGGGATTGGTTGATTCGCGGAGGAGGATGGCCACGATGACTGTCACGGGATCGCCGGCAGCCCGTGTCGCGTTGCTGATGCGTGACACCGGGCGCACGGGGGGCGAGAGGGCATCCCGTCGGAAGGGAGCCTCGGAGGTCGCACCGCCGAGGCCCTCCACCTTGAAGTTCGCCGAGCTGGGCAGCTTCCTCGCCGCACGCCGGGCCGAGGTGACGCCGGAGCAGGTCGGACTGCCGGGTGGCGGATCGCGGAGGCTGACCGGGCTGCGCCGCGAGGAGGTGGCGATGCTCGCGGGGATCGGTGCCTCCTGGTACGCCTGGATCGAGCAGGGGAGGGCGAAGAACGTCTCCCCGGAGATCCTGGAGGCCATCGCCCACGTACTGCGCCTGAACGAGGTGGAGTGCCTGCATGTGATGCGCCTGGCGGGCTACGCCGTACCCCGCAGGCCGCGGAACCCGGTGGACGACGACCGGCGACTCGCGATGCGAGTCGTCGACAGTTTCCTGCCCAAGCCGGCCTATTTCATGGACCGTTACTGGGACGTCCTGGCGGCCAACCGCACCGCGACGCGGCTGCTGGGCCTCGAAGGAGCGAACCACAACTACCTGGAGACGCTGTTCCTCGACCCGCGGGCCCGCGACCGGTTCGCCGACTGGGAGCAGGTGGCCGACGAGGCGGTGGCGCGGTTCCGCACGCAGAGCGGTGAGTTCCTCGGCGACCCGAGGCTGACCGCGCTCGCCCAGCATCTGCGCGAAGGCAGTCCCGTCTTCGCGGATCTGTGGGAGCGGCACCGATTCAGTGACGGAACACAGGTCATGCAGGAGCTGACCCACCCGGGCCTCGGACAGGTCCGCCTGTCTCAGATCTGTCTCGACTTCGCGGCGCGTCCGGGACTCCAGCTCGTCCTGCTGGATCCGCAGTCCGCAGCGGTTGTGGACCGCCTCGCCCGCTGGGCGCACGACATCCCGTCGGCCGAAGTCGCGGCCCGAGTGCCCGCTTGACCCGGGTGCGGCGGCCCAGCTCCGCGCAAGCTCCGACCGGCCTCGCGGCCGAGCCCGTTACTTCCGAACCGAACGATTCGCACCAGACCCATCCGAAGCGGCGGTCCGGTCGATGTCCGAAGACGCCGCCGCACTGACGCCCACACCACGGAACATCCAGAGAGGTGCACGACCCATGACATCATCGGGTACCGCCCGCCGCCCGGCCTTGATCCTGGCCGCGCTGGCACTGGCCCAGCTGATCATCGCGCTGGACTACAGCATCGTGTTCGTCGCGCTGCCGGACATCGGCGAGGGGGTGGGCTTCTCCGGACAGCAACTGCAGTGGGTCATCGGGGCCTACGCCGTCGCCTTCGGTGGCTTCCTGCTGCTCGGTGGTCGCCTTGCCGACCTGCTCGGACGCCGCCGCATGTTCCTGACGGGACTGGCCCTTTACGCGATCGCCTCCGTCGCCGGCGGCCTGGCCACCACTCCGGGCGTGCTCGTCGGCGCCCGCGCCGTGCAGGGCATCGGCGGAGCGCTGCTGGCCCCCGCCACCCTGTCGCTGCTGACGACCACCTTCGAGGAAGGCCGCGAGCGCAACCGGGCGTTGGGCATCTGGGGGGCGACCGGCAGCAGCGGCATGGTCGTCGGCTCCCTGCTGGGCGGCGTGCTGACCCAGGCGTTCGGCTGGGAGGCGACCTTCTACGTGAACGTGCCCCTGGCCGTCGGCGTGGGCCTGCTCGGCCTGCGCGTGCTGCCCGTCGACCCCGCCGTCGAGCGTCGTCAGGGCTTCGACCTGCCGGGCGGCATCTCCGTGACCGCGGGCGCGCTGCTGCTGGTCTTCGGACTCGTCCAGGGCCCCGAGGCCGGCTGGACCGACCCGGTCACACTGATCAGCTTCGTGGCCGCCGCTGCCCTGATCGTCGCCTTCGTCGTGATCGAGTCGCGCACCGCCGACCCGCTGGTGCCGCTGAAGGTCTTCTCCTACAAGAGCCTGCGGCTCGGCTCGATGATCACGTTCATGTTCATGGCCACCTTCGGAGCGAGCGCCTACTTCCTCACCCTGGCGCTGCAGACGGTGCGGGACTGGAACGCGCTGTCCACCGGTCTGGCGTTCATCCTGCCCTGCGCCTGCGTGCTGGTCGGCTCGGTGATCGGAGGCAAGCTGTCCACGGCGATCGGTGTCCGCGGCACGCTCGTCCTCGGCCTGGTGGTCGGCGCGATCGGCACCGCCCTGTTCGCCGCCTTCCTGGGCGACGGTTCGACGTACGCGCAGATGACTCCCGGCATCATCGTCTTCAGCCTGGCCCAGGGTGTCATCTGGACCGCCATGTTCTCGGCGGCCACCGCCGGGGTCGAGGAGGAACTGCAGGGGCTGGCATCCGGTCTCGCCACGAGCGGGCAGCAGGTCGGCGCGGCCGTCGGCCTGGCCGTCCTGGTCGCCGTCTCCAACGCGGCGGCCGGCTCCGACCTCACCCCGGCCGGGCTCTCCGACGGACTGCAGGCCGCGACGTACACCTCGGCCGTGCTCATCCTGCTCACGGTCGGACTCGCGCTCGCACTGAACAAGCAGCCCAGGGCGGCGCAGGCGGAGCCGCCCGCGCAGAGCGTCGCCGACGCTCTCCCCGCGGAGCCCGCGGTGCAGACCGAGAAGGTCTGACGCTTCGACCTCCGCCCGAACCGACCGAGGCCTGGTATCGATCCCTTCGATACCGGGCCTCGCTCGTACGGCACGCACCGCACACACTCCGCTGCCCGCACCGAAAGGCACCCCCATGGCACACCACACCGCACCGGCCACCGCCGAGAGCTACGCCCGGACACTGCGGCTGGGCGAACACACCGTCACCGTTCTCACGGACGGCGGCGTCCAACTGCACCCGCTGCGCTGGTTCCCCGACTCCGTACGGGACGACTGGAACAGCCCGCACGCGTCCCCGCTGGACGCCACGGGACACACCCCCGCCACCATCACCGCCCTCCTCGTCGAGCACCGTGACCGGGCCCTCCTCATCGACACCGGATACGGCGCGCACAGCGTGGCGGCCGACGACACCATCGACACCATCGGAAGCCTCCACGGCGGCCGGCTCCCCGCCGAACTCGTCCGCCACGGACGGGACCACACGGACATCGACACGGTGGCCTTCACCCACCTGCACGACGACCACGTCGGGTGGGCCTTCGGGGCCGGGCAGCACGGCACACGCCTCTTCCCCCGGGCCACGCACGTGGCCTCCGCCGGAGAGTGGGCGGGAGCGGGCCGGAGAGCGGGCGGGGCCCCCACCCGGGCCGTGAGCACCGGGGACGAGATCTTCCCCGGGGTCCGCGCGTGGACCACCCCCGGGCACACCGAGGGGCACACGGCGTACGTGATCTCGGCCGGAGGCCGGCGGCTGATCGCCTTCGGCGACGTGTTCCACGTTCCCGACCAGTTCGCCCGGCCCGACTGGACCTGCGCGATGGACGCCGACCCGGAGCGCGCGAGGCGGACCCGCCGCGCCTTGACGGCCGAGCTGACCCGGCCCGGCACCCTCGCCTTCGCCACCCACTTCGCCGCCGGACCACTGGGCAGCGTCAGGTCCCACCGCGGCGTCCCGCGATGGGAGGCCCTGGAGGCCTGAAGCCCGGCGCGGAGGGTGTTGGTGGGAATGGCAGTTTGCCTGGCGGTGGGGTCGTGGAAGCCGGTGACATTGAAGTCTGGGGAGCGGAGGAATCCGCTGCAATGATTCGTCTCGTGAGCCAGAACTCACTTTCGAAGTTCGAAAGAGAAGAAGGCGACTTTGTCCGTCCCGGCCTGTAGCCGGACGCCGGCCCCCACGCTCACCAGAGACCTTCCACCCGCACTCCCACCGAACGGGACCGACGCGGTATTCCGTCGCGCTGCCCTGTTCCCGCCCAGGCCATCGGAGGTACCGGACAGATGAGACGTGCGCAGGTCGCCTTCTTCGACGTGGATCACACTCTGACCACCGCCGGAAGCATGTCCCGGCTTCTGGCCTATTACCACGCGGCCCTGGGTCACCCGCGCAGGGAATTCGACGACCGCATGTGTGAACTCAAGGCCATGGCGGCCGTCGGCTGCCCGCGCGAGGAGGTCAACCGGGCCTACTACGCCGGCCTGGAAGGCCTCGACGCGGAGGTCATGGGTGCCATGGCCGGCGCCTGGTTCGATGCCGAGCTCTCGACCGGCGGCTTCTACCACGAGCCCGCCGTCGCGGAGCTGCGCAGGCACCAGGAGCACGGCGCACACGTCGTCCTCGTCTCCGGTTCCTTCCCCGCGCCCCTGCGGCGCATCGCCGACGACCTCGGTGCGGACGAACTCCTGTGCACTCTTCCCCGCGTCGAACGGGGCCGGTACACCGGTGGGCTGGACGGCCCGCCCATGATCGGGACCGCCAAGGCGGACGCCGCGCTGAAGGTTCTGCTGCAACGCGGCGTCCCCGCCGACGCGACGGCCGCCTACGGGGACCACGTGTCGGACCTCCCGCTCCTCAGGGCCGCCGGCTCGGCCTTCGTCGTCGGCGGTGACCGCCGGCTGCGCGCCCTGGCCGCCGCCGAGGGCTGGACCCTGCTGCCGGGCACCCCGCCCGCACCGGACCTGAGGCTGCCCGCCTGGTCCGCGGCTGCCCCGCCTTCCTCCTCGTCGAACCGCCGCCGTACCGCACAGCCCTTTGTCACCTCAGCCCGCTATGACATGTCGGAGAGCGCATGACTGCCTGGTTCTTTCAACGACTGGAACAATTCGCGGACGCCGACGCCATCGTCTTCGACGGCCGAACGCACAGCTACCGGCACGTACTCGAGCTCACGGCCGAATGGGGCGAACTCCTCGACGCACACGGCGTCCGGGCCGGGGACGTCGTCGCCCTGGAGGGCCCGAGCAGTGTCGAGGCCTGCGCCGGACTGCTCGCCCTGATCGCGCGAGGGGCCGTCGTCGTCCCCTTGGCTCCGCTGCCCGCCGCCAAGCGCACGGAGTTCCTCGACGTCGCCGAGGCCGAGACGGTCATCACCCTTGGGGCATCCGCCGCCGGCCACCAGGTCGAGCGCACCGGCCGCCGGGCCGAACACGCCCTCTACAAGCGTCTGCGCGCCGCCGCCACCCCCGGCCTCGTGCTGTTCAGTTCGGGAACCACCGGGCGCAGCAAGGCCACCGTCCTCGACATGTCCAAAATGCTGGCCAAGTACCGCGAGGTCCGCAGGGCCCAGCGCACCCTCGGCTTCCTCAACCTCGACCACATCGGCGGCATCAACACCCTGCTGCACACGCTCAGTCAGGGAGGCGCGCTGGTCACCATCGCCGAGCGCACCCCGGCCACGGTCTGCGCCGCCGTCGCCGCGCACCGCATCCAGGTACTGCCCACCACGCCGACCTTCCTGAACATGCTGCTGATCTCGGGAGCCTACGCGGACCACGACCTCGGCTCCCTGCGACTGATCACCTACGGCACCGAACCCATGCCGCTCGGTGTGCTGCACAAGCTCCACGAGACGCTGCCGGCCGTACGCCTGAAGCAGACCTACGGCCTGTCCGAACTCGGCATCCTGGCCACCAAGTCGCGCAGTGACGACAGCCTCTGGGTCAAGCTCGGCGGCACCGGCTTCGACTACGACATCCGGGACGGCATCCTGTGGATCCGCTCCGACATGGCCATGCTCGGCTACCTCAACGCGCCCGCGCCCTTCGACCGCCTGGGCTACTTCAACACCCAGGACGCCGTCGAGGTCGACGGCGACTACGTACGCATCCTGGGCCGCAAGTCGGAGATCATCAACGTCGCCGGGGAGAAGGTCTACCCGAGCGAGGTGGAGAACGTCCTGCTGGAGATGGACCTCATCGCCGACGCCACGGTCTCCGGCCGCAGCAGCCACATCACCGGCCAGGTCGTCCAGGCGCTCGTCAAACTGACCCGCCCGGCCGACCCCAGGGACGTGGCCCGCCAGGTGCGCCGCTTCTGCGGCGAGCGCCTCGAGGCGTACAAGGTGCCGCTCCTGGTCGAGGTGTCGCAGGAGGACCACCACTCCGAACGCTTCAAGAAGATCAGGACCGCGGCGTGAGCGGCGGCACCCCGGCGGACGGCCGGGTGGCCCTGGTCAGCGGGGGCAGCCGAGGGCTCGGCCGGGTCCTGGTCGAGCGGCTGCTCGCCGACGGATGGTCGGTGTCGACGTTCAGCAGGACGCCGAACGACTTCGTCACCGAGACGACGGACAAGTACCAGGACGCCTTCCACTGGGCCTCCGTGGACCTCGCCGACTCCGCGGCACTGCGCGCGTTCGCCCGCGACAGCGGCCGCCGGTTCGGCCGGCTCGACCTCCTCGTCAACAACGCCGGCGTGCTGCACCAGGAACTGTTCCTGACGACGGCGCCCGGCCGCATGGACGACTTGATACGCACCAATCTTCTCGCCCCCCTGCACCTGGCCCAGGCCTGTGCCCGGCTCATGGTGCGCGGCGGAGGCGGAAGCATCGTCAACGTCTCGTCGATCAACGCCATACGGGGATATCGGGGCGTCGCCGTCTACGCCGCGGCGAAAGCGGGGCTGGAAGGTCTCGGCCGCAGCATGGCGCGCGAACTCGGCCCCCAGGGCGTGCGGGTCAACACCCTCACCCCCGGCTTCTTCGACAGCGACATGACCGCGGACGTCACCGTACGCAACCGCGAAAAGATCCAGCAGCGCACACCGCTGGGACGGCTGGGAACCGTGGACGAGGTCGCCGACGCGATCCTCTTCCTCGCCACACCCCAGTCCCGCTTCATCACCGGACAGACCCTGGTCATCGACGGAGGCATCACATGCTGAAGGACACGCACGGCACGGACGACGCCGTGCAGCACACCATCCTGCGCGAGATCGACAGCGTCCTGCTCAATGACGAGGGCGGCAGCGGGTACAGCCTGGACGACCCGCTGCTCACGGCCGGTCTCAACTCGCTGCTGCTGGCCCAGCTGCTGCTGCAGCTGGAGACCGAACTCGGCGTCGACCCGTTCGCCGGGGACCGGTCCATCACCGACGTCCGCACGGTCCGGGAACTGATCGCCGTCTACGAGGAGTCGATACAGACCACCGGGGCGGGTGTGTGACATGGGCGCCGGCACCGGTCAGCAGATACTGCTGCAGTCCATCGACGACTACCTCGGCCCGGGCGAGACCCGGTTCTTCTCCCGCGGCTACCAGCGCGCCGAATACCGCGTCGGCGACCTGGTCGTCACTCCGGTCGACGCCCCGGACGCCGGAGTGCGCGGCACCGTCGACGTCGGCTATCCCGCCGACTGGTCCCGCAAGAAGGACGGCACCGACCTGCGGCCGCACCTCAGCACCGTCGACGCCCTGGTCCTGGGCGTCCAGCTGGCGGAGACCCATCTGGCCCACGGATACGGTCTGGACGCCGCCGCCCGTCGCCGTATGCGCCTGCACAAGGTCGTGCTGCGCGCGGGCGGTGCCCCTCAGGAGGAGCTGCTGGACATCCCCCTGGCAGCCCGCCTCGTGGAGAGCGCCCAGGTGCCCGGACCGGGCGGCCGCTTCCGGTCGGTCCACGACTGCACCGTCGGCAATCTCAAGGTCCGCTGCGAGATCGAGCACGACATCGGCTCCCGCGCCGTACAGGAGGCACGCCACCTCGGGCTGGAGGACGCGCTCGGTCCCGAGAACAACCGCTTCTGGGGCGGTGGCTTCAAGCGCCGGCGCCACCACATCCGGGAGGTCGCCGTCGACCTGGCGGACTTCTCCGCCCTGGCCGACGTCACCTTCGACGCGGAGACCGAGCCCGCGGCGGACGGCATCGAGGGCGACCGGCACACCGCGGTCTCCCTCATCGACGCCTTCGTGGTCAATCTGCAGCTGGCCCAGGTCCTCCTCTACGAACTGGACTCGATCAGCCGGTCCGAGAGCAACACCCTGTGGATGATGCAGACCGTGCTGGAGGCCGCTCCCGAGGAGCCGCAAGGTGCCGGCCCCGGCCCGTACACCGCGCGGGCCGGGCTCAGCAGCCGCCGGCTTCTGCCCCTGCGCGGCGGCCTGTGGCGCAGCGTCGAGATCACCGGGCAGCTCGCGGGTGTGAACCTGCGCGCCGGCTTCGCCCACGAACTGCCGCCCGGCGCCGTCGTCGCGGACTGAGCGCTGGCTCCACCAACTCGGCCGGTGGCGTGCCCGCAATCCCCCGGCACGGCGCGCCACCGGCCGTCCCCCTGACCGTGACCGACAGAGGAACACATGACCGTGGATCAGGCCGTACTCGACTGGTTCTCCCTCAGCCCGTCGGCGAAGCCCCGGCCCGAGGAACCAGAACCCGAACTGCCCCCCGCAGCACCGCCCCCACTCACGGCCGTGCTGCGCCACGCGAGCCCCACCGAGCGGGAGCGTCTCCTGGAGGACCACGTCTGCCAGGAGATCGGACGCGTACTGAACTGCCCGCCGGAAGCGGTCGACCGGAACCAGACCATGACCGACCTGGGCGTGCGGTCCATGACCGGCCTGGAGCTCCAGCGCCGCATCGCCGGAGTGCTGACGGTCGAGCCCGAACTGACCTTCGTCCTGAGCGCCCCCGACACCGGCACGCTGGCCCGCTACCTCGACCGACTTCTCACCCCATCCAAGGCAGGGACTGAACAGCGTGACATTGCCGATCCCGCCACAACGTAGCGCGGACCTGTGGATCCTGCGCCAGCCGCCGCTCGGCACCTGCACGGGAGAACTGGACCTCACCGAACTCGACGCGGCCGAGCAGAGCCGCGCCGGGACATGCCGGCGCGAGGCGGGCCGGCTGCTCTACAGCAGCGCGCACGTCGGCCTGCGCCGCCTGCTCAGCGCCTATCTCGGCACCGACCCGCGCAGCCTGCGGCTGGGCCGGGACACCTGCCCGTGCTGCGACGAGCCGCACGGCAGGCCGGTCCTCGACTCTCCCGACGCGCCCCTGCACTTCTCCCTCTCGCACAGCAACGGCATGGCTCTCATCGGGATCGCGCCGGTGCCGATCGGCGTCGACGTGGAGAAGGTCCCCACGGCCGAGACGGTCCGTGTCTGTACTCCCGCGCTGCACCCGCGCGAACAGGGCGAGGTGGCGGCCGAACGGCAGGACGCCGTCGCGTTCGGACAGTTGTGGACCCGCAAGGAGGCCTACCTCAAGGGCCTGGGCACCGGCCTCGGCCGCCCCCTGTCCGTCGACTACCTCGGCGCGGACCCGACGCTGCGCCCCGCGGCCTGGAAGGTCATCGACGTGCCCTGCGGACCTCAGCACGTCGCGGCCGCCGCCCTGTACGGCACGGCGCGGGCACGGGTGCGGGTGCACTGGCTGGCCATGGAGTGCCTCTACAAGCACAACCCCGAGGCCCTCGACCACGAGCGTTCCCTGCTGACCGAGTTGGCCGCCTGATGCCGGTCCTCGATCTCAACCCCATGCTGCGCGGCGAGCCCGCCCACACCCTGGTGCTGTTCCACCACGCGGGCGGCTCGTCGCGCGGCTTCGCCCCGCTGCTGCCTCACCTGCCCAGGAACTGGAGCGTGCGCGGCGTCGACCTGCCCGGACGCCTCCTCGACCGCGACACCGAGCGGTGCCGCAGCACCGACGAAGCCGTCGACTACCTCTGCGCGACCCTGGGACCCGCCCTGTCGGGTCCGTTCTCCGTCTTCGGCCACAGTCTCGGAGCACTGCTCGCCTTCGAGGTCGCGCGTGCGCTGGAGTCCCGGGGCAGGGGCCCGTGCTGGCTCGGCGTCTCAGGAAGCCGCGCCCCGCAGCGGATCGGCGGCCGGCCGCCCGGCACCCCGGGACCGCCAGGACCCGCCCGCGACCTTCTGCGCCAGGTGCACGGTCTGGGCGGACTGCCCGGCGGCTACGGCGACCGCCGGGCGCTCGCCCGACTGGTGGCCCGCACGCTCCGAGCCGACCTGCGCCTCGTCGAGGACTACGCCTATGCCCCCGGTGCTCCGCTGCGCACGCCGCTGTCCGTGTTCGGCGGCGAGGACGACCCCCTGGTACCCCTGGCGGCTCTGGGGGAGTGGTCCGCCCTGGCCGGCGGTCCGGTGCCCTGCCACACCTGGCCCGGCGGACACTTCTACCTGTACGAGCACGCGGCGGAGGTGTGCGATCGGCTCGTCACGTCGTGCAGGTCCCAGGCGGCGCCGGAGTGACCCCCGGGGCGCCGTCGCACGACACGGGTCCGCCCCGCGGGCGCAGGCCTGCGGGGCGGACCACGTGCGGGGTTCGGCTACTGGCGGGTGCCGGTCTCGGCGGACCGGGCGATACGGTCCAGCAGACGGTGGTGCTCCACCGCGTGCCGGAAGTCGGGCACGACGCTGCCGCCGGTGTGCAGATCCTCCCGCAGCTGCGCGTAGGCGTGCGCCACGACACCGGCGGGACCGTCGACGTCGTCGACCTGCCGGTACCGGTCGGGGACCGGGAGCGGCGACGGCCGCTGATCCTTGCCGCGTGCGCCGCTGATGTCGAACTGACCGAACTGGAGGTGCCCGGTGCCCCCCGTGATCACCAGGTCGCCGTCGGTCCCGTTGATCTCCCAGTGCAGGTTGGTCGCCCGGCTGGAGCCGCCGCGATAGTGCAGCGAGGCGACGGCGCCGCCGGCCAGCCTGCCGGACACGGTGATCTGGTCCTCGGCCGTCATGGGGATGCTCTCCCCGGTGTCGGACACCTGGACCGTCGGGCGCCGCGTGGCCGTCGTCGCGCTCAGTTCCGTGAAGGAGGACAGGCACATCGTCAGGGCGTCGAGGGTGTGACCGAACGGGATGGTCATCAGGGTCGCCCCGTTGCGGCGGTCGACGGTGTAGGCGCCGCCGGAGCCCACGGCCGCGCCCCAGCCGCCACCCGAGCCGACCAGGGTGGTCGACAGGACCTCACCCACGTACCCCTCCGCGACCAGGTCACGGAGATAGCGCACGGCGGGCGCCGAGCGCGACTGCAGCCCCACCGCCGTGCGCACCCCGTGCCGCTCCGCCAGCGAAGCGAGCTCCTCGGCCTCCTCGAGTCCCGTGGCGAGCGGCCACTCGCTCAGGACCGCCTTGCCGGCCTGGAGGGCGGGCAGGATCAACTCGCGGTGCCGCGGCACCCGTACAGCGATCACGACCAGGTCGATGTTCTCGTCGCGGGCCAGCTCGTCGACGTCGCCGTAGGCGGCCGCGACGCCGTACCGCTCCGCGGCCCGCTTCGCGGAGTGAGCGGAGGACGCCGCGAGGCCCCGGAGTTCGAAGCCCTCCACGGCCCGGAGCGCGGGGACATGGCCGCGCGAACCCCACCCGCCGTCGGCGCTGAGGCCGACGATGCCCACGCCGATGGTCTTGCGGGAGCCGGTGCTTGCTGTCATGAAGATGTTCCTCTGGTCGGTTCGGTGAGTGGGGTCGCGACGGGCCGGGCCCACCGCGACGTCAGTCGGCCAGGTGGCCGTACGACCCGCGGTAGAACACCAGGGGTGCGCCCGCCCCGTGGCTGCCGATCCGGTGCACGCGCGCCACGATCACGTCATGGTCGCCGGCCGGGTACTCGGCCTCGGTGGAGCACTCCAGCCAGGCGGGTGTCCCGTCCAGGACGGGCGCGCCGGCGGGCGTCGAGCTCCAGCTCAGCCCGCGGAACTTGTCGCCTCCCCGGGAGGCGAGCCGTGTGCTGATCTCCCGCTGGTCCGCACCGAGTATGTTGACGCAATAGCGTTCCGCGGTACGGATCTTCGGCCAGCTGCTGCTCGTCCGGGCCATGCAGAAAAGAACCAGGGCGGGGTCAAGGGAAACCGAGGTGAAGGAATTGACGACCACACCGGTGGGCGTGGCGTCGATTCCGTGCAGGGCCGTGACGGCGACCACTCCGGTGGTGAACCTTCCCAGGACGGCGCGGAATTCTCCGGGATCGATCGGGCGCTGAGTCTGAGGGGGCGCGACTGGCGAGGTCATGCTGCCATGGTCGGCAGGTTCGCGAGATCGTACAAGTGCCCTCCGGTGGTATTGGTGACGGCAACACCGACAACCGGTGCGCTTTTCTTTCACCGGCCGTAAGGTCGCACGGCGAGGCTCTGACGCGCGCGAACCCCCTGGGTCCGCCCTCGCGACGGCGCGCTCCCGTGGACACCGGCCTGCCGCGCTCCGTCTTCTCGTCATCACACACCGTCTAGAAGGGGGAATCGCATGTTCGGAGTTCTGGGAATGGACGACACAGCGGAGGTGGTCTACCGCGAGATGCTGGTGCACCCGCACGATGGTGTGGCCGATCTGATGCGCCGGCTCCGGCTGACCGAGCAGGCGGTACGGAATGCGCTCGACACGCTCAGCGAACTGGCCCTGGTGCGGCATTCCCTCGAAGACCCCCAGAATTTTCGCGCAGTCGACCCGCATCTGGCCGCGGAAATCCTGCTGGCGAGGCAACGAGCCGAGCTCGCCGCGCAACAGCAGCGTGTGCACGAGGCTCAGGCTGCCGCCGTACAGCTCAAGTCGGAGTTCACCCAGGACGGTGCCCGGGACGAGGTGCACCGCCTGAAGGGGGTCGACTCCGTCCGCGAGTACCTGGCGGCTCTGTACGACGGGGTCGAGGACGAGCTGTTGACGTTCGCCCCGGGCGGAGCCCAGACGCCGGCCAATGTGCGCAGCTCGCGGCCGCTCGCCGAGGACCTGCTCGAACGCGGGGTGCAGATGCGCACCGTCTACCTGGACAGTGCCCGCAACGATCCCGCCACGGTGGCGCACGCGGATTGGCTGGCCGCGCGCGGCGGGCGGATACGCACCGTCCCCTCACTGCCGAACCGCATGATCATCTGCGACCGGAGGATCGTCATCGTCGCCACTGACGCCGATGACACCGCCGCCGGAGCGGTGGTCCTGCAGATGGCGGGGGTGGTCTCATCGCTCTACGCCCTGTTCGAGAGCGTCTGGCAGTCCGCCCGGCCGATGGGCGCGACCGCCTCGCCCGCCGGCGGACAGCGGCTGAGCCCGCAGCAGATGGAAGTCCTGCGGTTGTTGTCCCTGGGGCACACCGACGAAACCGTCGCCGCGCGGCTGGGTGTGTCGGCTCGTACGGCACGCCGCATCGCCACGAAACTCATGGCCCATCTTGGTGCGCGAAGCCGCTTCCAGACCGGCGTGCACGCGGCCGCGAGGGGACTCATCCGGCCTTGACGGTCAGGACAGTCGCTGGTCGACAGCAGCCGAAGGAGTTTGCCGATACCTCGAACAGGACAATTGCCTCATGTACCTCGTTCATCTCGTTCTCGCGCCCCCAGGCGATGCTCACCTGCCCGCTGAGATCAGGCAGATGCTCGAAGCCGCCGCACCGGATGTTCTCGAACACGTCAGCGTGCATTCCCAGGCGCGGCCGCACGCTGTCGTAGGCCTCTTCCTTCGTCTCGCCTCCCTGGACGAGGCGGAGACGACCGCGAAGCAGATCTGGGAACGCGCTGCCGCCGCCTTCCCTCAGCTCGCCGAATGGCATCTGCGACGCGCTGAAGTACCTCTCGTCCCCTATGAGTGGGATTGAGTTCGAAGGACCTGACCGGCCGGGCCGACAACTCAATGGCGGATATCGAATCCGGATACGGGCCTGAACGGGTCAGGACCGATACAGGCCACCCGTTTCTTCTTCCTTCGCCGCACGGAGTCTCGCAGAATCGAGACAGCTGGAGAACAGACCAGCAAGAGAGAGGCGAGCGATGAAGGACCAGATATCCAATCCAGACGGCTCACTCGCACAGAAGCGAACCATATGCCGCTGGCTCGACGACGGCGGATGGCAGTGATTGCATGGATACCTCAGAGACTCGAATTCAGGAAATTACGATGTCGGCGCTCGCCGAGGAGTTCGGTACCCCGCTCTTCGTCTACGACGCGGACATCCTGGAAGACACGTACGGCAGGCTGCGCGACGTACTCCCCGCCGGCGTCGATGTCTTCTACTCGCTCAAAGCCAACCCGAACATCAGCGTCTGCGCCGTGCTGAACTCGTTGGGCACCGGCGCCGAGGTCTCCTCCTACGCCGAACTGGTCACCGCGCTACGAGCCGGCGTCGCGCCCCAGGACATCATCTTCCTCGGCCCCGGCAAGGACGAACGAGAACTCACCGCGTGCGTCGAAGCCGGAATCCATGCGATCGTCTGCGAATCACTGGACGAACTCGACCTCCTGGACTCGCTGCTGGCATCGGCCGGCCGTGACGAATTCCCGGTTCTCCTGCGAGTGAACCCTGCCTTCGGCAGCAAGGGATCAGGACTGGCCATGGGAGGAAAGCCCCGGCAGTTCGGCATCGACGAAGCCGAACTGCGCGCCTCCAAGCACCGGCTCGCGGACCTGCGCCACATCCGGGTGAAGGGCGTGCACGCCTACATGGGGACACGCTTCCTGAACCACGAGGACGTCGTCCACAACACCCGGCAGATCCTCGCCACCGCACAGGACCTGGCCGGACGGCTCGGCTTCCCCCTGGAAACCGTGGACTTCGGCGGCGGGCTCGGCGTCGCCTACTTCGACAACGAGAAGGACCTCGACCTCGCCGCGCTGGGGAGGGGCCTGGCGGAAGTCCTCGGCTCCTTCTCCGCGCGCAACCCGAACTGCCGGACGATCATGGAGCTGGGCCGGTTCCTGACGGCCCAGGCCGGCACGTACGTCGTTCGGGCCCGCTACGTGAAGGACTCCATGGGGGAGAGCTTCGTGGTCGCCGACGGCGGCACCAACCACCACATGGCCGCCGTCGGCGTCGGGAGCTTCGTCAAGCGCAACTTCCCGATCCGCCACCTGGAGAACCGGACCGCCACAGAACCGCGGCCCTACACCGTGACCGGGCCGCTGTGCACACCCAATGACGTGGTCGCCAAGAAGGTCCGACTGCCGGAAGTACGGCCGGGAGACCTGCTGGCGGTGGAGCGGTCCGGCGCCTACGGACCCACGGCCTCACCCGGGCTCTTCCTCAGCCACGGCTTTCCGGCCGAAGTGATGGTGCGGGGCGGGCGGGCCCATCTGGTCCGAGAACGCGACAGCACGGAGGACCTGCTGGCCAAGCAGCACCTCGTCGACTTCGGCACAGCATCCGGATGAACACCTCGGCAAGCCGGGCGCCCCGGATCGGGCTGGACGTCCTCGACCGCTCGGAACTGCGCCGCCTGCTCGAGCGGCCCTGGTTCCTGCGCTTCGCCTTCGCCCCCGAGGAGCTGGCCCATGCCGAGACGCTCGGCGCCCCTCGGCGCCTGGAGTTCCTGGCGGGCCGGTTCGCCGCCAAGGAAGCCGTCCTCAAGGTACTGGGAATCGGCTTCCTCCAGGGAGTGGCGCCGCGAGAGATCTGCGTGGAGCACACCTCGCACGGGGCTCCCGTCGTCCACCTCCGGGGAGCGGCCGCCCACTTGATCCAACCCTCCCTCTCCGTCTCCATCACCCACAAACAGAACGTCGTGGCCGCAGTCGCCATCGTCCTCCCCCCGGCCGACGGCTCAGCAGCCGAAAACAGACGAACGGAAACCAAGGAGCCTGACACTGTGCCGCCGCCCATCGACACGACCACCGCCGCCCAGCACAGCACCCGTGACGAGCAAGCCCCGGAGATCACCGCCTTCCTCCGCGTACGCATCGGCCAGGAGGATGCCCACTACGGGGGCGACCTCGTGGACGGCGCCCGCATCCTGCGACTGTTCGGCGATCTCGTCACCGAGATCACCATCCGCACGGACGGCGACGAGGGACTGCTGTCCCAGTACAGCGACCTCCGCTTCACCGCACCCGTGAAGCCCGGCGACTACATCGAGGCACGCGGACGGCTGGTACGACGGACCAGGCTGCGCCGGGTGGTCGAGCTCCAGGCACACAAGGTCCTCGGCGCCCGCCCCGGAGCCAACGAGAGCGCCGGCCTGGTCCTCGACACCCCCCAGCTCGTGTGCTCCGCCACCGCCACCACCGTCGTCCCCTACCGCAGAACGGACACGGCGACTGCCCGCGACTCCACTGCCGAGGAGACCCGATGACCCGCACAGCGCAGCTGCTGCACGAACTTCTCGACCAGGCCGCCGAGCGCAGCCCGCAGTCCGTCGCGCTCAGCACCCAGGGCGGCAGCCTGACCTACGGCGAACTCGCCGAAGCCAGCGTGCGCATGGCCGGCCGCCTCCACACCGAGGGCGTAGGGCGCGGCGACCGCATGGTCGTGACCGCCTCGGACGGCCTCGGCATCACCCTTCTCGTGTACGCCGCGTCCCGCCTCGGCCTCGTCTTCAGCATCCTGCACGAGCAGGTGCGCGGCGCCCCGCTCGAGCACGTCGTCAAGGACTGCGAGCCCGAACTCCTGGTGTCCGACGACCCGGAGGTGGCCCGAACCGCGGCACGGCACGATGTGGCCTTCCTCAGGATGGAGGAGCTGGTACGCCCCGCTCTCGACCCGCGCACCGCCGCCGCCCCGCTGCCCGAGGACCCCGGCACGCTCACCGTCGACCCGGTCAGCCTGATCTACACCTCCGGCACCACCGCCCTGCCCAAGGCCGTGGTCAGCACCCACCAGCAGGTCCTGTTCTCGGCGACGGCCATCCAGGCCTGCCTGAACTACCGCGCCGACGACGTCGTGTACTGCCCGCTGCCGCTCTCCTTCGACTACGGCCTCTACCAGGTGTACCTGTCCGCCCTCAGCGGCGCCCGGCTCCACCTGGGCACGGTCGCCGAGGCCGGACCGCCGCTGCTGCGCAGCCTGGAAGCGGCCGGCGCCACGGTCCTGCCGGGTGTGCCCTCCGTCGCGGACCGGCTCGCCTGGCTCCTGCGCCGCAGCACGGGCAAGCTCGGCAGGCTGCGCCTGCTCACCAACACCGGCGCGGCCCTGTCGGACAGCACCATGTCCGCGCTGCGCGGCGCGCTGCCCCAGCTGCGCATCCAGGTCATGTACGGCCTGACCGAGTGCAAGCGCACCGCGATCATGCCGCCCGACGGAGACCTGACCCACCCCGGCTCCTGCGGCACACCGCTGCCCGGCACCGAGGTCTTCGTCATCGGCGACGACGGCGAACGCCTGCCGGCGGGCGAGATCGGCCAGTTCGTGGTACGCGGACCGAACGTCATGGCCGGCTACTGGCGACGCCCCGAGCTGACCGCCGAGCGCTTCCCCCGAACGGAGGGCCTCTTCCCCGAACTGCGCACCGGCGACTACGGCTGGCGGGACAAGGAGGGCTACCTCTACTTCTCCGGCCGCCGGGACGACCTCTACAAGGAACGCGGATTCCGTCTCAGCGCCACGGAGGTCGAGGCCGCCGCCACTCGCGTCGACGGAGTGACCTCCGCCGCCGTACTGCCGCCCGAGGGCAAGCGGACCGCGGTCCTCGCGGTGGTCGCCGACATCACCGCGGACGAGGTGCGCGAGGGCATGCGCGACCACATCGAGCCCTTCAAGATCCCGCGGCGCTGTGTCCGCCTCGACGCCCTGCCCACCAACGGCAACGGCAAGGTCGACCGCAAGAAGCTGGCCGCCCTGATCGAGCGGGCCCCGACCCCCTCGGTCATCACCGAGGCCCTGCAGACCCGCCTCGCCCACTGAGCCCTCCTCGCCCCCGACCACGGCACCTCCCCACCGGACGTAAGGACATCACCATGGACCGCCAGAACGTGCTCACCGCCCTCGAGGACGCCCTCACCGGCGTCCTGGAGCGCCCCGTCACCGGCCTCACCGGCGACGTGAGGCTCTTCGACGACCTGCACCTCGACTCCACCACCATGCTCGAGATGCTGATGGCCCTGGAGGACTCCATCGGCCTGGTCGTCGACCCGGAAGACCTGGACGCGGACGACTTCGTATCGGTGGACACCTTCACCGACTTCGTCCTCGCCACACGGCTCGAGCAGGTCGCGGCATGACCATCACCCAGCCCGACCTGAGCGTCTTCACGACCCTGGAGTCGGAGGTACGCAGCTACTGCCGCGGCTGGCCCACCGTGTTCCACCGGGCGCAGGGCAGCCGGATGTACGACGAGGACGGGCACGAGTACCTGGACTTCTTCGCCGGCGCCGGGTCCCTGAACTACGGCCACAACAACGCGGTACTGAAGCGCGCCCTGCTCGACTACCTGGAGCGCGACGGCGTCACTCACGGCCTGGACATGTCGACCACGGCCAAGCGCACGTTCCTCGAGTCCTTCCAGAACACGGTTCTGCGCCCGCGGGACCTGCCGTACAAGGTCATGTTCCCGGGCCCGACGGGCACCAACGCCGTCGAAGCCGCCCTCAAGCTGGCGCGCAAGGTCAAGGGACGCGAGACGATCGTGTCCTTCACCAACGCCTTCCACGGCATGTCGCTGGGCTCCCTGGCGGTGACCGGCAACGCCTTCAAACGGGCCGGCGCCGGCGTGCCGCTCACTCACGCCACGCCCATGCCCTTCGACCACTACATGGACGGGAAGACACCCGACTTCCTGTGGTTCGAGCGGCTGCTGAGGGACCACGGATCCGGACTGGACCAGCCCGCCGCAGTGATCGTGGAGACGATCCAGGGCGAGGGCGGCATCAACGTGGCCCGCCCGGAGTGGCTGCGCGCCCTCGCTCGAATCTGTCAGGAGCATGACATGCTGCTGATCGTCGACGACATCCAGATGGGCTGCGGCCGCACCGGCGCCTTCTTCTCCTTCGAAGAGGCCGGCATCACTCCGGACATCGTGACCGTCTCCAAGTCCATCAGCGGATACGGACTGCCCATGTCCCTGTGCCTGTTCCGACAGGAACTGGACGTCTGGGAGCCCGGCGAACACAACGGCACCTTCCGCGGCAACAACCCCGCTTTCGTCACCGCGGCCGCCGCCCTCAACGCCTACTGGGCAGACGACAAGCTCGAACAGCAGACCCTGGCACACGCCCAGACCATCGAAGCCGCGCTGCGCGACACCGCCGCGCACCACAGCGGTTCCGCCTACCGCGGCCGCGGAATGGTCTGGGGCCTGGAGCTCGCCGACCCCCACCACGCCGGCCGCGTCGCACGCCGGGCCTTCGAACTCGGACTCCTGATCGAGACATCCGGAGCGTACGGCCAGGTCGTCAAACTGCTGCCCCCGCTGACCGTCACCACCGACGAACTCGACCAGGGACTGCGCATCACACAACGCGCCGTCTACGAAACAGCATGACCGCGCCCGATGTCCCCGATGGAGAAGGCGGCCCGACCATGACGATCACCATCACCTCCGCACTCGGTGCCGGCCCGGACCAGGGCACCGTCGCGGCCAAGCAGGCGGTCTTCCGCGCACCCGTGCCCGAGGACGGCCCGGCCGTGTGGAACCTGGTCGAGAACACTCCCGGCCTGGACTCCAACAGCATCTACTACTACACGCTGTGGTTCCGGGACTTCGCCGACGGATCGCTGATCGCGACCGTGGACGACGAAGTCGTCGGCTTCCTCACCGGCTATCGCCGGCCCGACGAGCCCGAGACCTACTTCGTCTGGCAGACCGCCGTCAACCCGCGCCACGGCATTCCCTTCCTCGGCATCAAGCTCTTCCAGGCCGCGGCCGACCAGCAGGTGGCCAGCGGGGCCCGGTACGTCGAAGCCACGGTCTCCGCCGAGAACAAGGCGATCATCATGGTGCTGAAGCAGTTCGCCAAGAAGCACTCGGCGCACATCGAGACTCGCGTGCTCTTCCCCAGCCACCTCTTCGCCGACAGCCACCACGACGAGGTGCTCTACCGAATCGGCCCGTTGACCGCCGAGTGATTGGAAGGCGTCTGCCATGACTCAGCTGACTCAGCAACCCACGACCCTGCACCTCGACGTGAGTGGCGAACAGTTCCGCATGGACTCGGAAGAAGTGCGAACGGCGCGGGCCACGCATTGGTACGCGCGAACTGACTGGGGGATCGCAGTCCTCTCCTACGAGGACAGCAGCTTCCTCCTGAAGCACCCCCTCCTGACACAAGGGTCGGCCAAGTGGCCGGCGCAGCACGGAGTGGTCGACGGACACTTCGACCGTTGGTGGCAGAAGACTCTGCTGGTGCTGGAGGGCGGCGAGCACAACCGGATTCGGCGCCTGGTCAATCCTGCCTTCTCTCCGCGTCGCATAGAGCCCCTGCACGCCCGGTTCCAATCCCTGGCCGACAGCCTTGTCGACGAATGGATCGAGGATGGGCGGACTGAATTCGCCAGTCGTTTCGCGGCGCCGTATGCGACCAGGATCCTGTGCATGATCCTGGGCATCGACGAGCACGACTGGAAGAAGATCCACGAGCTCGCATCCACGATCGGGCTCGGTCTCGGGATCACCATCCAAGAAAACATCGCACAGATCGACGAAGCCATCGTCGAACTCACCCAGTACGCAGAGCTGCTGGTGCGGAGCAGGAGGGAATCGCCTAAGAACGACATCCTGAGCGCTCTGGTGGAAGCGAGGGACGAGGATGCCGGCAAGCTCTCGGACCAGGAACTGATCAACCTCATCATCCTGCTCATATTCGCGGGGATCGACACCACTCGAAATCAGTTGGCGCTGGCTGTCGAATCGTTCGCGAAGCAGCCGGACCAGTGGGAGAAGCTGGCCGAGGACCTCCAGCGCTACTCCGCCAGGGCAGTCGAAGAAGCACTTCGCGTCAATCCGATCGGTCGATGGATCTCGCGCGAGGCGGCGGAGACGTTCCAGCACAAGGAGCGCACGATCGAGAAGGGGACGACCGTCCACCTGTTCACCATGACCTCGGCCACTGATCCTGCCGAGTTCGACAACCCGGACCGTATCGATCTCGACGCCGAGCGCTCCCCTCACTTCGCGTTCGGCGGCGGCCTGCATCACTGCCTGGGACATTTCGTCGCTCGGGCGGACATAGGCGTCGCGCTCTCCACGATGGCGACGCGGATGACTGACCTGCGTGTGGGGGAAGGTGCCGAGTGGCTGCCTGATTCCGGAAACACAGGTGCGAACAAGCTGCCGATCACGTTCACCCCGCGCCCTTGAAGCACGTCACGCCTGGAGGAGGAATCCGTGAAGATCTCCGTGGACCGGATCAAGTGCCAGCACCATGGACTGTGCGCAATCTCGGCACCGGCTCACTTCGAGCTCGACGCCGACGGAAAGCTTCAGTACCAGGAGTCGTTCGACGAGGAAAGCGTCGACGAGATCGAGGACGCCATCGACTCCTGCCCCCTGCAAGCGATCTTCCTGAACAGTGATGCCGCATGACGAGCGGGGAGCCGGTCATCGGCATAGTCGGCTCCGGCATCGCCGGCTTGCGCGCGGCCGGCGCGCTGCTCAAACGCAAGGTTGACGCCAGGATCGTCATTTTCGGTGACGAGGCCCACCGCACCTACAACCGGCCGGGCCTCACTAAGAAGCGGTATCCGTCCATCGCCGAAGACCTGAGAGTCAAGGGTGCCGAGAACGACGCTCTGACCTGGCGCCTCGACACCAGAGTGGAAACCGCGGACCTGCGCGACAAGGTCCTGCATCTGAGTACCGGCGACACCTTCGCATACGACAGTCTGGTGATCGCCTCGGGCGTACGGCCGCGCACCTCGGCTACCCACAGAACCCTCCGTAGTCTGGACGATGCGCGGTATGTCCACCATGAACTCCAAGCAGGCAAGAAGGTCACGATCGTAGGTGCCGGATTCGTTGCCTGCGAGCTGGCTTCCCTGGCCAAGGAGTACGGCTGCGAAGCCGTCATGCTGGAAACGCTGCGGAACGGGCCGTTCGAAGGCATTCTCGGTGAACGCATCGCCACCGCACTCGCACAGTGGATCACTCGCAACGGCGTCACGTTTCTGACAGGCGATTCCGCAAGGGAAGCTCTCTGCGATGGCGTCACCGAGGTCCCGGAAGACGGCGCAGGCGCAGATCGTTCCCTTCTGATCGAAGCGATCGGAAGTATTCCGAACGTGGAATGGCTGAAGGGAAACGATCTGGACCTGTCCGACGGAGTGCGCGTCGACGCATACATGCGCGTGCCGGAGTACGCGGATGTGTTCGCGGCCGGAGATGTTGCTCGTTACCCGGACCCGTGGGCGACGGAACAACTCACGCGCATGGAATTCTGGAAAAACGCGATCGACACCGGCGATCTCGCGGGCAAGTCCGTGGCGTCATCCCTGGGATACGACACAAAAGCATCCGGAATCGGATACTTCCCCAGCGTGGCGACCGAAGTCTTCGGGCTGCGCATCCAAATCGCCGGCAACCCGAAGATCTCCGACTCCATGGAGATCGTCCATGGAGACCTGAACCACCTGGACCGCGGAGTACTCGTCAAGTTCCTGCGGAAGGACGAATTGGTCGGAGTTTCTTACATGGACAGAGGTGCCCGTCTCAACAGCGCCTATATAGACCTCTTGAGGTCACTGAAAGAACAAAGGTCAATCAGGAACGATCAGGAGGAAAGTAATGCAGGTTCGTAGGATCTCAGAGATCGAAGGCACAGACCGGGACGTCACGGCCGCAAGCGGCGCATGGCGAAGCAAGCGAATCCTGCTCGCATCGGATGGATTCGGATACTCCGTGTCGGAGACAGTGGTCTACGCCGGCACGGAAACCGACATCTGCTACGCAAACCATGTGGAAGCGGTGTACTGCATTTCCGGCAAGATGATCCTGGTCGACCGGGACGAGAACGAAGAGCACATCATCGAGCCCGGCACCCTGCACCTTCTGGATGACGCCGACAACCACACGATCAAGCCGATCGTGGACAGTACCTTCCTGTGCATCTTCACACCGGCGCTGACCGGACGCGAGGACCACGACGAGAACGGCGTCTATCCGCTGCTGACGAACGAATAGAGAAGCGAACAAGATCGGCCACGGGTCCCCGTCAGTTCCTGACGGGGACCCGTGGCCAAGATCACAAGGAAACCCCACTCGGCGTTCAGCGCCGACTCCTAAGTGTTGTCCCGTAAATGATCTCCGGCATGCCGGTCGACCAGTGCTGTTGCTTCTCAGCCGGTCAGTGTGAGGTTGTGCAGGCGGGCGATGCC